>NZ_KV792384.1:0-35595 GCF_001808215.1 Serratia sp. HMSC15F11
GAAAAGTGTCAACCTATAGCAGGACTAGTCATCTGAAACTGATTTTTCTCTTCCGCGTTGCAGCCTGCGACTGTCATGAGGAACATCATGCCCCCTCATGGGCCGGAAGAGCGGGCGGCGCCGATTACTTGGTCAGCGCCGGTTTGTTCTGGATATCGGTCAACACGCCTGCGCTGTCGAAGGTCAGCGTCAGCGTCTGCTGGGTGATGTCTTCATGGCCAGGCTGCTGGCGGAACACATAGAACCACGTCTGAGTCCCGAACGGGTCTTGCAGCATTGGGGTGCCCAATGTGTAAGCGACCTGTTGCTGGGTCATCCCTTTCTGAATTTTCGCCACGTCGGTCGACGTCAGGTAGTTCCCCTGGTTGATGTCAGGACGATAAACCACCTTTTCAAAAGTAGAACAGCCTGCAGTCAGCATCACAAGAACTACAGCGGCGGCAGTCAGCGTTTTACAGCGCATAGTAATCACATTCCTTTAGGGCATAGGATGCCGATGATAATAGACCTTGCGGCAGTTGGAAACCTTTATACCCTTCATCTTTCAAGTTGCGACGCGTTGGCTTTCTTTCAGCACCTCAAGCGCTTGGCCGGTTTCAGGCCGTTGAGGAGGCTTAAGATCGCCGCCGCGCCGCACTTTAGATATCTTTCGGGTCAACAGCGTCACTGTCAGACCGCAGGAAAGTGAAAAAGTTGAGCTTTTTTATGCCGCCAGCAGTTCTTTGGCGTTCGCGAGCGTATTGCGGGTGACTTCGCTGCCGCCGAGCAGGCGCGCCAGCTCCTGCAGCCGGGCGCGTTTATCCAGCGGCGCCATCTGGGTTTCGGTGACCGTGCCGTCGGTCTGCTTGCTGACGAACAGGTGCTGATGCCCGCATCCGGCCACCTGCGGCAGGTGGGTCACGCACATCACCTGGGTGGATTCACCGAGCTGGCGCAGCAGGCGGCCAACGATGGCGGCGGTCGGGCCGCTGATGCCCACGTCCACCTCATCGAAGATCAGCGCCGGGGTTTCCATCTTGCGGGCGGTGATCACCTGTATGGCCAGCGCGATGCGCGACAGCTCACCGCCGGAGGCGACCTTCGCCAGCGGCTGCAGCGGCTGCCCCGGGTTGGTGGAGACGCAGAACTCGGTGCGGCTGGCCCCTTCGGCGCTCAGATGCTGCGGTTCGAAGCGCACATCGATGTTGAACTTGCCGTGCGGCATGGAGAGCGCCTGCATGCTGTCGGTGATGAGCGTGGTCAGCTCGGCGGCGTAATGCAGGCGTTTCTGATGCAGCTGCTCTGCCAGCGCCAGCGCCTGTTGGTGATGCAGGGTGACCGCCTCGTTCAGGTGTTCATGGTCGCTTTCCTGCTGTGAAAGCAGCTGCTGTTCATCCAGCAACTGCTGATGCAGCTGCGGCAGCTCCTCCGGCGCAACCTGATGTTTGCGCGCCAGGCTGATTTGGCGCGACAGACGCTGTTCCAGCTCGTGCAGGCGGTTGGGATCGAGATCCATGCGATCGGCGTAGTGGCGCAGCTCGTCGCTGGCTTCGCTGATCTGGATAGAGGCCTCTTCCAGCATGTCCAGTAGGCCGCTGAGCTTGTCGTCCAGCCCGGCCAACTCGAGCAGCAGGTGCTTGGCGCTGTAGAGCTGGCTGAGCATGTTGTTCTCGTCGCTGTCGGCGAGCAGCTGCAGCGTCTGCTGGCTGAGGGTCAGCAGCTGGCCGCTGTTGGCCAGGCGCTTGTACTCGGCGTCGGTCTGTTCGAACTCGCCGGCCTGTGGCGCGAATTCATTCAGCTCTTTCAATTGGTATTGCAGCAGCTGCTTGCGCGCTTCGCGCTCGATGGACTGCTGCTGATGGTGCGCCAGCTCGCGGCAGCTCTGGTGCCAGCGTTGGTAGGCCTGGCTCATCGCCGCCAGCAGGGCGGGCTCGTCGGCGTAGGCGTCGAGCAGCGCTTTCTGGTGCTCCGGCTTGAGCAGCAGCTGATGGGCGTGTTGGCCGTGGATTTGGATCAGGCGTTGCCCCAGCTCGCGCAGTTGCGACAGCGGCACGGCGGTGCCGTTGATAAAGCCGCGCGAACGGCCGTCGGCGTTGATCACCCGGCGCAGCAGGCATTCGTTGCTGTCGTCCAGCTGGTTCTGTTCCAGCCACTCGCGCGCAGACGGGGTGTCCGCCAGCGAGAAGCGGGCGCAGATGTCGGCGCGGGCGGCTCCCAGGCGCACCACGTTGCCGTCGGCGCGGTTGCCGAGGCACAGCCCCAGCGCATCGATGGCGATGGATTTGCCGGCGCCGGTTTCACCGGTGATCGCCGTCATACCCGGTTGAAAATCGATTTCCAACTCACGAACGATAGCAAAGTTGCTGATGGTTAATTGCGCCAGCATGGGAACCTTCCTGTGTATAAACACATAACTGTAGTTTCATACAGTATAAACTGGTTTTATATACAGTAAAGTGGCCGGCGCAGATTTTAGAACAATTTTTTCGACCAGCCCAGCTTGGTGCTTAACGTGTTGAAATAGCTGTAGTCCTTCGGGTGAATCAGATTCAGGTGGAAATCGCTGCGGCGGATCAGCACTTCTTCGCCTTCCTGGATCGGCAGCGCGATCTGGCTGTCGCAGCTGATCTCCAGATCGCTGCCGATCTGGGAAAACTTCAGGCGGATGGTGCTGTCGCCGTTGATCACCAGCGGCCGGGCGGAAAGGGTGTGCGGGAACATCGGCACCAGCGCGATCGCCTCCAGCGACGGGGTGAGGATCGGCCCGCCGGCGGAGAGCGAGTAGGCGGTGGAGCCGGTCGGCGTGGCGATGATCAGGCCGTCGGAGCGTTGCGAGAAGGCGAAGCGATCGTCGATGTACACTTCGAATTCGATCATGTGCGCCACTTTGCCGGGGTGCAGCACCACTTCGTTGATGGCGGTGCTGATGCGGCACTGCTGGTGTTCTTTATGCACGATGGTTTCCAGCAGGAAACGCTGTTCGTCGATGTACTCGCCTTCCAGCACGTCCGCCAGCTGCTGCAGGGCGTTGTCGGGATCGAGATCGGTGAGGAAGCCGAGGTTGCCGCGGTTGACCCCGATCACCTTGATGTCGTAGCGTGCCAGCACGCGCGCGGCGCCGAGCATGTTGCCGTCGCCGCCGACCACTACCGCCAGATCGGCCCGCTGGCCGATATCCGCCAGGCTGCCGGTCACGGCGTCTTTCAGCCCCAAATCATGGGCGATTTGGCGTTCGACCATCACCGAATAGCCGCGGGCGACCAGCCAGTGGAACAGCATCTCGTGGGTTGCCAGCGCTGAAGGGTGACGCGGGTGGCCAACAATGCCAATACAGGCGAATTTTTTATTCATTTGTTGTGATTTTCCTCACCGGGACCCGTTTATGCCCCACATTGTGACCGGTTGACTTGAAACCCCGGTTTTGATCCCCATAATAAGCCAAGTTGCGAGATTAATGCTAAAACGCGGAGATATTCATGAGTAGTAAAGAACAGAAGACGCCAAACGAGCAAGTCTCGGAAGAAATGGAACAACACGCTCATCACGAGGATACGCTGCCGGAAGCGGCGGAAGGCGTCGATCTGCGCGATGCGCGTATCGCCGAACTGGAAGCTCAACTGGCGGAAGCTCAGCAGCATGAGCGCGACAGCCTGCTGCGCGCCAAAGCGGAAGCGGAAAACATCCGCCGCCGCGCCGAACTGGACGTCGAGAAAGCGCACAAGTTCGCCCTGGAGAAATTCTCCGGCGATCTGCTGCCGGTGATCGATAACCTGGAGCGCGCGCTGGATCTGGCGGATAAAAACAACCCGGAACTGGCCGCGATGATCGAAGGCATCGAGCTGACGCTGAAATCGCTGCTGGACGTGGTGCGCAAGTACGGCATCGAAATCGTCGGCGACGTCAACGTGCCGTTCAACCCGGAAGTGCATCAGGCGATGAGCATGATGGAATCCGCCGATCACCAACCGAACCACGTGATGATGGTGATGCAGAAAGGCTATACGCTGAACGGCCGCCTGCTGCGTCCGGCGATGGTTGCAGTCTCCAAAGCCAAGGCGTAGTCGCCCCGGCAACGGCATAAAGAAAGGCACCCGAGGGTGCCTTTTTTGTCTCTGGATTACGCCTGCGGCAGGCGCGGCATCCAGTCGATCGGCGTGAGCCCCTGCTGCTCCAGCAGCTGATTGGCCTGCGAGAAGTGACGGCAGCCGAGGAAACCGCGGTGCGCGGAGAGCGGCGACGGGTGCGGTGCCTTCAGCACATGGTGGCGGTTGCGGTCGATAAAGTTGCCTTTCTTCTGCGCGTGCGAACCCCACAGCAGGAACACCACGCCTTCACGGTTCTCGTTCAGGGCGGCGATCACTTTGTCGGTAAAGGTTTCCCAGCCCAGGTTGGCGTGCGAGTGCGCGCGGCCGCCTTCCACCGTCAGCACGGTGTTGAGCAGCAGCACCCCCTGTTCGGCCCAGCTTTGCAGGTAGCCGTGATCCGGGCGTTCGAAGCCGGGAATGTCGGTTGCCAGTTCTTTATACATGTTCACCAGCGAAGGCGGCGCCGGTACGCCGGGGCGCACCGAGAAAGAGAGACCGTGCGCCTGATTGGGGCCGTGATACGGATCCTGGCCGAGGATGACGACCTTGACGTCCGCCAGCTCGGTATAGCGGAAAGCGTTGAACACGTCCTTCTGCGGTGGATAAATGGTCTTACCGGCCTGGCGTTCAGCGGCAACAAAGGCGAGCGTTTCAACAAAATAGGGTTGCTCTTTCTCTTTGCCGATCACGTCATGCCAGGTGAGGGAGGTGGCCATAAACGCTCTCCTTTGTTTTCTTTAGCAATTCATGGGCTATAGCTTACCGTGTCGGCACGCGCAGCGAAACCCGCTTTTCATTTCTCGCCGCCGTGTCTTATGCAATTATTTTTTAAAATTTACAAAAATAATTGGTTTTTGCCGCAGCGGGAAAATTGATATAAAACATAAATTTGCCCCTTCACGCTCTGTGCCTACCCGGTAAAAATTGACTTTAATCAAGGAACTGGCCCGGTCAGGCTGGTATACAGAACAACAAGACAACAATGGTTTTACCAAATGGCCGAAACCAGAATTGGGTTTTCTCACGACGTGAATTTTTACGCCCTTGTACGGAGGCAACATAATGATTACCGGTATTCAAATTACCAAAGCGAATGACCAGGCGCTGGTGAATTCTTTCTGGCTGCTGGACGATGAAAAAGCGGAAGCTCGCTGCGTGTGCGCCAAGGCCAACTACGCGGAAGATCAGGTTGTCGCGGTGAGCGACCTGGGCCAGATCGAATACCGTGAAGTGCCGCTGGAAATGCAGCCGACCGTGCGCGTGGAAGGCGGTCAGCACCTGAACGTCAACGTGCTGCGTCGCGAAACACTGGAAGACGCGGTCAAGCACCCGGAAAAATACCCGCAGCTGACCATCCGCGTTTCCGGCTATGCGGTGCGCTTCAACTCCTTGACGCCGGAACAGCAGCGCGACGTTATCGCCCGCACCTTTACCGAAAGCCTGTAATTTGCGGCGCAGTCAATCAGGGAGCTTCGGCTCCCTTTCTGGCTTTTGGCGGCCGAAAACCGAACGCGGATCACATTCTTTACAAAGATAAGCATTCCTGATACAGAACTCATCCGACCTGCCGATAGCTAAATCAGCACCTATTCAGGTGCTAAATAAAAAGTCTATCGACAAGGAGTCGGCATGAGTATGCCTTTAAGTTTTACCTCTGCAGTATCCTCGATGGCCGCGATCCCTACACCTCGCGCCGCTGCCGAAACGGCGACGGCGACGGCGACGGCGACAGCGGCGCAGCCCACGGCAGCGCCGGCAAATCCGGCGCCGGTGGCCTCTCCCTCTCAGAACACGCTCAATGCGCAGGCTCTGTTGAATACGCTGGTCGGTGATATCTCAGCGGCGGCATCGACGGCTGCGGCGGCGCCGGGCGTGACGCGAGGGCAGCAATCGCAGGAGGGGGATTATGCGTTGGCGCTGTTGGCCAAGGACGTTTACTCACTCAATGGCCAAGGTGCTGCCGGGTTCAACCGCCTGAGCGATAGCGCGCTGCTCGGTTTCGGCATCGATCCCGCCAGCCTGCACGACGCGGGCAGCGGTTTCCAGGCTGGGATTTACAGCAACGACAAGCAGTATGTGTTGGCGTTCGCCGGCACCAACGACTGGCGCGACTGGCTGAGCAACGTGCGGCAGGCGACGGGCTATGACGATGTGCAGTACAATCAGGCGGTTGCCGCAGCCAAAAGCGCCAAGGCGGCCTTCGGCGATGCGCTGGTGATCGCCGGCCATTCGCTTGGCGGTGGTCTGGCGGCCACCGCCGCGCTGGCGACCGGCACCGTCGCGGTCACCTTCAACGCGGCCGGGGTGTCGGATTACACCCTGAATCGTCTGGGCATCGATCCGGCGGCGGCGAAGAAAGATGCCGAAGCCGGCGGCATTCGCCGCTACAGCGAGCAATATGACATGCTGACCAGCACCCAGGAATCGACCTCGCTGATCCCGGACGCCATTGGCCACAACATCACCCTGGCCAATAACGATACTCTGACCGGCATCGATGACTGGCGGCCGAGCAAGCATCTGGATCGCAGCCTGACGGCACACGGCATCGACAAGGTGATAAGTTCGATGGCGGAACAAAAGCCGTGGGAGGCGAAGGCCAATGCCTGAAGGACGTCGCTTGCGGTGGGCGCTGGCGATAGCGATAGCCTTACTGGCGCTGGTCGCGGTGACCGGTTTACTGATGATGGCTAAGGAGCAACAGATGGGGCAGGAGATTTCACCGTTTGACGGCCACAGCAATCTGGCGCTGGCTCAGGCGGTGGCGCGCGGCGATACACAGGGTATCCATGCGCAGGCCACGCAGGATCGCTTACGCGAACGGGGCGATCGGCAGGTCACGCTGTTGCAGTGGGCGGTGCTTTCGCAGCAGCCGGGTAGCGTGCAGGCGTTGCTGGATCTCGGCGCCGACCCGGCGGCGGCAGGGCTGGACGGCAACAGCGCGCTGCACACCGCGGCGATGCTGCAAGACGCGCAGTACCTGCGGTTGTTGCTGGCCAAAGGGGCGCTGGTGAACGTGCGTAATGCCGTTACCGGCGCCACGCCGCTCGCGGCGGCGGTGCTGGCCGGGCGTGAGGAGCAGCTGCGGCTGTTGCTGGCGGCCGGGGCGGACACCACGTTGAGCGATCGGCTGGGAGATACTCCGCTGCATCTGGCGGCGAAGATTAACGCGCCGCACCTGGCGCTGCTGCTGTTGCAGGCCGGGGCCGATGCCCGGGCGCGCAACCAGCAGGGCGTCGCGTTCCAGTTTTATTTCTCGCAAACGCCGGCGCATTTGCAGAATGACGAGCTGAAGGCGCAGTTCCGCGAGCTGGATAAATGGCTGCAGGGGCACCGCCTGGCCACGCACTACGGGCAGCCGTAAACGCCCATAAAAAAACCGCCTGTAAAGGCGGTTTTTTCTTAGGCGGCGGTGGTTATTCCGCGTCGCCGGCCGGTTTGGCCTTCGCCTGACGGCGTTTGCCGACGTTTTTGGCGTCGCGATGGCGCACTTTTACCTTGGCCTTTTCTTTGTTCTTCGCCTTGTCTTCCGCGCGTTTGGCCAGCACTTTCTTCGATGGCTTGCCGTTGCTCTTCTCGTTCGGCACCTTGGTTTTCGGCCGCAGTTCGTCGATCACGCGTGCTTTCAGCGGCTCGTTCAGGTAACGGCCCACTTTGCCCAGCAGCAGATGGTCGTGCGCTTCCACCAGCGAAATGGCGGTGCCTTTGCGCCCGGCACGGCCGGTACGGCCGATGCGGTGTAGGTAGGTGTCCGCCGTGCGCGGCATGTCGAAGTTGAACACGTGGGTGATATCGAGGATATCCAGACCGCGTGCGGCAACGTCGGTGGCGACCAGCACGTTAACCCGGCCATCCATCATGCGTTTGACCGCTTCGTTGCGTTTGGCTTGCACCATTTCGCCTTCGAGATAGCAGGTGTTGATGCCCGCTTCGCGCAGCCAGGTGGCCAGCTCGTGCACGCGCTCGCGTTTGCGCACGAAGATCACCGATTTCTGCACGTCCGACTGCTTCAGCAGGTGGATCAGCAGCGCGGTTTTGTGCTGCACGTCATCAGCGCGGTAGTACCACTGCAGGATCTTTTTGCGTTCGCGGCGCGACGGATCGGCCTCCACTTCCACCGGCTCTTTCAGGATGCGCTCGGCGAATTCGCGGATCGCTTCGCCTTCCAGCGTGGCGGAGAACAGCAGCGTCTGGTTGCGCCAGCGGGTTTCGGCGGAGATGGTTTCGATGTCCTGCGCGAAGCCCATGTCGAGCATGCGGTCGGCTTCGTCGAGGATCAGGGTTTCCACCGCGCGGCAGTCGAAGTTCTCTTCTTTAATGTATTGCAGCAAACGGCCGGTGGTGGCGACCACCACGTCCTGGTTTTCGCTGAACACTTCCGCGTGGTTCATGTAAGCGACGCCGCCGGTGATGGTGGCGATATCCAGCGAGGTATGAGCAGCCAACTCACGCGCCTGATCGGCCACTTGCATCGCTAACTCACGCGTCGGGGTAAGGATCAGTACGCGTGGCGGACCGGATTTCTTGCGTGGGAAGTCCAGCAGGTGCTGCAACACGGGCAGCAAGAAGGCGGCGGTTTTGCCGGTGCCGGTCGGAGCCGAACCTAAGACGTCGCGCCCGTCCATCGCCGGCGGGATCGCTTCGGCTTGAATAGCGGTGGGGCGATCGTAGCCTTTATCGCGCAGTGCGAGTACCAGGCGTTCATCGAGTTCGAGTTCGGAAAAAGTGGTTGCTGTCATGGTCTACCTCTACTTGGGGCGCCGATTATAGACGGGTTGGCCGCGATCTTCACCTATTTAAGCGGAAAGCCGCTCTTTTCCCGCCGATCAGATTGCCTTATGCTACGCCAGTTTTATAGCCAGGTGGTGAGTGTGAGCAAGCGATCGAAAGCCGATTTTACCCCGCG
The DNA here is from genome assembly GCF_001808215.1 of Serratia sp. HMSC15F11. Lineage (NCBI taxonomy): Bacteria > Pseudomonadati > Pseudomonadota > Gammaproteobacteria > Enterobacterales > Yersiniaceae > Serratia > Serratia sp. HMSC15F11. Next base: position 8,971 of record NZ_KV792384.1, read on the forward strand.
CCGCGGGGGTTTTACCTTTAAACAATTCTTTGTCGCCCACGATCGTTGCGCCATGAAAGTGGGCACCGACGGGGTGCTGCTCGGCGCCTGGGCGCCGCTGGGGCAAGCGCGTCGGGTGCTGGACATCGGCAGCGGCAGCGGGCTGATCGCGCTGATGCTGGCGCAGCGCAGCGGCGACGAGGTGACCGTCGATGCGGTGGAGCTGGATGACGCCGCCGCCGGCCAGGCGCGCGAAAACGCGGCGGAATCGCCGTGGCCGCAGCGGATCCGCGTGCATGCGCAGGATATTCACCATTATGCGCAGCAGCATGCCGCTGAGTATGATCTGATCGTCAGCAATCCGCCTTATTTCGAGCCGGCGGTGGCCTGCCGCGACCAGGCGCGCCACAACGCACGCTACACCGAAACCCTGACGCACGATGCGCTGTTGGCCTGTGCGGCACAGCTGCTGGCGGAACAGGGAACGTTCTGCGTGGTGCTGCCGCACGACATCGGCGCCGAATTCGAACGTCTCGCGCAGCAAAACGGCTGGCAGACGGCGGCGAAGGTGAACGTCAGCGATCGGGCCGATACGCCGCTGCATCGGGTGTTGCTGGCGCTGACGCGGCGGGAAACGCCGCTGCGGGAGCAGGCGCTGGCGATCAAACAGGCCGATGGCAGCTACACCGATGATTTCCGTCGGTTGATCGCCGACTTCTACCTGTTCTACTGAAAAGAAAAGGGCGCCGATTAGGCGCCCTGTCGCAGAGGTTAAGGCTGCAAAATGGTCGGCAGCGCTTCCGGCAGCAGGTCCGGATAGTCCAGCGTGTAGTGCAGGCCGCGGCTCTCTTTGCGCGCCATGGCGCTGCGCACGATAAGCTCGGCCACCTGCACCAAATTGCGCAGCTCCAGCAGGTTGTTGGAGATGCGGAAGTGAGCGTAGTACTCGTCGATTTCCGCCTGCAGCGTGTTGATGCGGCGCAGTGCGCGCTCCAGCCGCTTGGTGGTGCGCACGATGCCGACGTAATCCCACATGAACAGCCGCAGCTCGTGCCAGTTGTGCTGAATCACCACCCGTTCGTCCGCATCGTCCACCCGGCTTTCATCCCAGTGCGGCACCTGTTTGGCCTGCTGAATAAACGGCAGGCGCTGCAGAATGTCTTCCGCCGCCGACCAACCGTATACCAGGCACTCCAGCAGCGAATTCGACGCCATGCGGTTGGCACCGTGCAGACCGGTATAGCTGACCTCACCGATGGCGTACAGCCCGTCGAGATCGGTGCGGCCGTGCTGATCGACCATCACGCCGCCGCAGGTGTAGTGCGCCGCCGGGACGATCGGGATCGGCTGTCGGGTCAGATCGAAGCCCAGCGTCAGCAGCTTCTCGTGGATCATCGGGAAGTGCTGGGTGATGAACTCCGCCGGCTTGTGGCTGATGTCCAGGTACATGCAGTCGGCGCCCAGACGCTTCATTTCATGGTCGATGGCGCGGGCGACGATATCGCGCGGGGCCAGTTCGCCGCGCGGGTCAAAATCGGGCATAAAGCGGCTGCCGTCCGGGCGCTTCAGGTAAGCCCCTTCGCCGCGCAGCGCTTCGGTCAGCAGGAAGTTGCGCGCCTGCGGATGGAACAGGCAGGTCGGGTGGAACTGGTTGAACTCGAGGTTGGCGACCCGGCAACCGGCGCGCCAGGCCATGGCGATGCCGTCGCCGGAGGAGATGTCCGGGTTGGTGGTGTATTGGTATACCTTGGCCGCGCCGCCGGTCGCCAGCACCACCGTTTTGGCGCGATAGGTTTCCACCCGCTCCAGCTCGCGGTTCCAGACGTAAGCGCCCACCACTCGGCGGGTGCCCGGCAGGCCGATTTTGTTCGAGGTGATGAGGTCAACCGCGTTGCGGCGCTCCATCACGCAAATATTGGGGTGAGCGCTTGCTTTCCCCACCAGCGTGGTCTCTACTTCCTTACCGGTCGCGTCCGCGGCGTGCAGGATGCGGCGATGGCTGTGGCCGCCTTCGCGCGTGAGGTGATAATGCGCCTCGCCCTGCGCGTTGACCTCGGTGTCGAACAGCACGCCCTGATCGATCAGCCACTGCACGCAGTGGCGCGCGTTGCCGGCGATGAATTCGACGGCCTCTTTGTCGCACAGGCCGGCGCCGGCAATCAAAGTGTCATCAACGTGTGAGGCAATGCTGTCCGTCTCATCGAACACCGCGGCGATCCCGCCTTGGGCGTAAAAGGTGGCGCCCTCGCTGAGCGGCCCCTTGCTGAGAACGGTAACCTTGCAATGCTGCGCCAGGCGCAGCGCCAGTGACAGGCCCGCAGCGCCGCTGCCGACGATCAGTACATCGCTAACATGTTCAGATGATGGTTGCATAACGTATGATGTGTGCAGAAGAAGAGTGAATTTCATGTTAGCCTAACTGTCCGGGCAAAAGCCACGGATAGGGTGACATCAACAGAAAAAACAATGGCGATATGGAACTTCGTGTTCTATATGAACTCCAAGCGAGTGCTTGCTCAGGAAAATAATGTATGGCTGGCAGTACAATTTTACGCGTGGAGACGGATTTGGGGAGAGTTTACCTCGGATGAGCGAGCAGTTAACGGATCAAGTTCTGGTCGAGCGGGTCCAAAAGGGCGACCAGAAATCGTTTAACCTACTGGTAGTGCGCTATCAGCATAAGGTGGCGAGTCTCGTTTCCCGCTATGTGCCGCAGGGCGATGTGCCCGATGTGGTGCAGGAGTCGTTTATCAAGGCCTATCGCGCACTGGAGTCGTTCCGTGGCGACAGCGCTTTTTATACCTGGTTGTATCGAATCGCCGTGAACACGGCAAAGAATTATCTGGTTGCTCAGGGGCGCCGTCCGCCATCCAGTGATGTGGACGCCAACGATGCGGAAAATTACGAAAGTGCGGGCGCACTGAAAGAAATTTCGAACCCTGAGAACTTAATGTTGTCAGAAGAGCTGAGACAGATAGTTTTCCGTACCATTGAGTCTCTCCCTGAGGATCTTCGCATGGCGATTACCCTGCGGGAGTTGGATGGTCTAAGCTACGAAGAGATAGCCGCCATCATGGATTGCCCGGTCGGAACCGTACGTTCGCGTATTTTCCGCGCCCGGGAAGCTATCGATAATAAAGTTCAACCGCTGATCCAGCGTTAGCAATGGCGGGCACAGGAAGGGTACTTAGGCATGCAGAAAGAAAAGCTTTCCGCTCTGATGGATGGTGAATCGTTCGACAGCGAGCTGTTGAGTTCTCTGTCGCAAGATCGAACGCTTCAGCAAAGCTGGCAGAGCTATCACCTGATACGTGACACACTGCGGGGTGATATCGGACAAGTGATGCATTTCGATATCGCCGATCGCGTCGCCGCTGCACTTGAGAAAGAACCTGCCCGGCTGGTGCCTTCCGCCGTTCAGGAATCTCAGCCGCAGCCTCACACCTGGCAGAAAATGCCGTTCTGGGACAAAGTGCGTCCTTGGGCGAGCCAGATTACGCAAATCGGTATGGCGGCCTGCGTGTCGCTGGCGGTGATCGTCGGTGTACAGCACTATAACCAACCTGCTGCGTCATCGAACGCGTCCGAATCGCCGGCCTTCACCACGCTGCCGATTATGGGCCAGGCTTCACCGGTCAGCCTGGGCGTCCCGGCCGACAGCTTCTCCACCGGCAGTGGCCAACAGCAGCAGGTGCAGGAACAGCGCAAGCGTATCAACGCCATGCTGCAGGACTATGAACTGCAACGTCGCCTGCATTCGGATCAGCTGCAGCTTGAACAAAGCAATCCGCAACAGGCTGCCATTCAGGTTCCCGGAACTCAGTCTTTAGGAATGCAACAGCAGTAATGAAGCAAATCTGGTTCTCCGTTTGTTTATTGACGGGCAGCCTGCTCTATTCCAGCATCGCCCCGGCGCAGCCGACTGCGTCCGGGGCGTTATTGCAACAGATGAGCAGCGCCAGCCGTTCTCTCAATTACGAGCTCGCCTATATCAGCATCAGCAAGCAGGGAATCGAGTCGTTGCGCTATCGCCATGCGGTGATCGGCAACGTGCCGCTCGGTCAGCTGTTGCACATGGATGGCCCGCGCCGCGAAGTATTGCAGCGCGGCGGCGGGATCAGCTACTTCGAGCCTGGCCTGGAGCCGTTCACGCTCACCGGCGATCACATCGTCGATGCGCTGCCGGCGATCGTCTATGCCGATTTCACCCGTCTGGCCAAGTACTACGACTTCATCTCCGTGGGCAGCACCCGCATCGCCGATCGGCCGTGTGAAGTGCTGCGCGTGGTGGCGCGCGACGGTTCCCGCTACAGCTACATCGTCTGGATGGACGAGGACACCAAGCTGCCGCTGCGGGTGGATCTGCTCGATCGCGACGGCGAAACGCTGGAGCAATATCGGGTGATCTCCTTCGCGGTCGGCGCCGAGGTGCAGGGCGCGATGCAGGGGCTGCTCAAGGCCAACCTGCCGCCGCTGCTGTCGCTGCCGGCGGTGGAGAACGTCCAGCTCAGCTGGAGCACCGGCTGGCTGCCGGCCGGGGTGGACGAGGTGGCGCGCAATCGTCGCAAATTGCCAAACGTTGCCGTGCCGGTCGAATCCCGGCTTTACAGCGACGGTCTGTTCAGCTTCTCGGTCAACGTCAGCCCGGCGGGCAGCGGAGCCGGGCAGCAATACTACCGTCAGGGGCGCCGCACCATTCAGACCGAAGTACGCTCGGGCAACGAAATCACTATCGTGGGCGAATTGCCGCCGGCTACGGCCAAGCGCATCGCCGACAGCATTTCTTTCAAGGTATCGCCGTAATGATGAAAGAGTGGGCCACGGTGGTTTCGTGGCAACAGGGCGTAGCGCTGCTGCGCTGTGAACCCAAGGCCGGCTGCGGCAGCTGTACCGCGCGCTCCGGCTGCGGCGCGCGCGCGTTGAACGAGCTGGTGCCGGAAACCGAGCATCAGCTGCAGGTGCATATCGATCAGCCGCTTGAACCGGGGCAGCGCGTCGAGGTCGGCATTGCGGAAGGCAGCCTGCTGCGCTCCGCCATGCTGGTTTACCTAACGCCGCTGCTGGGCATGATGTTGGGCGGCACGTTGCTGCAATACTGTTTCGGCAGCGACGCTTCGGCGGCAGTCGGCGCCGTGCTGGGCGGCGGGGCGGCCTTTATGCTGGCGCGCCGGTTGGCCCGGCGTCTGGGCGAGCAGGCCGAGTACCAGCCGGTGGTGCTGCAGATTGGGTTGCCGCCTACCGCGATGCGCATGCAGGCGGAAAACTCCCCGCTGATTTAAACCGACGGCCGCGTCATCGCCGGGTTGTGATAGGCGGGGATGCGGTTGTGGATCATATGCTCCAACAGCGCGATGAACAGATCGGCGCTGAGCAGCGAATCGTAGTTAATCGCAAACAGCACATTTCCCTGGCCGTCGAGCAAACGGATGCCGCGCTGCGGATGGTTTTCCACCGCACGGATCTGCTCGAGCGGCACGTTTCCCCTTTCCGTGGCCAGCAAGGTGGCGCTTAGCCGCAGCGTTTCGGTCGGCGTACCTTGCCGTTTGCCCAGCAGCAGCTGCCACAGCCAGCGTGCGTCGCCCTCAACGGTGTGAAACGGCACCACCTCCCCTTGATAGAGCGCATTCAATGCCAGCGGCCCGCGCTGCTGCAGCTGTTGGTCAACGATCACGTCTGCCAGCCGCCACGAATGGGCGACGTTGCTGAAAACCGTACACCAGGGCTGATCCGCGCCGGCGCGGAACGCCGTGACGTCAAACAGCCCGCCAAAAGCTTTGCCGCCGCGAAAGCGATAGATGTCGCTGATCTTCTCAAACGGAATGAAGCGCTCTTTGTGATGGTGGCCGTCAAAGACCCGCACGCCATGCTCGTACAGGCGATAGGTCAGCGCCGGGCGCAGATAATGCCGCAGCGCCAGCAGCGTACAGCCGAGTAAAACCGTGCCCGCGCCGGCCTGCAACAGCGTGATGACTTCGCTCTCATTAATGCTGCTCAGCAGCGGCAGCACCAACAGCGCGGCCCCCACGCTAAACAGCAGCGCCGCCGCCGCCAGAATGCCCCAGTTGACCTTCGAAAAATCGTGTCGGCTCAGCATTTGCCCTTTATCGATCATATGCACCTTCCAATCAACGTACGCAGATATGCTGCTGAACCCCGGTGGGCTGCCGATGTCGTGCCCGGAATAATGTTTTGTCGCGGAGTTCACGCCCTTTCTATCCGAGGGGCGGTGGTGGCGTATATGGGGTTTTTCCTAAAGGCAGAGGGGCGAAATGGAATTCTAAGAGGTTGATCCAAATATTCTTTTCTTATAATTTCGGAGAGGGTTTATTGCGCTGCGGCCGGTTATGTATTAGCGCCGGAGTTTGACGGCCACGAAGCACCTGCAAGCCTTGGGTTCAGGCCGTATCGTCCGCGTTAACATCTGTTTTCACCCGCCGGGGTGCCCTGTAACATTTAGCTGCGCATAATAGAATGCCTTCACTGCACCGATCGCTAGGTTTTCAGTGGTGTGGCATGTAGAATGCAGCGATTCAGGTGCAAGACGGCCTAACCCATTCACTGTCGCTTTAGGTCCATGCGGGTTTCTATAGGCGAGTAATTCAGAAATACCAAGGCAGAAAAACTTTTATAATGAAGCATATACGAAATTTCTCCATTATTGCCCATATTGACCACGGTAAGTCGACGCTGTCTGACCGCATTATCCAAATCTGCGGTGGCTTGTCCGACCGTGAAATGGCCGCGCAGGTGCTCGATTCCATGGATCTGGAGCGCGAGCGCGGCATCACCATCAAAGCGCAGAGCGTGACGCTGGATTATAAGGCGCTGGATGGGCAGACCTATCAACTCAACTTTATCGACACCCCCGGCCACGTTGACTTCTCCTATGAAGTTTCCCGCTCGCTGGCGGCCTGCGAAGGCGCGCTGCTGGTGGTGGATGCCGGTCAGGGCGTAGAAGCCCAGACGCTGGCCAACTGCTACACCGCGATCGAAATGGATCTGGAAGTGGTGCCGGTACTGAACAAGATTGACCTGCCGGCCGCCGATCCGGATCGCGCCGCGCAGGAAATCGAAGACATTGTCGGCATCGACGCTACCGATGCGGTGCGCTGCTCGGCCAAAACCGGCGTCGGCGTGCCTGACGTGCTGGAGCGCCTGGTGCGCGACATCCCGCCGCCGCAGGGCGATCCGGATGCGCCGCTGCAGGCGCTGATCATTGACTCCTGGTTCGATAACTACCTGGGCGTCGTGTCTCTGGTGCGCGTCAAGAACGGCACGCTGCGCAAGGGCGACAAGATCAAGGTCATGAGCACCGGCCAGGTGTACAACGCCGATCGCTTGGGCATCTTCACGCCGAAGCAGGTCGATCGCGATGTGCTGAACTGCGGCGAAGTGGGTTGGCTGGTCTGTGCGATCAAAGACATCCTCGGCGCGCCGGTGGGCGATACCCTGACGCAGGCGCGTCAGCCGGCGGATAAAGCGCTGCCGGGCTTCAAGAAAGTGAAGCCGCAGGTGTACGCCGGTCTGTTCCCGATCAGCTCCGACGACTATGAATCCTTCCGCGATGCGCTGGGCAAACTGAGCCTCAACGACGCCTCCCTGTTCTACGAACCGGAAAGCTCCACCGCGCTGGGCTTCGGCTTCCGCTGCGGCTTCCTCGGCCTGCTGCACATGGAGATCATTCAGGAGCGTCTGGAGCGTGAATACGATCTGGATCTGATCACCACCGCGCCGACGGTAGTCTACGAAGTGGAAACCACCGGCAAAGAAGTGATCTACGTCGACAGCCCGTCCAAGCTGCCGCCGTTGAACAATATCCAGGAACTGCGCGAGCCGATCGCCGAATGTCACATGCTGATGCCGCAGGAATACCTGGGCAACGTCATCACCCTGTGCGTTGAGAAACGCGGCGTGCAGACCAACATGGTCTACCACGGCAACCAGGTGGCATTGACCTATGAAATCCCGATGGCGGAAGTGGTGCTCGACTTCTTCGATCGCCTGAAGTCCACGTCGCGCGGCTATGCGTCGCTGGATTACAACTTCAAGCGCTTCCAGGCTTCCGACATGGTGCGCGTGGACGTGCTGATCAACAACGAGCGCGTGGATGCGCTGGCGCTGATCACCCACCGCGACAACTCGCAGTACCGCGGCCGTGAACTGGTGGAGAAGATGAAAGAGCTGATCCCGCGTCAGCAGTTCGACATCGCGATTCAGGCGGCGATCGGCACCCACATCATCGCGCGTTCCACCGTGAAGCAGTTGCGTAAAAACGTGCTGGCAAAATGCTACGGCGGTGACGTCAGCCGTAAGAAAAAGCTGCTGCAGAAACAGAAAGACGGTAAGAAACGCATGAAGCAGGTCGGCAACGTCGAGCTGCCGCAGGAAGCGTTCCTGGCCATTCTGCACGTCGGTAAAGACGGCAAGTAACCGCGACGAGTTCGCGAAACGAGGGAGTTTGCATGGCGAATATGTTTGCCCTGATCCTGGCGTTGGCCACCCTGGTCACCGGGATCATCTGGTGCTTCGAGCGCTTTAAATGGGCGCCGGCCCGCCGCGCGAAGATCGCGGCGGTCAACGAGCAGACCGCGGGCGCCGTAGACGATAAAACGCTGGCGAAAGTGGCGAAGCAGCCTGGTTGGGTAGAGACTGGCGCATCGGTGTTCCCGGTGCTGTTGCTGGTCTTTGTGGTGCGTTCGTTTATTTACGAACCGTTCCAGATCCCGTCCGGCTCAATGATGCCGACGCTGTTGATTGGCGATTTCATTCTGGTGGAGAAATATGCCTACGGCATTAAAGATCCGATTACCCAGACCACGCTCATTGAAACCGGCCATCCGAAGCGCGGTGATATTGCGGTATTTAAATATCCGCTGGATCCGAAGCTCGATTATATCAAGCGCGTAATTGGCCTGCCGGGCGATCGTATTACTTACGATCCGGTGAATAAGCGCGTCACGGTGCAGCCGTCCTGCAACAGCGGGCAGTCCTGCGATACCGCGCTGGCGGTGACCTACGCGGACGCCCAGCCGAGCGACTTCGTGCAGCTGTTCAGCCGCAGCGGCATGGGCGAGGCCAGCAACGGCTTCTACCAAATCCCGCTGAACGACAACGTGCCGCAGGGCGGCATTCGTCTGCGCGAGCGTCAGGAGAGCCTGGGCAACGTGACCCACCGCATCCTGACCGTGCCGGGCACGCAGGATCAGGTGGGCGCTTACTACCAACAGCCGGGCAAACCGCTGGCGGAGTGGGTGGTGCCGGCCGGGCATTACTTCATGATGGGCGACAACCGCGACAACAGCGCGGACAGCCGCTACTGGGGCTTTGTGCCGGAGAAGAATCTGGTGGGTAAAGCCACGGCCATCTGGATGAGCTTTGAAAAGCAGGAAGGCGAGTGGCCTACCGGCGTGCGTTTCAGCCGGATCGGCGGCATTCATTAATCGCTGACTTATTCTCTGTCTATTTCACGCCGCAGCCTACTGCGGCGTGAAAGATTAAGGGGATATAAACACAGCATTATGTTTCCACTCGTTGTAGAATAGTTCCTCGAGCGATAAAAAGTTGGCTCCTGCTGGGAGCCACTGCAAACGAAACAGCTTTGGATCGGCTTTCGGCGAAGCAGGCCTGTTCCGTATGCTGCAAGTTTTTGACGCATTCTTGATCTATTGGTAACTCATGAACCCCATCGTAATAAACAGGCTGCAGCGGAAGCTGGGCTACACTTTTCAACAGCAGGAGCTTTTACTGCAGGCTTTGACTCACCGCAGCGCCAGCAGTAAACACAATGAACGTCTTGAGTTTCTGGGTGACTCGATTCTGAGCTTTGTCATCGCCAATGCGCTCTATCACCGCTTTCCTCGCGTAGACGAGGGCGACATGAGCCGCATGCGCGCCACGCTGGTGCGCGGCAACACGCTGGCGGAGATGGCGCGCGAGTTTGACCTGGGCGAATGTCTGCGGCTGGGGCCGGGCGAATTGAAAAGTGGTGGGTTCCGCCGCGAGTCAATCCTGGCTGATACGGTGGAGGCATTGATCGGCGGCGTGTTCCTGGACAGCGACATCCAGACCGTCGAGCGTCTGATTTTGGACTGGTATCGCAGCCGGTTGGACGAAATCAGCCCCGGTGATAAGCAGAAAGACCCGAAAACCCGTTTGCAGGAATTTTTGCAGGGGCGTCATCTGCCGTTGCCTTCTTATTTGGTTGTGCAGGTTCGCGGTGAAGCGCACGACCAAGAGTTTACCATCCACTGCCAGGTGAGTGGTTTGAGCGAGCCCGTGGTGGGCACCGGCTCGAGCCGCCGTAAAGCCGAGCAGGCGGCAGCGGAACAAGCGCTGAAAAAGCTGGAGCTTGAATGAGCGAAGTAAAACAACACTGCGGGTTTATCGCCATCGTCGGCCGCCCGAACGTGGGCAAATCGACGTTGCTGAACCAACTGCTGGGGCAGAAGGTTTCCATTACGTCGCGTAAGCCGCAGACGACCCGTCACCGCATCATGGGCATCGACACCGATGGCGCTTATCAGGCGATCTACGTCGACACCCCTGGGCTGCACATCGAAGAAAAACGCGCCATCAACCGCTTGATGAACCGCGCGGCCAGCAGCTCGATCGGCGACGTCGAACTGGTGATCTTCGTGGTCGAAGGCACCAACTGGACCGCCGACGACGAAATGGTGGTCAACAAGCTGCGCAGCCTGCGCTGCCCGGTATTGCTGGCGATCAACAAGGTCGATAACGTCACCGACAAATCCAAGCTGTTGCCGCACATCGCGTTCCTCAGCCAGCAGATGAACTTCCTCGACGTGGTGCCTATCTCCGCCGAGAAAGGGATGAACGTTGACACCATCGCCGGCATCGTGCGCAAGCTGCTGCCGGAAGCGGAACACCACTTCCCGGAAGACTACATCACCGATCGCTCCCAGCGCTTTATGGCGTCTGAGATCATCCGCGAGAAGCTGATGCGTTTCCTGGGCGAAGAGCTGCCGTATTCGGTGACGGTAGAAATCGAACAGTTCGTGGCTAACGATCGCGGCGGTTACGATGTGCACGGCCTGATCCTGGTCGAGCGCGAAGGCCAGAAGAAAATGGTCATCGGCAACAAAGGCGCCAAGATCAAAACCATCGGCATCGAAGCACGCCAGGACATGGAACAGATGTTCGACGCCAAAGTGCATCTTGAGCTGTGGGTGAAAGTGAAATCCGGTTGGGCGGACGACGAACGTGCGCTGCGCAGCCTGGGCTATGTTGACGATCTGAAGTAACGATCCGTGGACGGCTGGGAGCGCGCTTTCGTCCTGCATGGGCGGCCGTACAGTGAAACCAGTCTGATGCTGGATTTGTTTACCGAAGGTCATGGGCGGGTGCGCTTGCTGGCGAAAGGCGCGCGCAGCCGCCGCTCCAATCTGAAGGGTTGCCTGCAGCCCTTTACTCCTCTGTTAGTGCGTTGGGGCGGCCGCGGCGAAGTGAAAACGCTGCGCAACGCCGAAGCGGTCTCCCTCGGTTTACCCCTCAGCGGCATGATGCTTTACAGCGGCCTGTACGTGAACGAACTGCTGGCGCGCGTGCTGGAGCAGGAAACCAACTACTCGGTGCTGTTCTTCGACTATCTGCAATGCCTGCAGGCGCTGGCGGCGGAAGACAGCTCGCCGGAACAGGCGCTGCGTCAGTTCGAGCTGGCCTTGCTGCACCACCTGGGCTACGGCCTCGATTTCCTGCACTGCGCCGGCAGCGGCCTGCCGGTGGATGACGCCATGACCTATCGCTATCGCGAAGAGAAAGGCTTTATCGCCAGCCTGGTGGTGGATCACTACAGCTTCACCGGGCGCGAACTGCGCGCGCTGGCGGAGCGGCAGTTTCCCGATGCCGAGACGCTGCGCGCCGCCAAGCGTTTCACCCGTATGGCGCTGAAACCCTACCTCGGCGGCAAGCCGTTGAAGAGCCGCGAACTGTTCCGCCAGTTCGTGCGCAAACAGCCGAATACGCCGGTCGACGACGCCTGACCTTTTCCCCTTTTGCCGCCCTGCGCCCGCGTGTAAACTGCTGGCACTGAAAATCGTATTTAGAGGTTGTCATGGCTGATTTGCTGCTGGGCGTCAATATCGATCACATCGCCACGTTACGTAACGCGCGCGGAACCCAATACCCGGATCCGGTTCAGGCGGCATTCATTGCCGAACAGGCGGGGGCCGACGGCATTACCGTGCATCTGCGCGAAGATCGCCGCCACATCACCGACCGCGACGTGCGCCTGCTGCGCCAGACCATCCAGACGCGCATGAATCTGGAGATGGCGGTGACCGACGAGATGCTGGACATCGCCATTGAGCTGAAGCCGCACTTCTGCTGCCTGGTGCCGGAAAAACGTGAAGAAGTGACCACCGAAGGCGGCCTGGACGTCGCCGGCCAGCTGGACAAAATGAGCGTGGCGGTTGAACGCCTGGCGCAGGCGGGCATTTTGGTCTCGCTGTTCATCGATCCCGATCATCGCCAGATCGACGCGGCGGTGGCGGTGGGCGCACCCTATATCGAGATCCACACCGGTGCCTACGCCGAAGCGCAGGGCGAGCTGGCGGTACAGGCCGAGCTGCGCCGCATCGCGGTAGCCGCCGCCTACGCGGCCAAGAAGGGGCTGAAGGTCAACGCCGGCCACGGCCTGACCTACCACAACGTGCAGCCGATTGCCGCGCTGCCGGAAATGCACGAGCTGAACATCGGCCATGCGATTATCGGCCAGGCGGTGATGTGCGGGCTGCCGGCCGCGGTTGCCGACATGAAAGTGCTGATGCGGGAAGCGCGCCGGTAATGGCGGTGCTCGGGCTGGGTACCGACATCGTTGAGATGGCGCGTATCGAAGCGGTGGTGGAGCGCAGCGGCGATCGTCTGGCGCGCCGCGTGCTGAGCGACGCCGAGTGGGCGCTGTATCAGCAGCACCAGCAGCCGATTCGCTTTCTGGCCAAGCGTTTCGCCGTGAAAGAGGCCGCCGCCAAGGCGTTCGGCACCGGCATTCGCAACGGCCTGGCGTTCAATCAGTTCGAAGTGTTCAACGATGCGTTGGGCAAGCCGAATATTCGTTTGCACGGCCGTGCCGCCGAGCTCGCCGGGGAAATGGGGGTCGCCGCGATCCACGTTTCGCTGGCCGACGAACGGCGCTATGCCTGCGCGACGGTGATCGTCGAAAGTTGAAAATAGAAAGGGCGCCTGTGGCGCCCTTGTCAGTCCTGCGGCGGATTAAATGCGATCGGCGTGGTGCAGCACCACAAACTTGTCCCACAGCTGTTCGTTGGTCTCGCGATGCTGCGGATCGGTGATGATGGTGTTGTCGATCGGGCAAACCTGCTGGCAGGTCGGCGTATCATAATGGCCGACGCACTCGGTGCAGCGATCGGTATCGATCTGATAAATCTCATCGCCCATCGAAATCGCCTGGTTCGGGCATTCCGGCTCGCACATGTCGCAGTTGATGCATTTCTTGGTAATCAGCAGTGCCATTGTCAGTTATCTTTCCATCGGTGTGCTCGGGCTGGCGCGCAATCTATCATAGAATCGCCGCGCGGCGGGCGGTTTTTCGTCATCTTACCGCTTAGGGTAACTCAGGTGGGTCGTCAGCCAACTGATCGAAATCAACCCTTCTCTGCCCGTCAAACACCCAGCGCTTATCGGTATCCGCCATCGTAGGCATCACCTCCGGATGGGCAACCCGTATTCCCGCCTCTTGAGCAAACAACCCGATAAAATCGAACGCGCTCAAGGGATCATCAATGATCTGGTGCTGTTGGTCGCGATCGCTCAGCACCAGCAACGGCACCTGGTAATTCTGCCGGGTATCGCCGCTGTGACGCAGAGAACGTATGCCGCCGATATCCTTATGGGAAAGACCGTGATCGGAGAAATAGAACAGTTTAAACGGCGCGCCGGTCTGTTTCAGACTTTGATAAACCTGCTCGATAAAACGATCAGTCTTGCGATAGGTAGAGAGGTAGCAGGCCAGCTCCTTATTCGGCGACTCGACGCTCGGCGGTTCGCCGTTAAGCCGCTCGCAAAAGTCGGCGTGCGAGCCCATCAGATGCAGCACATACAGGTTGCCTTGCCCCTGGCGGCTCAATAATTGGTCAAATATCGGCAGCAGTGCATCATCATCGGTGTTGCGCGATTGATAGTCGCCTTTCTTCAGGAAGTAATGGTTATCGCTGAACATGGCGATTTTTGATACCGGCGTATCGAATTGCCCGAACAGGCCCTGATTGGACAGCCAGTGGGTATTGAGGCCGGCGGCTTTTGCCAGGGTGATGATATTATCTCCGAGGGCAATGCTGTGGCCGTTGCTTAAAGCCAGCGTGCGGGGGAGCGATTCGAACGTATTCGGCGCGGTGGAAATATAATTACTGTAAAACCGTCCCTTGGCATTATCCAGAAACGGTGTAGTGGACACCGGATAACCAAATAAGGACATATGATCCCTGCGCATACTTTCGCCGACGATAATGACATAGTTCTCATTCGTTGGTGCGCCGGCGGAAAGCGACCAGCGGTTTGGTGCTGAAACGTCGGTGTTTAATTCATCAATCTGCTGTTGGTATTGATGGTAAGCCGAATAAGTGGATAAAAAGAAGTTAGACAATCTAAGATTACTCACCCCACCGCTGAATGCTCTGACGATAATAATCACCGTAAGCAGGGCCAATGCGGTCAATATTGTTTTCTTTGACAGGGGGTATCGCCAAATAAATCGACCGAGAATGACCGGCGTAACCAGAATGGCGATAGGCAACAGATAACAGCTGACCGGGAGGGTTTGCAAAAACTCCCTTGCCTCTATCGGGTTGGATTGCAGCAGGGCTGACACCACGACGGCTGATGGGGAACCGTATATGGCCCCGACCGGCGCATACAGCGCGCACAGCAGAATAAACGGAATAATCAGGCCGTAACGGGTAAGCGAATGGATAGATAATAATAACAAGATAAGTGCAATAAAAAGAATATCAATGCCTTTTCCACCGCTGTATCCCATCGCTTTGATCAATATCAAAGCAATAATGGCGTAAAATAAAAAAGTGCGCAGGGTCGGGTGAGCCACGGAGTGCCGCAACTTATCTAAAATAACAGTGTGTGTATTCATAATGGTATCGTTAAATAATGCTGTCCATGCATGCTCAATTATTGATCGATAATTGAGCGAGTCACCGTCCGCACATTATTTTTCGAATGCAGAGAAGGAAAATAATTGAGCTGGCGGCGTTTTATCGGCCGCCATTATACGCCTCAAACCAACTTTTTCATTAACTGTTCGCTGTGCTTGATGCGGTCGCGGGCATGATCGAGATCGTGTTGAATCAGCGCCATAAACAGCAGATCGGTGAGAGCGTACTGGGCCGTGCTGGAAGAGATGGCCGCGCTGCGGGTGTGGGGCTCTTCGGCGATGGTGTAGAGGCAGTGATCCGCGCGCTGCTGCAGGCCGTTGGGAGAGAAGCTGGTCAGCGCCAACACCCTGGCGCCGGCCTGGCGCGCCTCTTCCGCCGCCAGATTGATTTCACGCCGTTCGCCGCTGAAGGAGATAGCCAGCAGCAGATCGCGTTTGTCCAGCGCCTGCACCGCCGCCAGCTGAACGTGCATGTCCGCCTCGGCCACCGCCATCACGCCGATTTTCAGCAGCTTGAAGGAAAAATCCTTGGCCACCAGCCCGGAAGCGCCGATGCCGATCAGCATCACCCGGCGCGCCTGGCGCAGCATGTCCAGCGCCTGATGCAGTCGCTCTTCGCTGTTGATGTCCAGCGTCGCGCGCAGCGCCGCCTGCTTTTCCGCCAATAGCTTTTCACCGACGGTTTTCAGCGTGTCGCTGCTGAGGATGTGGTTGTGAACGGTCACTACCGGTTCGGCCTGCGGCTGGGCCAGCGTCTCGCTCAGCGCCAGCTTCAGCGCCGGGAAACCTTTATAGCCCAGCTTTTGGGCGAACTTCACCACGCTCGACTGGCTGATGCCGGCCAGCTGTGCCAGCTTTTGCGAGCTGAGATGGCGTGCCTGCTCGGCGTTGTTCAGCAAAAAATCCGCCAGCTTGCGGTCGTTTTGCGCCAGTGTCGGATACATCTGGCGAATGCGCAGAAGGGTACTCATTGATCTTTCCCTGGAAACCAGCGGCCATTTTGCCATGCAGGCGGCGAAAACGCGCGGTGAAAATTTTTGTGAGCTCGCCGTTAAAATAGCAAATAGCGCTCGCTTTGTTGAATAAAATATTCAAATATTGATTTAATTTTGTGAATTAAAAATTCAAAGGTGAACAGATGAACTTAGGCGCACTGGTATCGGAAACCCGCAACCCGGCCACCATGGGGCTGGATGAGATGTCGACGCTGGAGATGGTCCGCTGCTTTAACCAGGAAGACCGCAAGGTGCCGGAGGCGATCGAAAAGGTGCTGCCGGCGATCGCGCAGGCGGTCGATTTGGCCGCGGCGGCGTTGAAGGCCGGTGGGCGGCTGATTTATTTGGGCGCCGGCACCAGCGGCCGCCTGGGCGTGCTGGATGCCTCCGAGTGCCCGCCGACCTTCGGCGTGCCGCACGGCGTGGTGGTGGGGCTGATCGCCGGCGGGCCGGGCGCGTTGCTTAAAGCGGTGGAAGGGGCGGAAGACGACGAAGCTTTGGGCGAAGCCGATCTCCGGGCGCTGAACCTCACCGCCGTCGATATGGTGGTGGGGTTGGCGGCCTCCGGGCGCACGCCTTATGTGATTGGCGCACTGCGCTATGCGCGCGGGCTGGGCTGCCCGACGGCGGCCATCTCCTGCAACCCGGATTCGCCGATCGCGCACGAAGCGCAGGTGGCGATCTCGCCGGTGGTGGGGCCGGAGGCCCTGACCGGCTCGACGCGCCTGAAATCCGGCTCTGCGCAGAAGCTGGTGCTCAACATGCTGTCGACCGGCGCGATGGTCAAGCTGGGCAAGGTTTACCAGAACCTGATGGTGGACGTGAAGGCCACCAACGTCAAACTGGTGGATCGCGCTTGCCGCATCGTGGTGGAGGCGACCGGCGCCGAACGCGCTCAGGCGGAGGCAGCGCTGGCGCAGACCGGCTTCGAAGTCAAACCGGCGATCCTGATGATTTTAGCCGGCGTCAGCGCTGAAGAGGCGCAGCAGCGGCTGCAGCGGCACGACGGCTACCTGCGCGCGGCGCTGGCGCGTTAATTCACGGTGGGGGCGGCGATGGACAAGACAACGGCATTGGCGACACAGATCCTGGCGGGCGTGGGGGGCGAGGGTAATATCCTTAAACTGGAGAACTGCATGACGCGGGTGCGCGTCGAGGTCAGCGACGAGCAGCGCCTGGATCTGGCCGCCCTCAGGCAGCTGCCCGGCGTGAAGGGCTATATCAAACAGGGTGAGCAGCATCAGTTTATCGTCGGCCCAGGCGCCGCCGCCAAGGTGGTGGACGCCATGCGCGAATTGCTGGGCGGTAGCGCGCAGCCCGTCGTCGCCGTCGGTGACGCGGCCCGCACCAAGGTGCAGGCCAAGCAAAAATACGCTGCGCCGATGAGCGGCGCGCTGAAAAAACTGGCCGATGTCTTTATTCCGTTGATCCCGGCGTTTATCGCCTCGGGCCTGATCACCGGCATCATCAACCTGCTGAAACGGCCCGACATCGCCGGCCAGCTGGCGGTGGACTACCCGAACGTGCTGGGGCTGTTGGCGATCTTCGGCAGCGCGGTGTTCGCCATCATGAACATTTTGGTCGGGGTCAACGCCGCGCGGGTATTCGGCGGCTCTCAGGCGATGGGCGGCGTCATGGCCGGCATTCTCTCCAGCCCGGCGCTGGCGCAGATCACGTTGTTCGGCGAGGCGTTGCAGCCGGGGCGCGGCGGGGTGATCGCCGTGCTGCTGGTGGTGGCGTTGATGTGCTGGGTGGAGAAACGCCTGCGCACGCTGCTGCCGGAGTCGGTCGAACTGATCCTTAACCCACTGCTGACCACGCTGGTCACCGCCTCGCTGGCGATCCTGATTCTGCAGCCGATCGGCGGCATTATCTCCGACGCCATCGCCCACGGCGCCAATTTGGCGATCGACAAGGGCGGGCTGCTGGTGGGAGCGCTGCTCTCGGGGCTGTTCCTGCCGCTGGTGCTCTCCGGTCTGCATCAGGGGCTGGTACCGATCCACGTCGAGCTGGTGCAGGCGCACGGTTCCAACCCGCTGCTGCCGATCCTGGCGATGGCCGGCGTCGGGCAGGTGGGGGCGGCGCTGGCGGTGCTGTTGAAAACCCGCAATGCGCGGCTGAAAAAGGTGATCAAAGGGGCGTTGCCGGTCGGCATTCTCGGCATCGGCGAGCCGCTGATCTTCGGGGTGACGCTGCCACTGGGCCGGCCGTTTATCGGCGCCTGCCTCGGCGGTGCGGTCGGCGGAGCGCTTATCAGCTACTGGAAGGTGGCGACGGTGATCACCTTCGGCATTTCGGGGCTGCCTTTGGCGTTGACCATCGTCTCAGGTAAGGTGATGTTGTATCTGGCGGGGATGCTGATTACGATTATCGCCGGTTTTCTCTTCACCTGGATGATGGGGTTCAACGATCCCGAGGAGTAGCGTTTGAGCGACAAGCAGCAACAACCGGCCGCAGAGGGGCGCCGCGTGGTCTTTTTCGATCTGGACGGCACCCTGCATCAGGAGGACATGTTCGGCAGTTTCTTGCGTTTTCTGCTGCGCCGCTTACCGCTGAACCTGTTGTTGGTGATACCGCTGCTGCTGCCGATCGGTCTGGCGCTGCTGCTGCTGGGGCGCGCCGCGCGTTGGCCGATGAGCCTGCTGCTGTGGGCGATCACTTTCGGGCGTTCCGAAGCGAAGCTCAAGGCGCTGGAGCGGCAGTTTATCGAGGTCTTTCGCCAGAAGGTGACCGCATTTCCGGTGGTGCAAATGCGGCTGCGGCAGTACCTGGAGGAGCACGATGCCGAAGTGTGGCTGATTACCGGCTCGCCGGAGCGGCTGGTGGAGCAGGTGTATCGCGATTCGGCGTTTCTGCCGCGGGTACGGTTGATCGGCAGCCGCATCACGCGCCGCTGCGGCGGCTGGGTCTTGACCCTGCGCTGCCTGGGAGCGCAGAAAGTGGTACAGCTGGAGCAGCGGCTCGGTGCGCCGCTGAAGCTGTACAGCGGTTACAGCGACAGCAAGCAGGATAATCCGCTGCTGTTCTTTTGTGAGCACCGCTGGCGGGTAAGCAAGCAGGGTGAGCTGCAGCAGCTGGAATAAACCAAGGGCGGAAGATTCCGCCCTTTCTGCTTTTATCTATCTGCAGCGCGATCAGTCGTCGGTCACGTCGTGCGGCTTGCGCCCCAGCTGCCAAATCTTCTCCGCATAATGCCCCAGTGCCCACAGGCTCAGGCCGAGCAGCACGAAGAAAACCGCCTTCGGTATGCTGTCCCAGAAAAACTCGAACAGACGGGTATAAAGGTTAATGCCGAGGAAGGTCAGCCCGAAGCCGCGCAGCATGGCGTCGTCATGCTTCAACCCCAGCCAGATGGCGGCGAGGGCAGCCAGCCCGAACAGCAGGCTCCAGTGGAACAGCTCGATCTGGCGCGCGCTGTACCAGCTGTCGAGATCGCCGTAGTTGCCGAAGATAGACAGCAGCCACAGGGCGATAAACAGGTACAGCAGCCCCATCGCCAGCGACACCCGCTGCAGGTCGCGTTGCGCCAACAGCGGCCGCAACAGCAGCGCGGCGGCGATCAGTACCGCACCAAAGGCGATAAAGCGAATCGGGTAGCTCATGCCGAGCCAGTAGGCGCCCCAGCCGGACAGGTAGCCGGTCTCGGCGCCGAAGGCGTTGCCGAGCGACAGCAGGGCGAACCACCACACCAGCCCGGAGCGGCTGAACCAGCCGATCGCGCCGTACAGCAGCGCGGCGAACAGCAGCAGCACGGAAACCCGGCCGCTGCCGTTATCCAGCCAGACCCCCAGCTGCCATAAGGCGCAGGCGGTAAGCAACACGGCGACAAACAGCGCGGCCTCATTGCCGTAGCGTTTTTCCGGGTGGTGCCGGCGGCGACGCAGCGCCCAGACGTAGGCCAGCGCCGCCAGTATGCCGGCGATCGCCATGCGCACCGGCGCGTCGAAGCGGAACAGTTCGCTCAGCCATTCAAGCAGTGCGCTGTCGGCGAACAGGCTGGTGACGGCGATCAGCAGCGAGGCCAGCGCGGCGAGAAACGCATAGCGCGCCAGCCGCCGCCAGTCGAAAGGCTGCACGGCCACATGCTGCAGCAGTTGCTGCCGTTGTTCGGCCGTCAAGGCGCCTTCTCCCACCCAGCCGTCCAGCGCCTTGCGCACCACGACCGCGTTCTTTTTACTGAGTTTCATGCTTCTTGTCCCTGAATCACACGCTGATTTGGCCAGTATAGCCATTGGCGGGCGGCTACGACAAAGGGAGGCTAGTGTGTATAATGCCCGCCGCAAAAGCGCACGAGGAATTATGCGATGACTGAATATAACGATGAGTACTGGATGCGTCAGGCATTGCAGCTGGCCCTGCGCGCGCAGGAAGAGGGCGAGGTGCCGGTGGGTGCGCTGCTGGTGCTGGACAATCAGGTCATCGGCGAGGGCTGGAACCGCCCGATCGGCCGACACGATCCTACCGCACACGCCGAGATCATGGCGCTGCGCCAGGGCGGCGCGGTGCTGCAAAACTACCGTTTGCTGAACGCCACGCTGTACGTCACGCTGGAGCCCTGCGTGATGTGCGCCGGTGCGATGGTGCACAGCCGTATCCGCCGGCTGGTGTATGGTGCCGCCGACGAGAAAACCGGCGCGGCCGGTTCACTGGTGGACATTCTGCGCCATCCGGGCATGAACCATCAGGTGGAGATCGTCTCGGGCGTGCTGGCGGACGAATGCGCCGCCACCCTGAGCAATTTCTTCCGTCTGCGCCGTGAACAGAAAAAAGCGCTCAGGCTGGCGCAGCGGGCGGCGGATAAGCCGGAATAATCAGTAGTTGAGCGCCAGTTCCGGCATCACCGTCGGGTAGCCTTTCCCCAACGCCTCCTGCTCGGCGGCCGCTTGCGCCGCCTTTCTCTCTTTTTCCTGCAGATAGCCCACCAGGCTGACCTGGTAGCGGCGGATGTTCTCTACATAGTTGTAGGCTTCACGCCCGCGCGCATAGCCGTAGGTCAACTGCGGGTAGTAGCGCTTCTGGCTGAGCATCGGCAGGCGCTGCTTGACGTCGACCCAGCTGTCGGGGTTACCTTTTTGCGTCTTGGTCAGCTTGCGCGCGTCCAGCATGTGGCCCCAGCCCATGTTGTAGGCCGCCAGCGAGAACCAGATGCGCTCGTCTTCCGGCACGCTGTCCGGCACCTTGGCCATCAGCCGTTGCAGGTAAAGGGCGCCGCCCTGAATGCTCTCTTCCGGATCGAGGCGGTCGTTGACCCCCAGGCCGTCGGCGGTGGCGCGGGTCAGCATCATCAGGCCGCGCACGCCGGTGGGTGAGGTGGCCTGCGGATTCCAGTGCGATTCCTGATAGGCGATGGCCGCCAGCAGCTTCCAGTCGATCTCGTTGGCGTGCTTCTCGAACAGCGGGCGGAAGTTGGGCAGCACCGAGTCGATGGCCGACAGGAAGGTTTTGGTGTCCACATAGTCGAAGCTGCCGACGTGGCCGAGGTATTTCTCTTCGAGCCGCGCCAGGGTGCCGTCGTCCACCATCTGGCTGTAGAAGTCCAGCATCGCCGCGTACAGGCTGTCGTCGCCGTCGCGTTTCAGATACCAGGTGACCGGCTCTTCGTCGGTGACGTCGAACGCCACCGCCAGCTGCGGATGGATGCGCTGCAGCAGCGCGATGGTCACCGAATCGCCGAGGGTGTAGTCCAGCTTGCCGTCGGCCACCCGCTCCAGCAGCTCTTTGGAGGTGAGATCGCTGGAGGACTCCCAGGCGAGATCCGGGTATTTATCCTGTTTGAGCTGCTTTAGCGTGCTGACGTGCGCGGAACCGGAGGCGACCGCCAGCTTGCCTTTAATGTCGGCGAAGCCTTTTGGCCTCGGGGTGCCCAGCCGGTACACCAGCTGTTGGGAAACGGAGTAGTAGGCCGGGCCGGTGCGCGCGCGGCTGAGGCGCTCCTGGTTGTAGATAAGGCCGGCCGCCAGCAGGTCGGCGTCGTCGTCGTCCAGATCGTCGAACAGGTCATTGATGTTCTGATGGGGGATCACCACCAGCTTCACCCCGAGGTAGTTGGCGAAGCGCTTCGCCAGTTCGTAGTCGAGCCCACCCGGCCCTTGCTTGGTGTTGAAATAGGTCAGCGGTGAATTCAGCGTGCTGATACGCAACTCGCCGCGGGAGATGATCTCCTGGAGTTGCCCGCCCTGGCCGCTGCGCCAGGTGATATTGGGCCACAGCGCGAGAGCCAGAAGCAGGGTGACAACGCCGATGAGGATGTAGTTTATTTTAAGACGTTTCAAATAGTTATCCAGTGGTGGCACAGGTACACCGGCGACGACAACCGCGACTTTTCTCATGGTTAAATCACCAGTGCGGGGGCATTTTGCGCAACAAAACGCCAGTGTGCAACTTTATTGACACGTTATGACAATTCGACGGTGCGGCACGCTTTTATCAATAATCCCTACGCAAACGGTTTCGTCGGCGGCGAGGATTCTCTATAATGGCGCGCGTTTTCCCCTGTTGCGCCCAATGAAGCGTCTTATCCGTCGCTTCGAAGACGAGAGAACTTTGATTATGGAAATTCTGCGTGGTTCGCCCGCTTTATCGGCTTTTCGCATTACCAAACTGCTGTCCCGCTGCCAGGACGCCCACCTGCCCGTCAGTGATATCTACGCCGAGTACGTCCACTTTGCCGATGTTAGCGCACCGCTCAGTGCCGAAGAACACGCCAAACTTCAGCGGCTGCTCAAGTACGGTCCTTCTCTCGCCGAACACGCTCCCGAAGGCCGGTTGTTGCTGGTCACGCCGCGTCCGGGCACCATTTCTCCCTGGTCTTCCAAAGCCACCGACATCGCCCACAACTGCGGTCTGCAGCAGGTGCTGCGCCTGGAGCGCGGCCTGGCGTTCTACGTCAAGGCGCCCGAGCTGACGGAAACCCAGTGGCGCCAGCTTGCCGCGCTGCTGCACGATCGCATGATGGAAACCGTCTTCAGCGAACTGCAACAGGCCGAACAGCTGTTCGCGCACCATCAGCCGGCGCCGTATCAGTCGGTCGACGTGCTGGGCGCAGGGCGCACCGCGCTGGAGCAGGCCAACGTCCGGCTCGGCCTGGCGCTGGCGCAGGACGAGATCGACTACCTGCTGAATGCCTTTACCGGTTTGGGGCGCAACCCGACGGATATCGAACTTTATATGTTCGCACAGGCCAACTCCGAGCACTGCCGCCACAAGATTTTCAACGCCGATTGGATCATCGACGGCGAACAGCAGCCTAAATCGCTGTTCAAGATGATCAAGAACACCTATGAGCAGACGCCGGACTACGTGCTGTCGGCGTATAAAGACAACGCCGCGGTGATGGAAGGCTCGCAGGTCGGCCGCTTCTTCGCCGCGCCGGAGAACGGCAAGTACGATTACCATCAGGAAGACGCGCACATCCTGATGAAGGTAGAAACCCACAACCACCCAACGGCGATCTCGCCGTGGCCGGGCGCCGCGACCGGCTCCGGCGGCGAGATCCGCGACGAGGGGGCTACCGGCCGCGGCGCCAAGCCGAAAGCCGGCCTGGTGGGCTTCTCGGTGTCCAACCTGCGCATTCCCGGCTTTGAACAGCCGTGGGAGCAGGATTTCGGCAAGCCGGAACGCATCGTCACCGCGCTGGATATCATGACCGAAGGCCCGCTGGGCGGCGCGGCGTTCAACAACGAATTCGGTCGTCCGGCGCTGCTGGGCTACTTCCGTACCTATGAAGAGCGCGTCAACAGCCACAACGGCGTTGAGCTGCGCGGCTATCACAAACCGATCATGCTGGCGGGCGGCATCGGCAACATCCGTGCCGATCACGTGCAGAAAGGGGAAATCACCGTCGGCGCCAAGCTGGTGGTGCTGGGCGGCCCGGCGATGAATATCGGCCTGGGTGGCGGCGCGGCCTCGTCGATGGCGTCAGGCCAGTCCGATGCCGATCTGGACTTCGCTTCGGTGCAGCGCGACAACCCGGAAATGGAGCGCCGCTGTCAGGAAGTGATCGACCGCTGCTGGCAGCTGGGCGACCAGAACCCGATCCTGTTTATCCATGACGTCGGCGCCGGCGGCCTGTCCAACGCCATGCCGGAGCTGGTGAGCGACGGCGGCCGCGGCGGCCGCTTCGAGCTGCGCGATATCCTCAACGACGAGCCGGGCATGAGCCCGCTGGAAGTGTGGTGCAACGAATCGCAGGAACGTTACGTGATGGCGATTGCCCCGGCACAGATGGCGCAGTTCGACGAGATCTGCCGCCGCGAGCGCGCACCTTATGCGGTGATCGGCGAAGCGACCGAAGAACAGCACCTGACGCTGAACGACCGCCACTTCGACAACCAGCCGATCGACATGCCGCTGGACGTGCTGCTCGGCAAGACGCCGAAAATGACCCGCGACGTTACCCGCCTGCAGGCAAGTGGCCAGGCGGTGCAGCGTGAGAACATCACGCTGGCCGACGCGGTGAAACGCGTGCTGCATCTGCCGGCCGTTGCGGAGAAAACCTTCCTGATCACCATCGGCGATCGCACCGTTACCGGCATGGTGGCGCGTGACCAGATGGTCGGCCCGTGGCAGATCCCGGTGGCCGACTGCGCGGTCACCACCGCCAGCCTGGACAGCTACTACGGCGAAGCGATGTCGCTCGGCGAACGTGCGCCGGTGGCGCTGTTGGACTTCGCCGCCTCCGGCCGCCTGGCGGTCGGGGAAGCGCTGACCAACCTGGCTGCCACCGAGATCGGCAGCCTGAAGCGCGTGAAGCTGTCCGCCAACTGGATGGCCGCCGCTGGCCACCCGGGCGAAGACGCCGGGCTGTACGAAGCGGTGAAAGCGGTGGGCGAAGAGCTGTGCCCGGCGCTGGGCATCACCATCCCGGTGGGCAAAGACTCCATGTCGATGAAAACCCGCTGGCAGGAAGGCAACGAACAGCGCGAAATGACGTCGCCGCTGTCGCTGGTCATCACCGCCTTCGCCCGCGTGGAGGACGTGCGCCACACCGTGACGCCGCAGCTGCGCACCGATAAGGGCGACAGCGCGCTGCTGTTGATCGACCTGGGCAACGGCCATAACGCGCTGGGTGCCACCGCGCTGGCGCAGGTTTACCGCCAACTGGGCGACAAACCGGCCGACGTGCGCAACGTTGCGCAGCTGGCGGGCTTCTTCAACGCCATGCAGCAGCTGGTGGCCGAGCAAGCGCTGCTGGCTTACCACGACCGCGCCGACGGCGGCCTGCTGGTGACGCTGGCGGAGATGGCCTTCGCCGGTCACTGTGGTGTGGACGTCAATCTCGACGGCCTCGGCGACGATGCGCTGGCGGTGCTGTTCAACGAAGAGCTGGGCGCGGTGATCCAGGTGAGCGCCGAACGTCTCGACGACGTGAAGCAGGCGTTCGCTCAGCACGGACTGACCGACAACGTGCATCACATCGGCAGCGTGCAGGCCGGCGATCGTTTCGTCATCACCCAACACGGCAAGGCGCTGTACAGCGAAAGCCGCAATACGCTGCGCACCTGGTGGGCGGAAACCACCTGGCAGATGCAGCGCCTGCGCGACAACCCGGCGTGCGCCGATCAGGAACATCAGGCCAAGCAGGATGAACAAGATCCCGGTCTGAACGTGAAGCTGACCTTCGCACCGGAGGAAGACATCGCCGCGCCGTACATCGCCAAGGGCGCTCGCCCGAAAGTGGCGGTGCTGCGCGAGCAGGGGGTGAACTCCCACGTTGAAATGGCGGCGGCGTTCCACCGCGCCGGCTTTGACGCGGTGGACGTGCACATGAGCGATCTGCTGGCAGGACGCCGCGATCTACAGGACTTCCACACGCTGGTGGCCTGCGGCGGCTTCTCTTACGGCGACGTCCTGGGCGCCGGCGAAGGTTGGGCGAAGTCTATCTTGTTCAACGAGCGGGTGCGCGACGAGTTCGAAGCGTTCTTCCACCGTCCGCAGACGCTGGCGCTGGGCGTGTGCAACGGCTGCCAGATGATGTCCAACCTGCGTGAGCTGATCCCGGGCGCCGAACACTGGCCGCGCTTCGTGCGCAACCTGTCGGATCGCTTTGAGGCGCGCTTCAGCCTGGTGGAAGTGGCGGCCAGCCCGTCGCTGTTCCTGCAGGGCATGACCGGCTCGCGCATGCCGATCGCCGTTTCCCACGGTGAAGGGCATGTCGAAGTGCGCGATGCGGCGCATCTGGCGGCGTTGGAAAGCCATGGCCTGGTGGCGCTGCGTTTCGTCAACAACGCCGGTCAGGTAACGGAAACTTACCCGGCTAACCCGAACGGATCGCCGAACGGCATTACCGCCGTGACCAGCGCCAGCGGGCGTGCCACGGTAATGATGCCGCACCCGGAACGCGTGTTCCGAACGGTCAGCAACTCCTGGCACCCGGAAGAGTGGGGCGAGGACAGCCCGTGGATGCGCATGTTCCGCAACGCCCGTAAGCAACTGGGCTAAATACGGCCACCACCGTACACAGGGCGCAAGCAATTGCGCCCTTTTTTATGGTTCATCGCGCTTTACCGGGGA
>NZ_KV792385.1:0-13330 GCF_001808215.1 Serratia sp. HMSC15F11
TTTTGGCTTACGAATCCGAACGGTAAGGCAA
Source organism: Serratia sp. HMSC15F11 (assembly GCF_001808215.1). Taxonomy (NCBI): domain Bacteria; kingdom Pseudomonadati; phylum Pseudomonadota; class Gammaproteobacteria; order Enterobacterales; family Yersiniaceae; genus Serratia; species Serratia sp. HMSC15F11. The sequence goes on from NZ_KV792385.1 coordinate 32, forward strand.
CCCGGCGGCGGGGGCTTTGCCTCCGCTTGCCGGCAAGTCGCTGCGTTGATCCGGGAGCACCCATCCGCTCAAAAAAAACGGCGAGCCTAAGCTCGCCGTTTTCATGTTGATGTCGGGGCTTATTTCAGGCCGGCGGCATCGCGCAGCAGCGCGGCTTTGTCGGTCGCTTCCCACGGGAAGTGCTCGCGGCCGAAGTGGCCGTAGGCAGCGGTTTCGCGGTAGATCGGCTGCAGCAGATCCATCATCTGGATCAGGCCGTATGGGCGCAGATCGAAGAATTCGCGCACCAGCAGCGTCAGCTGTTCGGTCGGCACTTTCTCGGTACCGAAGGTTTCCACCATGATGGAGGTCGGTTCCGCTACGCCGATAGCGTAAGACACCTGGATCTCGCAGCGATCGGCCAGGCCGGCGGCAACGATGTTTTTCGCCACGTAGCGCGCCGCGTAAGCCGCGGAACGGTCAACCTTGGACGGATCCTTACCGGAGAAGGCGCCGCCGCCGTGGCGCGCCATGCCGCCGTAGGTGTCGACGATGATCTTACGGCCGGTCAGGCCGCAGTCGCCCATCGGGCCGCCGATAACGAAACGGCCGGTTGGGTTGATGTGGTATTTGGTGCCCGCCGTCAGCCATTCCGCCGGCAGTACCGGTTTGATGATCTCTTCCATCACCGCTTCTTGCAGATCTTTCAGCGCGATGTCTTCGGAATGCTGAGTGGACAGCACCACGGCGTCGATGCCGACGATTTTGCCGTCGTCGTACTGGAAGGTCACCTGGCTCTTCGCGTCCGGACGCAGCCACGGCAGGGTGCCGTTTTTGCGCACTTCGGACTGGCGCTGCACCAGACGGTGCGCGTAGGTCACCGGAGCCGGCATCAGCACGTCGGTTTCATTGGTGGCGTAGCCAAACATCAAGCCCTGATCGCCGGCGCCCTGCTCGAGAGGATCGGTACGGTCAACGCCCTGATTGATATCCGGGGATTGTTTGCCGATGGCGCTCAATACTGCGCAGGAGTTGGCGTCAAAGCCCATGTCCGAATGAACGTAGCCGATTTCGCGTACGGTTTTGCGGGTGATCTCTTCGATATCGACCCAGGCGCTGGTGGTGATTTCACCGCCGACCAGCACCATGCCGGTTTTCACGTAGGTTTCGCAGGCGACGCGCGCTTTCGGATCCTGTTCCAGGATGGCGTCGAGGACGGCATCGGAGATCTGATCGGCGATTTTATCGGGATGTCCTTCGGAGACGGATTCGGACGTGAAGAGGTGTTTAGCCATTGTGTTCTTTACCTTGCATAAGACGGGTTAGAAATTACTGCACAGCGCTGGAGATCCGGCATCAAAGCGAAGGGTCTTCCGCTGATGGCGCGAGATGCATCCTGCAACGCCCCTCAGGCAAAGCCGTTAAGCAGTTTATCAGTTAACCAGTATAGATGGATTAACATCTGGACGTCTATTTTAGGTCAGGGTTTAGCCAGATTGCCAGTAATTTTTTGCGCTTTCGCTCTTTTGCGCAAACGGGTTGGCGCCATTTTCATCGCTTGAAACAGTTTTCGGCGAATTTTCATTTTGCTTTTTCACCTGCTTACCGGTATAAACTGCGCGCGCGGTTCATTTGCTGCACAGTACGGCGATTGGCGGTGGGGAAGGTGCGATAAACTTCCGCTTTGCATTCGCTGGCGTTGCGCTATTATCCGTCGCAGGCGTTCGCCGTGAGCGCCGCCGCTTCATCGAACGGTCACGTTCTTACACTATTTTAGAGGCTGGGTCGTTCACTCCGAACGGCGCGCGTGGAGGTGGTTGGATTAATGATCCGTTGTCTACCGGTTGTTGGTTCCCAACAGCAGTGCCGTTCTGGCGCACATTCTTCTGCTATTTCCCGTCTTGTCTCTCTGTCACTTACCAGGTGCGATAAACACTTGGCCGCTACTCAGGATTCTCGGGCCGGCTAACGGTCGTCTGAAGAACTGAACAAGGGTAGCCTGCAGCCTTCCTGTGGGATGTTTCTTGGCCCGATTCACGAGGTTTGAACAGGGTGTCTTACAATTATATGAGTGATAAACCGATCGCTGACCGCGAACGGCAGTTCTCTTCGCTGCCGCCAGCGCGGCTTGTTGGGTTGTTCTCGCGGGTTGTAGCTGCGATAGTGGCTGACGGTTTCGTCAGTGCGGAATGTGAGGCGAACCATGTCTGATGATCTGTTGATTCACCGCCCGCTGGTTGCGGGCGAGTCTTTATCTTTGCGCTCCATGCAGGAGGTTGCCATGAATGATCGTAATGCCAGCAAGATGCTGCGCACTTATAACGTCGCCTACTGGGGCAACAATTACTATGACGTCAACGAGCTGGGCCATATCAGCGTGTGCCCGGACCCGGATGTCCCGCAGGCGCGCGTCGATCTGGCAGAACTGGTGAAAACGCGCCAGCAAGACGGGCAGCGTTTGCCTGCGCTGTTCTGCTTCCCGCAGATCCTCCAGCATCGCTTGCGTTCGATCAACGCCGCGTTCAAACGCGCGCGTGAGTCATTCGGTTACCAGGGCGGCTATTTCCTGGTGTATCCGATCAAGGTAAACCAACATCGCCGCGTGATTGAGTCGCTGGTGAACTCCGGCGAACCGCTGGGGCTGGAAGCCGGCTCCAAGGCCGAGCTGATGGCGGTGCTGGCACATGCTGGCATGACCCGCTCGGTGATCGTCTGTAACGGCTATAAAGATCGTGAATACATTCGCCTGGCGCTGATCGGGGAAAAACTGGGGCACAAGGTGTACCTGGTGATCGAGAAGATGTCCGAGATCAACCTGGTGCTGGAAGAAGCCGAGCGGCTGAACGTGGTGCCGCGCCTTGGCGTGCGTGCGCGTCTGGCTTCGCAGGGCTCCGGCAAATGGCAGTCGAGCGGCGGCGAGAAATCCAAGTTCGGCCTGGCGGCGGTGCAGGTGCTGAAGCTGGTGGAAACCCTGCGCGAAGCGGGCCGTCTCGACAGCCTGCAACTGTTGCACTTCCACCTGGGCTCGCAGCTGGCCAACATTCGCGATATCGCCACCGGCGTGCGCGAATCGGCACGCTTCTACGTTGAACTGCACAAGCTGGGCGTCAACATTCAGTGCTTCGACGTGGGCGGTGGCTTGGGCGTCGACTACGAAGGCACCCGCTCGCAGTCCGACTGCTCGGTGAACTACGGCCTGAACGAATATGCCAACAACGTGATTTGGGGCATCGGCGACGCCTGTAACGAACACGGCCTGCCGCACCCGACGGTGATCACCGAGTCCGGCCGCGCCGTGACCGCGCACCACACGGTGCTGGTCTCCAACGTGATCGGCGTAGAGCGCAACGAGTTCAGCGAACCGCTGCCGCCGGAAGCCGACGCGCCGCGCGCGCTGGAAAGCATGTGGGAAACCTGGCTGGAAATGAACGAGCCGGAGAACCGCCGCTCGCTGCGCGAATGGCTGCACGACAGCCAGATGGATCTGCACGACGTGCATACCCAATACGCACACGGCATGCTGGATCTGACCAAGCGCGCCTGGGCCGAGCAGCTGTATCTGAACATCTGCAACAAGATCCAGCAGCAGCTTGATCCGAGCAACCGCGCGCACCGCCCAATCATCGACGAACTGCAAGAGCGCATGGCGGACAAGTTCTACGTCAACTTCTCGCTGTTCCAGTCGATGCCGGATGCCTGGGGTATCGATCAGCTGTTCCCGGTGCTGCCGCTGGAAGGGCTGGATAAGCCGCCGGAAGGTCGCGCGGTGCTGCTCGACATCACCTGCGACTCCGACGGCACCATCGACCACTATGTCGACGGCGACGGCGTGGCGACCACCATGCCGATGCCGCCGTACGATCCGGAGAACCCGCCTGCGCTGGGCTTCTTCATGGTCGGCGCGTACCAGGAGATCCTCGGCAACATGCACAACCTGTTCGGCGACACCGCCTCGGTTGACGTGTACGTGTTCCCGGACGGCAGCGTCGAGACCGAACTGTCCGACGAGGGCGACACCGTGGCGGACATGCTGGAGTACGTGCAGCTCGATCCAAGTGCGCTGCTGGCCAAATTCCGCGATCAGGTCAAAGAAACCGACCTGGACGGCGAGCTGCAGGCGCAGTTCCTGGAAGAGTTTGAAGCCGGCCTGTACGGCTACACGTATCTGGAAGACGAGTGATGAAATGAAGAAAGGCCGGGCGTCGTTAAGGCACCCGGCCTTTTCTTTTCTGTTGCACGGGTACGTTATAGATGGCGTACAGGTCGCAGATACTTATGCTGTCGTTTTAACGGTGTCGCAGGGCGTACTAAATATTACCGGGCTTTTGCCGCCTTGATGCAACGTCCTGCTATGCAGTGGTGAGCTCAACGCGTTACGAAAAGTATGTTTTATTTCATATTGTTATTTAATTTATCCTTCCGATAAATTCATTTCCTAAATACAAGAAACCTCTGAAATTAACATTTTCATTCACAAACTATATTTTCCTGTTAAAAATATAATCAATATTATTTATTGCTATTCATTATAAGCTCGATAATTTAACAGTTTGTCTTTCGTTTTGTTTTATATTTGTTATGGGTTTAAGTTTTTTATTAAATGCCTGTATGGTTTGGTCTTTCCTTATTAATGAGAAATCTCCTTGTTTTATAGCGGGTTGTATTTTTTCTATATTTATTCATTCCTGTTGTTAGGGTCTGATTCTGATTTTTAAAAAAGTAAATTCATTAATCATGGTCTTTGGTTTTGTTTTTTTCTCCTTTTTTTGTTTTTGATTGAATTAATGTTTTTAAATGTCTTATTATCCTTGGTGGTTTTCTAAGTGCTAATGACATTCCTTAGATTTTATAATGATGACTCCATGCATGGCACCCATATTATCTTGCGTGAAGTATTATATATTGGCATCGGTAATAGAGATGCGCAGTAAACGTGGTGTTCACGCCACGGTAAATTATGTATATCGACATATAACTTAGTGGTTTAAATAATATAAGGGACTTATATGAAAAAGTATCTGGTAGCTTCCGCACTGGCCTGTGCGGCGATCTCTTCCTCCGCATTCGCCGCCGACGGCGTAATTAACTTCACCGGAAAAATCGTCGACAACGCCTGCATAGTGGATCCGACGCTGAACGTGCAGATGGGGGATGTGGCGGCGGCGGCATTTAAAAATGTCGGTGATGAGGCTCAAGAGCAGTCCAGACTGTTCTCATTGGATCTGAAAGATTGCCCGGCCAACCTGAAAACAGCCACCGTGCAACTGGACGGCGAGGCGGATGCCGATAATAAAGATCTGTTTAAGCTCACCGCCGGCGGCGCCACCGGGCTTGCCTTGCGTATTAAGGGGCCAAGTCAGGATATCGTCCCAGGTGGCAAGTCAGAAGCTCTCGAATTAAAGGAGGGTACTAATTCCCTCACCCTCTTAGCAGTCTACAAATCAACGGATAAAGTCACCGCCGGTGATGCTAACGCCACTATCCAATTTAGCGTTTCGTATAACTGATTCTTTTTAGCATTAATTTACCGGCGGAATACCTTTTCGCCGGTTATTCGCTGCATCTTCGCCCGCCAGAATGGGTATTCCGCAGCGCTTATTGAGAAACGGGAAATAACATCAGGGAATGGAAACAATGAAGGCAGTCTATCTGGCGTTGTGCGCCACGTTGTTACTCAACAGTTTTCAGGCCGCCGCTGGCGTCGTGGTTGGCGGCACCCGTTTGGTCTATCCCGGCGGTAAGAAGGAAGCGACCATCACGGTAAAAAACCCGGACGATATCCCTTATCTGGTGCAGTCGTGGGTTAACGCCGATCTGGAAGGTAATGTAAAAGCACCGTTCCTGGTGACGCCGCCGCTGTTTCGCTTGAATGGCGGCAAAGAAAACACGCTGCGGGTGGTGAAAACCGCGCAGGCGCTGCCGGAAGATCGCGAATCGGTCTTCTGGCTCAGCGTCAAAACGGTGCCGCCGGAGGCGGAAGGCAAAGGCAACCACCTGCAAATCGCGGTGCGCACCCGCATCAAACTGTTCTATCGCCCGGCGTCGCTGGTCGGTTTGCCTGAAGAGGCGGCTAAAAAGGTGCGCTGGGAGCGCAGCGGCAACACGCTGAAGGCGATCAATGACTCCCCCTACTACTTAAGCTTCTCCACGGTTTCCGTCGCCGGCGAAAAAATCAAAGAGCCGCAGATGGTGGCGCCGTTCGCCACGCTGGCCTATACCTTGCCGCCTTCAGCAACGGGCAAGCAGGTGAGCTGGCAGGTGATTAACGACTACGGTGGCCTGAGTGCACAGTTCCAACAGGCGCTGTAACGTGCCCATCGGCTATCTGAGGATACGGCGTGAACAGGGACGTGAAATATGGATGGCAAAGCGGTGCGCAGCGGCACAACGGCCAGCATCGGCTGAGCTCGCTGGCCTGGCTGATTGCCGGTGTGCTGTTGTATGGCGGGGCGGCACAGGCCGATTACCGCTTCAGCTCCAGCCTGCTGCAAATCGGTAATACGCCGCCTACCGAGGTAGATCTGGCGCTGTTTTCCGAGGCGGATCAGCAGCCACCGGGAGAGTATCGTGTCGATATCTTCCTTAACGAACAACAGCGGGATACCCGTGCGCTGGCCTTCTCTCTGCAGCCCGACGGGCAGGGTAGGGAGCACCTTCAACCCTGCTTGCAGCGGGAGGATCTGGAAGGCTTTGGTGTCGATATGGCCGCGTTTCCCGCGCTGCGGCAAACCGAAGGATGCATCAACCTGCCGCAGGCAATCCCGGGGGCGAAAGCGGAGCTGTTGTTTGAACAGCAACAGTTGAAGCTGAGCATCCCGCAGGCGGCGTTAAAGCGCCAGGCGCGCGGCTATGTGCCGCCGGAGCAATGGGACAGCGGCATTCCGGCGCTGTTAAGCAATTACACCCTGCGCGGGGCGAACGACCGCAACCGACAGGGGGGCGGTAATACAAGCAGCTATTTCGTCAACCTGCGCAACGGCGTCAACTGGGGCGCCTGGCGGCTGCGGCACGACGGCGTGTGGAACCGAGACGAGCAGGGGCAGGCGCATTGGCGCACCTTGAACAGCTACGTGCAGCGAGATATTACCCAGTTGAATGGGTTGCTTACGCTGGGCGATGCCGCCACACCGGGCGATATCTTCGATTCGGTGCCGCTGCGTGGCCTGCTGCTGGCTTCGGTGGAGGAGATGTACCCGGACAGCCTGCGTGGCTACTCGCCGGTGGTGCGCGGCATCGCCAGAAGCAACGCGGAAGTGATCGTCCGCCAGAACGGTGTGGTGATCGATCAGCGCTATGTGCCGCCGGGGGCGTTTGAAATCAGCGATCTCTATGCGGTTTCCGGCAGCGGCGATCTGGATGTCACCATCAAGGAGAGCGACGGCACGGAACAGCGCCTGCTGGTGCCGTTTGCCTCGCTGCCGGTGCTGCAGCGCGAAGGGCGGCTCAGCTACGGCCTGGCCGCCGGGCAATACCGTGCGCCGGACGCGAGCGCCGATGATGAGAAGTTTATGCAGGGCACGCTGATCTACGGTTTGCCGCTTGGCACCACGCTATATGGCGGCGGGCAGTGGGCCAATCGCTACCGCTCCCTCGCGATAGGCGTCGGGCAAAACCTTGGCCGCGCCGGTGCGCTCTCGTTGGACGTGACGCAAAGCTGGGCCAGACGGCCGGAGGAGGCCGCTCAGAGGAGCGAGCGGCAAGGCAAAATGTGGCGCTTGCGCTATGAGAAAAGTTTCCCGCTCACCGGCACACAGTTGAGCCTTGCCGGCTATCGTCATGCGAGCGAAGGCTATCGCACGCTGCAACAGGCGATGCAAACCCTCGGCGGGTCAAACAACGCCGCCACCCGCAGCCGTAAAGAACTTTCGCTGCAACAGGGGCTGGGGCCGTTACCCGGCTCGTTGTTCCTGAGCCTGGCGGAGGATCAAAGCTGGCATGAGCAGGGTAAGCGCCAGTCTGTCAGCCTGGGCTATAACGGCAGCCTCGCAGGCGTGAGTTATGGCCTCAACTACAGCCAGAACAAAAGCTATCGGGCGCAAACCGATCGTGTAGTGGCGTTGAACGTCAGCGTGCCGCTGAACCTCTGGGCACACAACACCTGGGGCAGTTACGGCATCAGTAACGCCCAAAACGGTAAAACGCTGCAGACGCTGGGCGTGAACGGCACCGCATTGCAAGGCGACAACCTGAACTGGGGGCTGACCGGCGGTTACGGCAATCAGGGGGAAGGTGAGAACGGCAACCTGACGCTCGGTTATCGCGGCAGCAAGGCGCTGCTCGGCGCCGGGCTGAGCCTGGATGGCCAGCGTCAGCGGGTGAACTACGACATGCAGGGCGGCGTGTTGCTACATGCCGGCGGGATAACGTTGTCGCAACCGCTTAACGACACGGTGGCGTTGGTGCGCGCGCCGGGTGCCGGCGGGGTCAGCGTGGTAAATCAGGTGGGAGTGAAAACAGATGATCGTGGTTATGCGGTGGTGCCTTATCTCTCTGCCTATCGCCAAAACATGATCGCGCTGGATCCGACCACTCTGGCGGACGATGTGGAGCTGGGGCTGACCAGCCAGACGGTGATCCCAACCCGCGGCGCGGTGGTGTTGGCGGATTATCAGACCAAAGTCGGCTCTCGGTTGATGGTAACGCTGACGCGCGCCGACGGCCGGCCGGTGCCCTTTGGCGCGACGGCAAGCCTGATGGGTAGCGAGGATGGCGGCAGCATCGTGGGGGATGGCGGTCTGCTGTTCCTGGCCGGCGCGCCGCTTAGCGGGGCGCTGCACGTGCAGTGGGGCAAGCAGGCCGATCAGCAGTGCCGGGCTAACTACGCACTGCCGGAGACGGCCGGCGCGGAGATTGCGGAGATCGCGGCCCAGTGCCGTTAAGGAGCGAAAGGTGAAAGCAGGAGTATGGACGCTCTGCCTATGCGGGCTATGGGCAGCAGGCGGCGTCTGGGGGGCGGAATGCCCACCGGCCGGCAGCCCGGAACGGCTGCTGTTCGACATTCCGGCACAGACGCTGCAACGCGATCTGCCGGTGGGCAGTGTGGTATGGCAGGGCACGCGCCAGGTGCAGCAAGCGGCGTCGCTGGCGCCCTGTGAAGGTGCGGAAGAGGCCCGCCTCAACCTGTTGGGTAGCGACAGCGGTTTGAAAAGCGGCAACAGCGCGGTCTATGGCACCACTATCAGCGGTCTGGGGTATGCGCTGGATACCGACGCCGCCTTCAGCGGTGGTTGGCCGGCAAGCGGCGCCATTGCCGCCGGAAGACGGCAAATCAGCCTGCGCCTGGTGGTGACCGGGCCATTATCCTCCGGCGTATTGACGGCGGAAACCCTGGCCCGCCGCACCCTCAACGGCCAAGCGGTGTTGGATATCGCCTTGCAAAAACCGGTCGCGATCGCTCGTTTAGCCTGTGAGCTGCAGGGCAGCCGTCATCGCACCGTCGCGTTGGGTGAAGTGGCGCGCAGCGATTTTCGCGGCGTGGGCAGCACGCGCGGCGAACAGCCTTTCCTGCTGGATCTGGCCTGTGACGCCGGTGCGCGGGTCAATATTCAATTCGATGGCATCGCCGCAGACGGCGATATGCCTGGCGTATTAGCGCTGGTTAATCCCGATGAGCAGTCCAGCGCACGCGGCGTAGGGGTGCAATTGCTTTATCGCGGCGCGCCGCTGGTGCTGGGCGAACGGCTGCCGTTAGAAACGGCCTTGCAGGGATTGCGCAGCTACCCATTCAGCGCCCGTTATTACCAAACGCAACCGCAGATCGCCGCCGGCGAGGCCAACGCGGTGGCGACCTTTAGCCTCACCTATCAATAAGGACGAAGATGATGATGAGAAAAATAGCACTGCCCCTGACGCTGCTCGGTACTGCCATGCTGGCGCAGCCGCTATACGCGGCGGACGGGAATATTAATGTGACAGGTCAGGTACGGGAAGGAACATGCCGGGTTGATGATGAGTCCAAGAATATCATCGTAGATTTTGGTACGCGGCTGGGTAATTCTGTAAAGCATGAATCTGGCGCATCTGAAAAGAGGGCGATTACATTATTGGACTGCCCTGTGGATTTTGTACGTATTAAATTTGAAGGTAATGTTTCATCTTACGATGGACGATCTTTTGTGCCGGATAATCATGATCAGCCAGGTGCGGCGAGTAATGTGTCATTTTATATATATGATGAGAATTATAAATATATCGCACCTAATGACTATTTAGACGCAGGCGGGCTAAACACAGGAGCGGGAAGTAGAAATGTTATTCCATTTACTTTTGGTGTTTCTCGTCTGGATAAAAATAAATTTATTACAGTTGGAAAGGCTAATGTCAATATCCAAATTTCTGTTGCATATAACTAATTGCTTCTGGGTGGTGCGTTGCACTATAAGGGGATTATAATGAAAAAGGTAATTTTCGGCTTGTTGTTAAGCAGTTTTGGAACAGTATTCTCGGCTTTGGCTTCAGATGCTACATTAAAATCTGAGGTAACATTCGTTCATGCCAGCTGTAATCTGACTGATGAAAGTAAAACAATGACCGTGCCATTGGGGAATGTTAGTCGGAAGGATGTTGTATATGCTCAGTCAACTTCTTATTTTAGCCTTAAGGCTACGGGGTGTCCACCAGATGGGAGCGCTCGTATTGGCATTCGTTTTGATGGTTCGGGATTAAATTCTAATTTTGGGAAATATTTTTATTTGGATAAGGAATCTACGGCTAAGGGAGTTGCTATCGCCATAGGTGGCTACTTCCCAGCTATTAATGAGTATACGAGCATAGGCCCTGGGGATGAAAGAGTATATGTTACCCCTAACTCTTTAGGTGAGGCTACGCTATATTTTTATGCTAGGTATTATAATTCTTCTGGATATATTAAGGATATTGTTCCTGGCAGCGCTAATACTACCGTGCAGATCAGTCTTATCTATATGTGAGTGGTTGAAATCTATCAATATGACTGTGTCCCGGATTTAAGAGCCGACTTCAGTATTCATGGTAGTGAAGCTAACCGATACGAGAGAAGAAACACCTTTGAATTAAATAGTGACTCTGTTGCATCTGGAGTTGGGGTACAGGTAGCCGTTGATGGTGGCTCATGGGAGTCACCGTACGCTTTTATAGGCCGTGCTAATGCCGCTGTACAGTTTACCCTGCTCTATAACTAAACCAATCCACCCGATGTATCGCTCCGTCGGGTTATTTAAATTATCAGCATAAATAATACCCCGTCCAGTCATAAGGAATTTAGCTATGATAACGAAAGTAAAAAGAACGATACCGCTGTTAGCATTACTTAGTGCAGCTATGTTGACACCACTGGTGTACGCAGCGGATGGCAATATCAATATTACCGGCAGGGTGTCGGAAAGTGCCTGTAATATAGCTACCAGTTCGAAAGATATGACGATTGAAATGGGGGAGGTTAATCGGTCGATGTTCAGTTCTATCGGTGATGGAAGTCTTGAAAAGATATTCGATCTGGAAATTGAATGTGGGGCTTCTTCGCTCGTAGGCGTACGGCTTGAAGGTAAAGCTTCGGATGCCAATCCTGAAGTGTTTGCACTGGATGAGGTAAGTGGTGCTAAAGGGATAGGACTGAAGTTGATAACCAGGATAAACGGTGATGAGCGAGTTGCCAAACCTAATGGTCGACCGACGTTTCATTACCAAATACCCTGGACCCAGCAACATAATAAACAATGGGCTCGTTTCTATGCTCAATATGTTTCAGTTAGCGATAATATCAGTGGGGGCAGTGGCAATACCATGTTGCAAGTATCACTGGACTATCTTTGAGCATAAGGTTCGTGCCAGAGATGAGGGCGGGGTAGATAAGCGATATTGAGATTTGTTCTCGGCGAACGGAGTCGTTACTGGTTATAGGAGGTTTTAAGGGAGGTTGGCTGTTCCGTCTTGGAACGAATGAACTGGCATGCCAGGGCAGGATATGAACCTTGCTCGTTCAGATATTGTCGCTCTCACCCGCTTGAAGCTTAGGAAAAATGCGGCCATAATCTGCTGCATCGGTAGCACCGAAGCACACATCGAATAAATCCCTTTCTCGTCGGGCTAACGACGCGGGAGGGATTTTTTTTTGTAACGGCCCGGCGTCTGCGCCCGGCAACTTGTTGAACTACGAGGGTTTACTATGAGCACCTTAGGCCATCAGTCCGATAATTCATTAGTGTCCAACGCCTTTGGTTTCCTGCGCTTTCCGCTGAACTTCATGCCTTACGACAGCGATGCAGAGTGGGTCATCACCGGCATTCCGTTTGACATGGCGACCTCCGGTCGCGCCGGTGGCCGTCACGGCCCGGCGGCTATTCGTCAGGTATCCACCAACCTGGCCTGGGAAGGCAACCGTTGGCCGTGGAGCTTCGATCTGCGCGATCGGCTGAACGTGGTTGACTGCGGCGACATCGTGTTCAATTTCGGCGATGCGCAGGACATGAGCGACAAGCTGCAGGCGCACGCGGAGAAACTGCTGAAGGCCGGTAAGCGTATGCTCTCGTTCGGCGGCGACCACTTCGTGACCCTGCCGCTGCTGCGCGCGCACGCCAAGCATTTCGGCAAGCTGGCGCTGGTGCACTTCGACGCCCATACCGATACCTACGCCAACGGCAGCAAGTTCGACCACGGCACCATGTTCTACCATGCTCCGAACGAAGGCCTGATCGATCCGCACCACTCGGTGCAGATCGGTATTCGCACCGAGTTCGATCATGACAACGGCTTTACCGTGCTGGACGCCGCGCAGGTGAACGATCGCAGCGTGGACGACCTGCTGACCCAGATCAAAGGCATCGTCGGCGATATGCCGGTGTACCTGACCTTCGACATCGACTGCCTGGATCCGGCGTTCGCACCGGGCACCGGCACGCCGGTGATCGGCGGCCTGACTTCCGATCGTGCGCTGAAACTGGTGCGCGGCATGCAGTCGCTGAACATCGTCGGCATGGACGTGGTAGAAGTGGCGCCGGCCTATGATCAGTCCGAGATCACTGCGCTGGCCGCGGCGACCCTGGGCCTGGAGATGCTGTACCTGCAGGCGGCGAAGAAACACGCCTGACGCCAGGCCACGCCTCGCTGAAAAAGCGGCTCCCATCGTATGGGGCCGCTTTTTTTATTTCATTTGTCGCCATCCGCGCTGCGATTTTCAGCCTGTTGCAACGCCTTTGCGCAATTCTGCGCAGAAATGAAACTGAGTCAGAGAAAAGGAACCGGGATTGCGGGGAGGATGCATATACTGCGCGCGGGTGCTCTGGATCTTTGTATCTGGAGCCTGCGTGAAAGGTACAAAGAGAAAAGCCCCGAGTCGATATCCAT
>NZ_KV792386.1:0-979 GCF_001808215.1 Serratia sp. HMSC15F11
AGTACTGGCAAAGTACTAAATGGTGTTCATATCAAGCCTGTAAGCCGTGGTATGAATAGTTTTCAAGATTACAGTACTTGCGTATGGCTTGCATCAATGAAGCCGTCACCAGTCGAAGCAAAGCAGTTAGAATTGATGTTCAAGATCACTGGTGAAGAGATTACCTATGCTCGTGAGTTGGAGAATCTCTATCAGTTCTGTAATCGTAGTAGTCTAAGAAAGTATGACAGTACTGAACAAGTAGTAGTCTACGTGTTCGACAAGGAACAGGCACGCTTTCTAAGTGACGATATCGAGTATATTGATGTTGGCATTGATGAAGTACAGAAGTTTATTCCTGCAAAACTATCAGATGCAGATTATAAAAGGTTGGGTAAGGTTACTATCAAACGTTTTCCAGATCAGGAATCATTTGATAGGTGGATGAATAGTACTGTAAATTCTCATTTGAATGATTTGCAACGTGATAAATTTTATCAGAAATATGATCGTGTTAGGGGGTAATCACCAACGTAACCCCGATAAAATATAGGGGGTATTTTACCTATAGGCCTTAAGGTATTTTCCCCCCTATCTGGATAGACATTCATTATGAAATGAGTTGAGCGAGTGGATTTGGAGTGCTTCAGCACGACAAAACACGAAGAGAAACGAAATAATGCGGTTGCTTGCAACTGCATTTATCAAGTAATAACATTATTAATTACGCCCATTGCTCACAGGTTCGCAATAGTCGGCCTGTTGTTCTTAGTTGCACTTGCTCCGCTGCGTTTACTTGCGAACAAAGGCATTACTTTTCGCAGTAGTTAAATTACTAAATGACTGGGTATTTTAACGGCCTTGTTAGTAACTGCCGCGGGACAAGCCCTTGTCGGGAATCGGGCTGTTAAAGCCCTTAAATAAAAATACCCAAAGTAGCCGACAGGCATTACTAACGCGAAGCCAACCCGATCTATTTGAACTGCCCTATGATGGTGAA
>NZ_KV792387.1:0-46384 GCF_001808215.1 Serratia sp. HMSC15F11
GGTTCGAGCCCCGTCCGTTCCGCCACTTAATTGATAAGCCCTGAGTCTCTGACTCAGGGCTTTTTCATATGCAAAATTCACGAAATATCGTCGAATTTGCCACCGCTCCTGCCGCTTTTTCTCAATATTGTTGCCTGCTAGGCAAAAGTTTTATACCAAACCTGGCATTTTTGCTCACTAAAAATATTGCCATACTCTTCGCATCGCTATTTATCCACTAATGAGAGAGTAAACATTGTGAGCATTCCTGCATTTGGTTTAGGTACTTTCCGCCTTCAGGATCAGGTCGTTATCGACTCGGTAAGCACGGCGCTGGAACTGGGCTATCGGGCTATCGATACCGCACAGATCTATGAAAACGAAGCGGCCGTCGGCCAGGCTATCGCCGCCAGCGGTGTGCCGCGTGACGAGCTGTTCATCACGACCAAAATCTGGATCGCGAATCTGGCCAAGGGGGTATTAATTCCCAGCCTGCGAGACAGCTTGGTCAAACTGCAGACCTCGTATGTCGATCTGACATTGATTCACTGGCCATCGCCAAACGATGAGGTGCCGGTCGCCGAGTTTATGGCTGAATTGCTGGAAGCCAAGCGATTGGGGCTAACCCGTCAGATAGGGGTATCCAATTTCACGGTCGATCTGATGCAGCAGGCGATTGACGCAGTCGGTGCCGATCAGATCGCAACCAACCAGATCGAACTGTCGCCGTTCTTGCAGAATGAAAAAGTGGTGGCGTTCGCACGGCAGCATGGCATTGCCATCACCTCTTATATGACGCTGGCGTATGGCAAAGCGTTGCAGGAGGAGACGATAAAGCGTATCGCGGCGCGGCACAATGCGACGCCGGCACAGGTGGTCCTGGCCTGGGCGCTGAAGCTCGGCTACGCGGTGATCCCTTCCTCGACCAAGCGTGAAAACCTGGAAAGCAACCTGCTAGCGCAGCAGCTACTACAGCTGAGTGATGAAGATATGGCACAGATTGCCGCGCTGGAAAGCAACGGCCGGTTGGTCAGCCCGGAAGGTCTGGCACCCGATTGGGACTAATCTTCAGATATGATGACCTCAGGCGCTCTAGAGAGCGCCTTTTTTATCACTTTAACCGCTCGCTGATAAAATCGATAAAGCTGCGCAGGCGGTTACTGACGGCGCTATCGCTGTAGTACACCGCGTTGATCGGCATTTCGAGTGGCAGCGTGTCCTCCACCAACAGGGGGACCAGATCCCCGCGTTTGACGTCTTCATCACTCATAAAGTCCGACAGGCAGGCGATGCCGTTGCCGTGCAGGCACAGGTGGCGCTGGGTTTCGCCGCTGTTGGTGGTCAGCCCTGGAACGATCTCCAGTTGGCGGCCATCGGCACAGGCCAGCGGCCACCGGTTTAGGTTAGGCAGGTCGTTAAAGCCGATGCAGCAATGGTGTACCAGATCGGCCACCGTCTTTGGCGCGCCATACTGCGCCAGGTAGGCGGGGGAGGCCAGGATGCGCCGATAGCTGGCCATCAGCTTGCGCGCTTTCAGCGTAGAGTCCGTCAGCTCGCCGACGCGGATTGCGATATCCACTTTCCGTTCGATCAAATTGATGAAGTTTTCCGAAGAAACCAATGATAGTGACATTTCCGGATAGCGTTCACGAAACTCGGCGACCAGCGGCGTCAACAGATGCAAGACGACCGGCGTTGCGGCATCGACGCGCAGCAGCCCCTGCGGGCGTTGGCGGCTTTCCAGCAACGCATTTTCCGCTGCGGCCATATCGCTCAACACCTTTTGCACCTGCCGAAAGTAGTTTTCGCCTTCCTGGGTCAGGCTGATTTGGCGTGTCGTGCGGTTGAGCAGGGTCACGCCCAGTTTGCTCTCCAGTTTTTTTACCGTACGGCTAACCACGGAGTTGGCCTGCTGCAGGCGCTCTGCCGCTCGGCTGAAGCTGCCGCTCTCCACTACGGTGACGAAGGTGATAAGCTCGTCCGAATTCGCTTTCATTCTTGCTCCACAGGCAAACATCGTTTGAAATTTTGAGCGATTTCGTCATTTAATCACGTCGGGGCATCGCCGTCACCCACTTGAGCGCGAACCTGTACATTCCTATATCCCGTGCGCATTTTGCTGGCCTTTTCGCATTTTTCACCTCTGATGCGTCACCTTTACACAGCTATACCCTCAGAATATTGAAATCACCGCGGACGGCCCCTATAACTGAAAAGGTTATGCCTGTAAAAGCCATGCCCTCTGTGCGGGGCAGGCGTATAATCAATTCACCGTTGGCGAAGTCTTCATCGCCAGTTTCATGCTAATGGGTAATAGGCGAATCGCGTGCCGAAACGAACTTATGCAATGAGGTATGTTGCAGGCCAACCAGTCGAACGAATTTTTCCTGGCGCCGTTAATCAGCCGTTGCCGCCAGGGGCTGCGCTGCCGACGACCGGCGCTCTGCGTGTCATGGTATGGAATATTTTCAAACAGCAACGAGCCGACTGGCTTTCGGTGCTGAAAAATCATGGCAAAGATGCGCAGCTGGTGTTGTTGCAAGAGGCGCAAACCACGCCGGAGCTGGTGAGCTACGCTACCGCCAACTATCTGGCGGCCGATCAGGTGCCGGCCTTTGTGTTGCCGCAACATCCTTCCGGCGTGATGACGCTGGCAGCCGCTCATCCGGTTTACTGCTGCCCGCTGCGTGAACGTGAGCCGTTGCTGCGGCTGTCCAAGTCGGCCTTGATCACCGTTTACCCGCTGTACAATGGCGAGCTGTTGATGGTGGTGAATATCCATGCGGTGAATTTTAGCCTGGGAGTCGATGTATACAGTAAGCAGCTGGGGCCGATTGGCGAGCAGATCGCCAGCCACCGGGGGCCGGTGATCATGGCGGGGGACTTCAACGCCTGGAGCCGTAAACGTATCAATGCGCTGTATGACTTTGCCGGCGAAATGGCGCTGCGCGAGGTGAGCTTCACCGACGATCACCGCCGCAAGGCCTTTGGCCGTCCGCTGGACTTCGTGTTTTACCGTAACCTGGGGGTCGTGGAGGCGTCGGTGCTGGTGACCAGCGCGTCGGATCACAATCCGTTGTTGGTGGAGTTCCACCCGGAAAAAGACTCCCCCGTCTGGTGAAGCACAGGTAATAAAAAAGCACCCCGAGGGGTGCTTTTTTTGTGCCGGAAACTTAGGTATCCGGCGTTAGCTTGTTGCCGACAAACAGGGTCAACTTCAGACCGGGTTGCAGACTGCCTTTGGCGAGCGTTGAATTCCAACGCATCACGTCGTTAATATCGACGCCGTGACGACGTGCAATACTGGCGAGCGAATCACCTTTACGAACCTGATAGGTGATACTGCTGTTACTGCCAGTATTGCTGGCCACTTGCAGGGTTTGCCCAACTTTTAGGGCGCTCTTGGCGCGCAAGTTGTTCCAACTCTGCAAATCGCTGGTCTTAACGTTCAGCCGCTTGGCAATGCCCGATAAAGTGTCGCCGGAGCGTACTTTATACGAACTGCCACCGGACAAACCGCTGTTCTTCGCCAACTGCGTCGTTGGCTGAGTCACGGCGATCTGGCCATCGGCCAGCGAGTCTTTCAGCTGATCGGCATGGCCTTTGGGAACCATGATGTAATGGGGCCCATTGGGTGCCGTAACGCCTTTTTTGTAGCCTGGGTTATACGCTTTCATCTTGGTGACCGAAAGCCCTGCCATCTCAGCCGCCTGAGTCAGCTGGATCTGCTGTCCGACATCGATACGCGCCAGCGCACGGGTTTCATCCGTTTTCGGGAGTTTCACGCCGTACTTCTTGCTGTTCTTGATGATGTCGCTCAGCGCCAGCATTTTCGGGACATAGATTGACGTTTCACGCGGAAGCGACAGTGCCCAGAAATTGGTTGGCTTACCCTGGCGTTTGTTTGCCTTCACCGCTTGCATAACGCGACCTTCACCACTGTTATAGGCGGCTACGGTCAGTAACCAGTCGCCGTTAAACATGCGGTTCAAGCGTTGCATCATGTTAAGCGCAGCGGTTGTCGAGGCGACGACATCGCGTCGACCGTCATACCACTGATTGTTTTTCAAACCATAATTGCGACCCGTTTGCGGCACGATTTGCCATAGCCCTGCGGCGTTGGCACTTGACGTGGCGTGTGGGTCAAAAGCGCTCTCCACTATGGGTAGCAGTACCAGTTCCATCGGCATATTACGTTTCTTAATCTGCCCGACTATCCAGTACATGTACGGCTCTGCCCGTAATGTTACATCGTGGAGATAGCTCTTACTTTTTAAGTACTTTCTTTTCTGATCACGGATCCGGGAATTTTCCGGAACCTCCATCTTCAGCTCGTCGCTAATGAAGTTCCACAGGTCCTGTTGCGCGGCGGGACTGTTGTTATCCAACCACCGCGCCGAGCTCGCTCGGCCATTTGCTGTGTACTCTCCTGCTTCACCATCTTGACCAGCCGAAGACAAACTCTGTGCATGCTGTTCTGGCGCCGGTGCGTCCTGCCTGGACGACTGGCAACCCACTAGCAAGACTGAGGCGAGAAATATCGCTTTAGCCTTCATGTGTGTGTCAATGTAGTTGCTTAAAAGACGAGCAATAATACTTTGCTTCGCCAAATAACACAACTAAAAGCTTAGAAGTTATCTTTCCGCAGGCGTAATTCGGAAAAAACTGAATGAAGGCTTTCCGGTGGTGAATTAAAGCCTAATTTCTTTTGTAAATCAGCGTCATGGCAACGTAAAAACAGGTTAATTTTGCGCTCTAATTGCAATGTGGTCGGTACGCTGGCTTGGCCTTTTGACCTTAACGCTTCAACATGTTGTTGATATGTTTCAATCTCTCGATCTTCCGGCAAAATAGCCCGCGCAAACTTAAGATTTGAAAGAGTATATTCATGCGCGCAGCAAATTAAGGTGTTATCGGGAAGTTGCGCGAGTTGTTGAAATGAGTCGTACATTTGTTTGGCGGTGCCTTCAAACAGCCTGCCGCAGCCGGCAGAGAACATTGTGTCGCCGCAGAACAGATAAGGGGCACTATAGAATGCCACATGGCCTAACGTATGGCCGGGGACGGCGAACGTCCTGTACTGGCGCCCATCGATGTTAAAGGTGTCGCCGTCGCGGACGATGTGATTGGCGCCTTTGTCTGCGGTTTCTTGCGGCCCATAGACGGCCAGGCCGGGATACTGAGCCACGATCTGCGCCACGCCACCGACGTGATCGTGATGGTGGTGGGTCAGCAGGATCGCCGCCGGCACCAGCTGCAGGCGCTGCAGCGCTTCGAGCACCGGCTGCGCCTCACCCGGATCGACGATAATGCAGCGTCCCTGCCGGTCATCCAATAACCAAATGTAATTGTCCTGGAAGGCGGGAATGCTGATAAGATTCATGGTGTACCTCTCGTTGGCAACGGCTTGAAAGAAGATAATAAATCATGAAACCAGCCCATACTCTACAAAAGCTCACCGGCCCGCAGTCCTGGGCGGAGCTGCCGTGGGGGGAGTACTATCGTGAAGCGCTCGAGCGGCAGTTGCAACCCTGGTGGCCGAAGCTGTTCGGTTTCCATCTGCTGAAGATGGGCATGCTCAGCGCCGAGCTGGCCACGGACAAATGCGCGATTTCCCATCAGGTCAACGTAGGGCTGGAGGGCGAAGGGCTGCAGGTGATCGCCGATGCTTATCAACTGCCGTTTGCCGCCAAGTCGGTGGATGCCTGCCTGTTGGCGCATACGCTGTCCTACGCGGACGATCCGCACCGCATGTTGCGCGAGGTGGACAGGGTATTGATCGACGACGGCTGGTTGGTTATCAGCAGCTTCAATCCGTTCAGCCTGTTGGGATTGGGCAAGCTGGTGCCCGGATTGCGTCGCCGTCAGCCCTATGTCAGCCGCATGTTTACCCAGATGCGGCTGCTGGATTGGCTCAGCCTGCTGAATTATGAGGTGCTGCACCAGGCGCGTTTTCACGTGCTACCGTGGCATCGCCAGGGCGGAAAATTTTTATGCACCCATTTGCCGGCGCTGGGCTGCATGAGCGTGATTGTCGCGCGCAAACGCACCTTGCCGCTGACGCCTACGCCGATGAAACTGGGGGCGAGAAAACCGTCTCTCAGCCGCGCGGTGGGCGCGACCAAGAGCTACCGCAAACTGCCTTAGGCTTCCGGTTGGTAACCGACGTCTTCCTGCGTCGGTTTGCCGGCCGCTTCGCGCGCCAGCACGTCACAACGTTCGTTCTCCGGGTGGCCGGCGTGGCCCTTGACCCATTCCCATTTTACCTCGTGGCGCTGAATGGCCAGATCCAACCGCTGCCACAGATCGACATTCTTGACCGGCTTTTTGTCGGCGGTTTTCCAGCCGCGCTTCTTCCAGTTATGGATCCAGCTGGTGATGCCCTGGCGCACATACTGGCTGTCGGTGCTGAGCGTCACGGCGCAGGGTACGGTCAGCGCTTCCAGCGCCACGATCGCCGCCATCATTTCCATGCGGTTATTGGTGGTCAGACGAAAACCCTCGCTGAAGGTTTTTTCCGTCTGCTTATAGCGTAATATCGCACCGTAACCCCCGGGGCCGGGATTGCCAAGGCAGGAGCCATCGGTGAAAATTTCTACCTGTTTGAGCATCTCTGGTAGACTCTTCCTATCAGTTTTATAAAAGCCAAGTCTGACATAAACGAGCGCTGTGAGCACTGCAATATGATCTCTACAACCACCAGACAGATTGTCCTCGATACCGAAACCACCGGTATGAACAAGCTTGGGGTGCACTACGAAGGGCACCGCATCATCGAAATTGGTGCGGTGGAGGTGATTAACCGCCGCCTGACCGGGCGCAATTTCCACGTTTACATCAAGCCGGATCGGCTGGTGGATCCGGAGGCTTACGGCGTACACGGCATCAGCGACGATTTCCTGGCCGACAAGCCGACCTTCGATCAGGTTGCCGACGAATTCCTCGACTTTATCCGCGGCGGCGAGTTGGTGATCCATAACGCGGCGTTCGATATCGGCTTTATGGATCACGAATTCCGCATGTTGCAGCAGGGCATCCCGAAGACCGAGACCTTCTGCACCATCACCGACAGCCTGTTGATGGCGCGCCGCCTGTTCCCGGGCAAGCGCAACAACCTCGATGCCTTGTGCAGCCGCTATGAGATAGACAACAGTAAGCGTACGCTGCACGGCGCATTGCTCGATGCCGAGATCCTGGCGGAAGTCTATCTGGCGATGACCGGCGGTCAGACCTCGATAGCGTTCCAGATGGAAGGTGATACCCAGCAAAACGACGCCGCACAAGAAATTCAGCGCATCGTTCGCCCGGCGACGGCGATGAAAGTGGTCTACGCCAGCGACGAAGAAGTGAAGGCGCATGAGGCGCGTCTGGATCTGGTGGCGAAAAAGGGCGGCAGCTGCCTGTGGCGCGGTGCGCCGGCCGAGTAACGGCATTGCTGCACGAAAAAAACGCACCGGATGAACCTTCGTTGAAAAACTGTGCAAACGGTTCATTTGGTGAGAAAAAGGCGTTGACGGAACCGAGAGGCGTCCGTAATATGCGCCTCGTTCCCCCGCAAGAGGGAATGGCGCGGAGCGGTAGTTCAGTTGGTTAGAATCCCTGCCTGTCACGCAGGGGGTCGCGGGTTCGAGCCCCGTCCGTTCCGCCACTATTCAGAAGCCCTGAGTTAGCGATAACTCAGGGCTTCGTCGTTTCTGCTCTCTGCAAAACGGAGCGGCCCAATAAACGGGGCCGGCAGACCGGCCCCTTAATCCTCAGAACAACACCGAGTAGTTCAAGCCGAAGGTGCGTCCGCGGCCTTTATAACTGTACAGCTCAGGCGAGCCGTAGGTCGGGCTGTACAGGATCGGCGCACGCTGGCCCCAAACGGTGGTGTACTCCTTGTCCAGCAGGTTTTCCACGCTGAAGCTGATTTTCCCTACCGGCAGGGCATAGCTGCCGAGGAAGTCGAGGGTGTTGTAGCCATCGATCTTGCGGCCCTGGGTGGAATTGACCTTGGTGTAATCGCCGTCGTCCGACACGTCGAAGGTTTGCTGCGACTGTAAGCGCAGATTCCAGTCGCCCGGCGCCCAGCCGACATAGGCGGTGATTTTCGATGGGCTGGCGGTATCGACTACCAGCTTCTTCCATTCGCCGTTGACCTTGGTTTCGGATCGAATAATGTTGAAGTTGGTGCCGGCGCTCCAGTCGCTGTCTTCAAAGAAATAATCCACCGCGCCTTCCACCCCGTAGATGCGGCGCTTATCCGCATTGACGTTGATGGTCATGTCGGTTTTGTTGATGGCGATGCTCTTGTCGGACAGCGAATAGTAGGCGGCGATTTGCGTGCGCAGGTTATCGCCGGTATAGCGCCAACCCAGCTCGTAGGCATTGACCTTGATGCCTTCCAGCTTGGAATCACCGACGTTGACGCTCTTCAGCAATTGGTAATGGCCGCCGTTCAACGCGTAGGTGCCGTTGCCGTAATACTTGCCCGGGTCCGGGATCTCGAAGCCCTGAGAGAAATTGAACCAGGTTTGCTGGCGATCGGTCAGGTGCGCCAACAGGCCGGCGTTGAACAGCGCGTTGTTGTAGTCGGTTTTCCCTCCCGGTATCGCGTCGGCAGAAGTCGCGGCGCCGGTGGCGATCGCCTGTTGCTGGTTATAGCCGACGAAGTCGTCAATCTTGTTTTCGGTGTACTGGTAACGCACGCCGCCGCTCAGGGTGAAGATCGGGTTGATGTCGTAGCTGGCCTGCAGGAACGACGCCAGGTTGCTGGTGGTATAGCTCGGATAGCGGCCGGTGTTGTAGGCGTTCTCCAGCGTCATGCCGCCGGACTGTTGCGCCTTCGCCAGGTTGAAGAACTGCTGGTTGGCGTTGAAGCTCTCATGTTCGGCGTCGATGCCGTAAGTCAGCGTCAGCGCATCGACAGGCTTGCTGTTTAACGTCAGCTTGCCGCCGTAGAAATCGGTTTTTTGCTGCGAAGCGCCAATGCTGCTGACGTAATAGTTCGGCGCTTTGTCCGCCAGCGTCGGGAACGGGTAGAAGGTCAGGGTTTCGTCGCGGTAGTAGACCTGCGCCACCAAATCCTGGCCGAGGAAATCGGTGTTGGAATACTGCAGGTTGATCAGATGGCGTTCGGTGCCGGGGATACGGTCGGAATTTAAGTTGCCGCTGTTGTAAGCCTTGGCGTTACCGGTCACCGCCGCAAAGTTCTCTCCCAGGAACAGGCCGTGATCGCCGTCGGATTGGCTTTTATAGTATTGAGTGGTCAGCTGCAGCTGTTGATGATCGTCGATGTTGAGGGTGCCGGTGCCCATGACGTCGAGGCGATCGGAATACTGCAGGCCGGTTTGGGTATTGTCGATCAGCACCTCGTTGCCTTTGCCGTCATACCAGCCGCCGTAGCGCTGGTAAGAAACGGACAGGCGCCCCGAGGCGTTGTCGTTGCCGCCGCTGACCGCCGCCGCCACGTTCTCGTCGTGATCGTTATGGCTGCCAAAGCCGGTTTTACCGCCGATCTGCAACTCGACCTGCTGTTCCTGCTGCCCTTTTTTGGTGACGATGTTGATCAGGCCGCCGGTGCTGCCGCCGCCGTACAGCGAGGTCGCGCCGGAAATCACCTCAATATGATCGATATTGAACGGATCGATCGAATCCAATTGGCGGCTGTCGCTGCGCGATGAATTCAGGCGTACGCCGTCGATCATCACCATCATCGAACGGCCGCGCATATTCATGCCATAGTTGGTGCGGCCCTGGCCGCTGACGTCCATGCCGGGGATCAGCTGCGCCAACATGTCCTTGATCTCTTTACCACCCTGAACCTGCTGTTCGATCTCCTGGCTTTCAATGATCCAGGTCGTCTGCGCCATTTCCGCCGTGCTACGGTGCGAACGGCTGGCGGAGACCACCAACTGCTCTTCGTTGCCGGCTTTCTGATCCTCTGCCCAAGCCGCCGGCGCAAGCATTGCCAGCAGACAAGGGTTCAATACCCAAAGGTGTTTGCGTTTCATCGTTATTTCCCAGGTGATATTGTTATTACGTTATTTTTGAGAATGATTCTTTTATCAATAACGTTTCTTGTTATCAATAAAATCATGATATGATTTTTTGCGATACATTAACGTAATTAATTAGTTTTATTAACATTTTACCCGCTGCACGATCGCGCACTCCACGCCGTCAAACGGTAGCCGATCGGCCATACGTATAAGCGACAGCCGTTGCCGGAGAATCGAGAACATGTCCGCCAGCTACAGAATTTTTGATATCACCTTGAAAAGCAAAACGCTGATTTCACCTTCGCTGGTGCGCTGCGTGTTTGAAGGTGCGGATATTCATCGGATGAAGCTGGAAGCGCCGGATCAGCGCATCAAACTGTTGTTCCCGGCAGTGGACGGCAAGATCCCGCAGTTGGTCAACGGCCCGGACTGGTACGGCGATTACATGGCGATCCCCAAAGAACAGCGTCCGGTGATGCGCACCTATACGCTGCGTGCGCTGCGCCGTGAGCAGAATCAGATGGACGTCGAATTCGTGCTGCATGGCGTGAACGGCCCGGCCTCCGCTTGGGCGACCCACGCCGAGCCGGGTGACGCCCTTCAGACGGTCGCCCCCAACGCTGACTTCGACGGCGACAGCGGCGGCTACGAATGGGCGCCGCCGGCGCAGTTGCAGCAGGCGCTGTTGATCGCCGATGAAACGGCGGTGCCGGCGGCGATGGGTATTCTGGAGCAGCTGGCGCAGCAGGCCAATCCGCCGCGGGTACAGGCATTTTTCGAGGTGCCGGTGGCGGGGGATTGCCTGGATTTGGCCCGTTTCCCGTTCGCCGAGGTTTACTGGCTGCCGCGTGACGTGGGCCACCAACTGGCGCATGGCACGCTGCTGGTGGAGGCGGTGCGCCAGCGGGTCGATATCCCCGCGTCGGCGTGTGCGCAGGCGCAGTCCCTGGCGGAAAGCAGCCTGAGTGATGAGGTGTTGTGGGAGCGGGCGGCCGGCGGTAACGCTTTTTATGCCTGGGTGGCGGCCGAGTCTTCCACGGTGAAAACGCTGCGGCGTTATCTGATCGGCGAACGCGATCTGGATCGCGCTACCGTCAACTTCATGGCCTATTGGTGCTGAACGCGCGGCCCTTTTCCGGCATTGACGCGGGAGAAGGGCATGCCGCTGCCATTCCCCGCCCACGAATAATCGCTTGCCAGCGGGTAGTTCGACCGTGTTATGTTCCGCTGAAACGAAGGTTACAGCGAGAACGATAATGCAACGGTTCGACGAACGCCTGCGCCGCGACTACCCACAGCTGACGCCGCAGGAGCAGCGGGTAGCCGACTTCATCTTCGATCACTATGACGATTTGATCGGTTACAACAGTGCCGAACTGGCGCGCCTGAGCGGCGTTTCCAAAGCCACGGTCAGCCGCTTGTTCAAACGGCTGGGCTACCCCAAC
Organism: Serratia sp. HMSC15F11; assembly: GCF_001808215.1. Taxonomy (NCBI): domain Bacteria; kingdom Pseudomonadati; phylum Pseudomonadota; class Gammaproteobacteria; order Enterobacterales; family Yersiniaceae; genus Serratia; species Serratia sp. HMSC15F11. The sequence goes on from NZ_KV792387.1 coordinate 11,408, forward strand.
TACCGCGCCATGCGGGATGAGCTGCGCACCCTGCGCCAAAGTGGCATGCCGCTGACCGACAGCCGCGAGGCGGTACAGGGCGATACGCTGTTGGCGCGGCACTGTAAGCAGGAAATGGCCAATCTCACCCGCTGGGTAAAGCAGATCGATGCGGTGCAGTTCAGCGCGGCGATCGCCGCACTGGCGCAGGCGCGAGGCGTACTGCTGCTGGGGCTGCGCAACAGCTATCCGGTGGCGATGCACCTGCGTCAGCAGCTGATGCAGGTGCGTGAACAGGTGCTGCTGGCGCCGCAGCCGGGGCAGACGCTGGCGGAAGATCTGGCGGGGCTGACGCCGCAGGACGTGGCGGTGGTGGTGGCGTTCCGTCGCCGGCCGCGCCAGATAAAGGCAGTGCTGGCGCTGTTGCAAAGCCGCGGGGTGCCGACGCTGTTGATCTGTGAACCGCAGGCGCAGGCGTTGTTCCCGTTGGCCAACTGGCATTTGACCGTGCCGCTCGACAGCGTGTCGGCCTTTGACAGCTATGCTGCCGCCATGAGCCTGGCCAGCCTGCTCAGCAATGCGTTGCTGCATGAGCGGCTGGCGCAGGGGCGGCAGCGCATTCATCACGTCGCCGAACTGTTCCAGGCGCTGGACGAACTGGAGCTGCGTTAAGCGCGGCAGGTCATTTCCCTTCCTTCACCTTCCGCCGTTTAAGGCGGATCGGTCACCTCATTGTGTTACTTTGGTTTCATTAATTGATCATAAGAATCTTTTGTTTCAACTGAATCCCTATCGGGAGTAGGCTGTTGGGCAGCAAACAAACGTCATGTCGACGCTGACGGCATAACTCAATAACTTACTAAGCTGACAGGGAATGAACATGTTGGATATCTCGCAATTCGATCAGATTAACCCGCCGGCGCGCCTGCTGATGGGGCCGGGGCCGATCAACGCCGATCCGCGCGTGCTGCGTGCCATGTCGAGTCAGCTGATCGGCCAGTACGATCCGGCGATGACCGGTTACATGAATCAGGTCATGGCGCTGTACCGCGCGCTGTTCCGCACCGAAAACCGCTGGACGATGCTGGTGGACGGCACCTCGCGCGCCGGTATCGAGGCGCTGCTGGTTTCCGCCGTTCGGCCGGGCGATAAGGTGCTGGTGCCGGTCTTCGGCCGTTTCGGGCATCTGCTGTGCGAGATTGCCCGCCGCTGCCGTGCCGAGGTACACACGATCGAGGTACCGTGGGGCGAGGTGTTCAGCGCCGATCGTATCGAAGACGCGATTAAGCGAGTGCGCCCGCGCCTGCTGCTGACGGTGCAGGGCGACACCTCCACCACCATGCTGCAGCCGCTGCATGAGCTGGGCGATATCTGTCGCCGCCATGGCGTGCTGTTCTATACCGATGCGACGGCTTCCTTCGGCGGTAACCCGCTGGAGACCGATGCCTGGGGGCTGGATGCGGTCTCCGCTGGGCTGCAGAAGTGCCTGGGCGGCCCCTCCGGCAGCTCGCCGGTCACTCTCAGCCCGCAGTTTGAAGAGATTGTGCGCCGCCGTAAATGCGTGGAGGAGGGGATCCGCACCGCCGAGCACGCCGACGGCGACGATGAGATGATCTACTCCAACTATTTCGACATCGGCATGATCATGGATTATTGGGGGCCGGAGCGCCTCAATCACCATACCGAAGCCACCAGCATGCTGTTCGCGGCGCGAGAGTGCGCGCGGGTGATCCTCGAAGAAGGGCTGGATCACGCCATCGCCCGCCACCGGCTGCACGGCGCGGCGATGCTGGCGGGCATCCGGGGCATGGGGTTGGCGGTGTTCGGCGATCTCGAGCACCGCATGAACAACGTGCTTGGCGTGGTGATCCCGCCGCAGGTACAGGGTGAACAGGTGCGGCAGATGATGCTGAACGACTTTGGCATTGAAATCGGCACCTCGTTCGGCCCGCTGCAGGGCAAGATCTGGCGCATTGGCACCATGGGCTACAACGCGCGCAAAGATTGCGTGCTGCAAACCCTGGCGGCGCTGGAGGCGGTGCTGAACCGCTTCGGTTTCGCCAGCAAGCAGGGCGAGGCGTTGCAGGCCGCCTGGAACGTTTATGACGCAGGCAAGCGTGAATGACGCCGTTGGAGGCACAGCAGGCCGCCGCACGGGTGATGGCGCGCTGTGACGAGCTGGCGGCGATCAGCGCAGAGCCCGATCGGCTGACGCGTCTTTATCTCTCCGCCGAACATCGGCGCGCCAATCACCGGGTCGGGGTGTGGATGCGTGAGAGCGGCATGCAGGTTTGGCAGGACAGCGTCGGCAATATCTGCGGCCGTTATGAAGGGCACACGCCCGGTGCCCCCGCGCTGCTGCTCGGTTCGCATCTGGACACGGTGCGTAATGCCGGGCGCTATGACGGCATGCTCGGCGTGCTCACGGCGCTGGAAACGGTGGCGCACTATCACCGCCAGGGGCATCGATTACCGCTGGCGCTGGAGGTGATCGGCTTTGCCGACGAGGAGGGCGCGCGCTTTGGCGTCACGCTGCTCGGCAGCCGCGGCCTGACCGGCCAGTGGCCCGCAGAGTGGCTGGCGCGCACCGACGCCGACGGCGTGAGCATAGCGCAGGCGATGCGCGACTTTGGGCTGGATCCGGCGGCGATCGCGCAGGCGCATCGCGCACCAAACGAAATTCGCGCCTATCTCGAATTACATATCGAACAGGGCCCATGTCTGGAGGCGGCCGATTTGGCGCTGGGCGTGGTGACGGCGATCAATGGCGCGCGCCGGCTTAACTGCACTTTCAGCGGCGAGGCGGGCCACGCTGGCACGGTGCCGATGGGGCAGCGCAAAGATGCGCTGGCGGCCGCAGCAGAATGGATCACGGCGGTCGAAACGCTGACCTGCGCCGCCGATTCGCCACTGGTGGCCACCGTCGGCTGCATCGAGAGTCTGCCGGGCGCGGTCAATGTGATCCCCGGTGAGGTGAAATTGACGCTCGATGTGCGCGGCCCGCAGGATGCGCCGCTGGCGGCGCTATTGACGGCGTTGCTGGCGCAGGCGCAGGCGATCTGCGCGCGGCGTGGAATGCGCTTCGCCAGCGAGGCGTTTTATTGCATCGATGCCACCGCCTGCGACGTGGACCTGCAGCGCCGCTGGCAGGCGGCTGTTGCACAAGTGCAGGGCCGTAGTCTGGCGTTGCCGAGCGGCGCCGGGCACGACGCCATCGCCGTGGCGGCGCAATGGCCGGTCGGCATGCTGTTCGTGCGTTGCGCCGGCGGCGTCAGCCATCATCCGGACGAAGCGGTGCGGCAGGCGGACGTGGCGCTGGCGATCCAGGCCTATTGCCTGATGATCGCCGGCTGGGAGTAGCCTGCTGGCAGGACGGCATCCCTAAGACGAGGCGTTGCGGCGATAGAGGCTCAGGGCGACGGCCAATCCGGCCAGCAGCCCGGCGCAGGTACGGTTCAGCCAGCGCAGAGCGCGGCCGGACAAGATACGCATGGCATGGTGGCCGCCAAGCGCGTAGAGGCTCATCAGGGCGATATCGATCAGGGCCGTCACCAGAGCGAGAATGACGTATTGCAGCGCCACGTCGCCCTCTGGCCGAATGAACTGTGGCAGAAAGGCGGAAAAGAACAGCAGCCCCTTGGGATTGGAGAGTGCGACCAGCAGCGAGCGCATAAACGCAGCGCGGCCGTTGCGGGCGCCGGGCATGGTGTCCTGCGCCGCCTGCGGGGCACCAAGCGGCGCGCGCCACAGTTGGTAGGCGAGATAGAACAAATAAGCTGCGCCGGCCCATTTGACCAGCGTGAAAAGCTGTTCGGAAGCTTGCAATATAGCCCCCAGGCCGCAGCCGACGGCGCCAATCAACAGCAGGTCGGACAGCGCCGCGCCCGCAATGCCGAAGGCGGCGACGCGTTTGCCTTTGGTGGCGCCGTTATTGAGCGCCAACAGCATGGTTGGGCCCGGTATGATGGTGACCGCCGCGACGGCCACGGTATAGAGCAAGAGCGTCGTCATATCCATATCACTTCTCCTTGCGTTATAGGCCAGGGGAGCCGGGCATTCAATCTAAACGCAGAAAGCTGTCGGCGTCGCGCCAGGCCGGGAAGGCGCTGCGGTAACTCTGCAGGGTTTCCAGCGACAGCTCGGCGTCCAGCCGCGTGGCCGCGCCGGGCTCCGCATTCGCCAGGATCTCGCCTTGAGGGCTGATGATTAAACTATCCCCGCTGTAGCTCAGGCCGTTGGGATCGTCGCCCACCCGGTTGCAGCCCGCCACGTACACCTGGTTTTCAATCGCCCGCGCCGCCAGCAGCGTTTGCCAATGGCTGCTGCGCGGCGCCGGCCAGTTGGCGACGTACAGCGCCAGATCGTAATCCTGCTGATAGCGCGCCCAAACCGGGAAACGCAGGTCGTAGCAGATCTGCGGCAGGATGCGCCAGCCGCGCCACTCGAAGATTTCACGCCGGTTGCCGGCCTGGTAGTGCAGATGTTCGCCGGCCATGCGGAACAGGTGGCGTTTGTCATAGGCGTGCACCTGGCCGCCCGGCTCGACCAGCAGGAAGCGGTTAACCGCACCTTCGTCAGTTTTCAGCGCCACGCTGCCGCCGATTAACGCGTGGCTTTTCACTGCCCAACCGTGCAGCCAGTCGATCACCTGCTGTTCGGGCAGGGCGCTCTCGCCGGCATCCATGGCGAAACCGGTGGTGAACATCTCCGGTAAGACGATGAGATCCCGGCCGACGATCGGCGCCAGCAACGCATCGAAAGCCGCCAGGTTGGCGGGGCCGTCGCGCCAGACCAGCGGTTGCTGCAACAGGGTAATTTTTAAAGTCGACATAACCGCTCCGCAGCTGCATCCAGCGTGGCGTCCTGTTTAGCGAAGCACAGCCGGATCAATTTATGGGGGAAAGGATCGGCACAGAAGACCGACAGCGGAATGGCCGCCACGCCCACGTGCTCGGTTAACCAATGGCAGAATGCGACATCGTCCAGATCGGAGATGACGCTGTAGTCCGCCAGCAAGAAGTATGTACCCGCACAGGGTAAAATTTCCAGTCGGCTGCTCGTCAGCGCCTGTACAAAGCGGTCGCGTTTGGCGCGATAGAACGCCGGCAGCTGTCGCCAGTGCTCCGGCTCGGCGCGCAGGCTATCCGCCAGCGCCAGCTGGGCCGGGGTATTGACCGAAAAGGTCAGGTATTGATGCACCTTGCGCACCTCGGCGCTCAGCGCGGCGGGTGCCACGCAATAGCCCACTTTCCAGCCGGTCATGTGGAAGGTTTTGCCGAAAGAGGACACCGCGATCGCGCGTTGGCGCAGCTGCGGGTGGGCCAGCACGCTGGCGTGCCCGCCTTTGGCGAAGCAGATGTGTTCGTAAACCTCGTCGCTGAGCACGTAGATTTCGCGTTCGGCGATAGCGTGCCACAGCTGCTGCATGTCTTCCGCCTGCCAGGCGGTGGCGGACGGGTTGTGCGGCGTGTTGACGATCACCAGGCGGGTGCGCGGCGACAGCGCGGCGGCGAACCCTGGCCAATCCACGGCAAACGCGGGCGGCTGCAGGGCGATGCGTTTGAGTATGCCGCCGGCCAACGTGACCGCCGGCGCATAGCTGTCATAGCTGGGATCGAAGCAGACCACTTCGTCGCCGGGGCGCACCAGCGCGCTGATGGCGGCGAACAGCGCTTCGGTGGCGCCGGAGGTGACGGTCACTTCGGCGGTGGCGTCCGGTTGCCAGCCATACAGCTCGGCGGTTTTGTCGGCGATGGCTTCGCGCAGCGGCGCCACGCCGGTCATTGGCGCATACTGGTTGGCGCCCTGGGCGACGTGCCAGGCCAGACGTTCTTTCAGGTAGTCCGGGCCGTCGAAATCGGGGAAGCCCTGCGACAGGTTGATCGCCTGGTGCTGCTGCGCCAGCGCGCTCATCTGGGTAAAGATGGTGGTGCCCAGTGAGGGCAGTTTACTTTCGGGAACCAATGCGGAAGTGCTCATAGCAGGTGAATACTCCAGGCGCTTATATTGCCGTCAATATAACACGATGCTAGTATTTGGCAATCAAGACGCTTAGATGGCTAAATGCGAAAAAGTGCTTAGCCCGCCACGCGGCACGCCAAGCCTCATCTGCCGGCCGCCTTACCGAACGGGAAACGATAATAATGACGGAGAATCCGCAACTTACCGCATTGCTGGCGGCCTGCCACTGGATTGGCGACAAAGGCTGGTGCCCGGCGACCGGCGGCAACATGTCGCTGCGCCTGGACGAACGTCAGTGCCTGGTCACCGAGTCCGGCAAAGACAAGGGTAGCCTCAGCGCCACCGATTTTCTGCGGGTGGATATCGCCGACAATCATGTGCCGAGCGGCCGCACGCCATCGGCGGAGACTGGGCTGCATACGCTGCTCTACCGCCTGTCTGCGCACATCGGCGCGGTGCTGCATACCCATTCCGTCAACGCTACCGTACTGTCGCGGGTGGAGCGCGGCGATGCGCTGGTGCTGCAGGGGTACGAAATGCAGAAGTCGCTGGCCGGCCAGCGCAGCCACCTGGACAGCGTGGCGATCCCCATTTTCGATAACGATCAGGACATCCCCCGGCTGGCGGCGCGCGTGGCGGCCTATGCCGAGGCCACGCCGCTGCAATACGGCTTTCTGGTACGCGGCCACGGCCTGTATTGCTGGGGGAGCCAGGTGGCGGAAGCCCGCCGCCATCTCGAAGGGCTGGAATTCTTGTTCCAGTGTGAACTGCAACGCCGCTTACTGGAGGCGAAATGATCCGCGCTATCGTGACCGACATTGAAGGCACCACCAGCGATATTCGCTTTGTGCATCAGGTACTGTTTCCTTACGCCCGCGAACGGCTGGCGGATTTTGTGCGCCGCCATGCCACTGAGAGCGAAGTCGCCGCACCGCTGGCGGCGCTGCGCGCTGAAATTGGCCAGCCACAGGCGGATCTCGACGCGCTGATCGCCGTGCTGTACCGCTTTATGGATGAAGATCGCAAATCCACCGCGCTCAAAGCGCTGCAGGGCATCATCTGGCGCAGCGGCTACCGCGAAGGGGATTTCCGCGGGCATCTTTACCCGGAAGTCGCGGGGCAGTTGGCCGCCTGGCAGCGGCAGGGAGTGAAGCTCTACGTCTATTCCTCCGGTTCGGTGGAGGCGCAGAAGCTGCTGTTCGGCCACAGCGACGCGGGCGATCTGCAGCCGCTGTTCAGCGGCTATTTCGATACGCACGTTGGCGCCAAGCGGGAAACCGCGTCGTACCGCAACATTGCGCAGGCTATCGGCATCGCGCCCGACGAGCTGCTGTTTTTGTCCGACATCCACCAGGAGCTGGATGCGGCGCAGGCCGCCGGCTGGCATACCTGCCAGCTGATCCGCGATGAGGCGGACGACCAGAGCCGGCATCCGCAGGTTAACCGTTTTGATCGTATCGATTTAGGGGAGTTCGTCTCATGAGTGGATTGACCATTTTCAGCGATACAGCGCCGCAGCAACCGCTGTGGCAGAGCCGCGATGCGCAGGAGATCCAGCGCCAGTTGGCGCAGATCGGCGTGCGCTTTGAGCGCTGGCAAGCGGATCGCGAGCTGGGAAACAACCCGCAGCCGGAGGCGGTGATCGCCGCCTACCAGCATGAGATAGACCGGCTGGTGGCGGGAAAGGGCTACCAGAGCTGGGACGTGATCAGCATGCGGCCGGACCACGAGCAGCGCCAGGCGCTGCGTGAAAAATTCCTGTCCGAACATACGCACGGTGAAGATGAAGTGCGCTTTTTCGTCGAAGGCGCAGGGCTGTTTTGCCTGCATCTGGACGGCAAGATCTTCCAGATCCTGTGTGAAAAGAACGATCTGATCTCGGTGCCGGCCAACACCCGGCACTGGTTCGATATGGGATCGGCGCCTCATTTCACCGCGATCCGGGTGTTCGACAATCCAGAAGGCTGGGTAGCGCATTTTACCGGCGACAAGATCGCCGATAGCTACCCGCGTCTGGACTGAGTGCGAATGCGGGCGTTAGCCCAACGCCCGCCGGAAAATCCCGGCCTCCACCTGCTGCGGCGTAATCACGCCGCTGTCGAATACCCATCCGCTGATGAGCTTGGCCGGCGTAACGTCGAACGCCGGATTGTAGACCGGTGCCTCGTTCGGCGCCCACTGGCAGGCGCCGAAGCTGCCTGAAACGCCGGTGACTTCGGCCGCCGCGCGCTGCTCGATCGGAATGGCGGCGCCGTCCGGGCAGTGCGGATCGTGGGTGGTATGCGGGGCGGCCACGTAGAACGGGATGCCGTGGTAGTGCGCCAGCACCGCTAGGCTGTAAGTGCCGATCTTGTTGGCGACGTCGCCGTTGGCGGCGATGCGATCCGCGCCGACCCATACCGCATCGACCAGGCCCTGTGCCATCAGGCTGGCGGCCATCGCATCGCAGATCAGGCGATAGGGAATGCCCAACTCGCCCAGTTCCCAGGCGGTCAGGCGGCCGCCCTGCAGCAGCGGCCGGGTTTCATCGACCCACACCTGTTGCACCTTGCCTTGCCGGTGAGCGTGCAGCAGCACGCCGATGGCGGTGCCGACGCCGGCGGTGGCCAACCCGCCGGTATTGCAGTGGGTCAGCAGGCGGCTGCCGGGCTTGACCAGCCCAGCGCCGTGATCGGCAATGCGATCGCACAGCCGGCGATCTTCTTCCACCAACCGCAGCGCTTCGTTCACCATCGCCGGCACCCAATCAGGCTCCGCCAGCGCCAGCTTCATGCGATCCAGATTGTTCATCAGGTTGACCGCCGTCGGGCGGGCGGCGTGCAGCGTGTGCAGCGCCTGTTCAAGCTCGTCACGCGGCAGACCGCGTTCCGCGAGCAGCGCCAACAGCAGGCTGGCGGACAGCCCAATCAGCGGCGCGCCGCGCACCCGCAGGCTGTGAATGTGTGCGACCAATTCCTCCACGCTGTCGCAGGCGCGCCACCGCTTTTCCTGCGGCAGGGCTTGCTGATCGAGGATCCAAAGGCGGTTGTCCTGCAGGGTCAAACTGGTGGTGTTAAGCGCTTGCATCGGCGGTTAATTCCTTGTTGCGTGGTTATTGCATCTGAAGCGCTATTCTGCCAACATGACTTCCAGATGTATAGACGTCCAAATGCTTTTACGTCTAAATAAACAGAATCGTTGGGGTTAGTAAGAGAGAACAGAGGGGTTGGGGAATGTCGCTTTATCGTACGTTTACGGCTGCCGATGCCGTTGAATACGCCCGCCAATACGGTCGGGTGTCTGAACCGCAGGCACTGGTCAGCGCCGACGAGATCGGTGACGGCAACCTGAACCTGGTGTTCAAGATCCGCGATCGCGAAGGCGTGAGCCGGGTGATCGTCAAACAGGCGCTGCCCTATGTGCGTTGTGTGGGCGAATCCTGGCCGTTGACGCTGGATCGGGCGCGCATCGAAGCGGAAACGTTGCTGGTACACGGCGGCTTCTGTCCGCGGCATACGGTAAAAGTCTTGCATCACGATCCCGAATTGGCGGTGATGGTGCAGGAAGACCTTTCCGACCATCGCATCTGGCGCAGCGAGCTGGTGCAGGGCAACTATCACCCGCTGGCGGCCGGGCAGCTGGCGGAATACCTGGCGCAGACGCTGTTCCACACCTCCGATTTTTATCAGTCGGCGCAGCAGAAGAAGGCGGAAGTCAGCCGTTTCACCAACCCCGAGCTGTGCCAGATCACCGAAGATCTGTTCTTTACCGATCCTTATATCGATCATGAGCGCAATCGCTTTGAGGCGGCGCTGTTGCCGCAGGTGCAGGCGCTGCGTGAGGATACGCCGCTGAAGCTGGCCGTCGCTGGCCTGAAACATCGCTTTCTCAGCAAGGCGGAGGCGCTGCTGCACGGCGATATTCACAGCGGTTCGATCTTCGTGGCGGAAGGACGGTTGAAAGCGATCGACGCCGAATTCGGTTTCTACGGCCCGATCGGTTTCGATATCGGCACCGCATTGGGCAATCTGCTGCTCAACTATTGCGGGTTGCCGGGGCTGTTCGGGCCGCGCGACGCCGCCGCCGGGCGCGAGCAGCGCTTGCAGGATGTGCGCGAGCTGTGGCTGATCTTTGCCGATCGCTTCCTGGCGCTGTGCCATCAGCAAAGCCGGGATGCGGCACTGGCGACGCCGGGTTACGCCGAGCAGTTCCTGCAACAGGTCTGGGCCGATGCGGTCGGGTACTGTGGTACCGAACTGATTCGGCGCACCATCGGCCTGGCGCACGTCGCCGATCTGGACAGCATCGCCGACGCCGACATGCGCCTCGACTGCCAGCGTCATGCGCTGGGACTGGGGCGCACGCTGATCGTCAATGCGCCGCAGATCGCGCATATCGACGCGCTGTTGGCGCGTATTCGCCAGCAAGGTTGAAAAGACGGGTGCTCGTGGATCCTGCCTGACACCATCGGCCAACGGGCGGGGCGAACCCCGCCGTTGGGTTGCCTTACCGTTCGGATTCGTAAGCCAAAATGGCCGCAACCTCCGAGTCTCCCAGCCTGATGCGCAATGCACAGCGAACCGCGGGTTAGCCAGATGAACGCGATCAGCGTCATACAGAGGATCACCAGCTTAAGCATGACCCGTTCTTGCTGCATTTTTGACCTCCCTATCCTTGCCTTGCGGCGGGTAAGAGGCTAACCTGATGTTGCTAGGCATCAGAGTGGCCTCGGGTTGATAATATCGACTCGGGGCCTTTCTCTTTCTCTCCTTTGCCAAGGCTCCGGACAGAAAGATCCAGAGCACCCGCCGCGCAGTCTACTCGAACTTCCTTCCCGTGAAATCCGCCGTTGCGCCAACCTGCGGCGCGGTGCGCAGTTTGTGATGGAATAAAGAAAAAGGGGCGATGATGATCGCCCCTTGGATGCGTGGAGTGGGAATTAGCGTTAAGCCGCTTCGGTCTGCTGTTGGCGCTTAGACTGCGCCGCCGGCTTTTCCGGTTTGGCGGCCGCCAGCGCATCCGGCGCAAAGTCGTCCACGTTGATGGAACGCAGACGGCTCTCTTCGGCTTTCACCAGAATTTTCGCTTCGTCGGCGCTGATCTTGCCTTCTTCCAGCGCGCGTTCCGCCAAACGATCCAGACGGGTGAACGGCAGGTTTTTGCCGACCGCCTTGCACAGACGTTCGTGAATCGGCTCGGCGGCCATCACGTCGGCCAGCGCCGCTTCCAGCAGGCCGATTGGGTTATGTTCGCTCGGCGTCAGGTACTGGCCGCGCCCCAGACGGCTGCGGGTGGCGGAAGGCACCTGCAGGATCTTGGCCAACTGGTGATCCAGACGATCGGACGGTGCGGTATGCACACGGCCGAGCGGGAAGACCACGAAGCGCATCGCGCCGGCGATAAAGCGGTTCGGGAAGTTGCGCAGCAGGTCATCCAGCGCCTGTTCGGCTTTATGCAGGCTGTCTTGCACGCCCCAATGCACCAGCGGCAGATCTTCTTTCTGACGGCCTTCGTCGTCAAAGCGTTTCAGCACGGCGGAAGCCAAATACATCTGGCTGAGGATGTCCCCCAGGCGAGCGGAGATGCGCTCGCGGCGCTTCAGGCTACCGCCCAGCACGCCCATGGAAACGTCCGACAGCAACGCCAGGTTGGCGCTCAGGCGGTTCAATTGCTGATAGTAACGACGGGTCGCGTCCTTGGTCGGCGTGGCGCTGGTGCGGCCGTTGGTCAGGCCCAGCCAGAAGCTGCGTACCTTGTTGCTGCCGACGTGGCCCAGATGGCCGAACAGCGATTTATCGAAGGCGTTCAGATCGTTGCTCTGCGCCGCCGCCATTTCATCCAGCACATAAGGATGGCAGCGGATCGCGCCTTGACCGAAGATCATCATGGTGCGGGTCAGGATGTTCGCGCCTTCCACCGTGATGGCGATCGGTGCGCCCTGATAGGCGCGAGCCAGGAAGTTGGATTCGCCGAGCATGATGCCTTTACCGCCGGCGATGTCCATGGCGTCAACGATCGACTGCTGGCCGCGGTGCGTACAGTGGTATTTGACGATGGCCGACAGCACGGCCGGCTTCTCGCCCTGCACCAGCGCATAGGTGATCAGCGAAGCGGCGGCGTCCATCACATAGGTGTTGCCGGCGATGCGCGCCAACGGCTCTTCGATCCCTTCCATCTTGCCGATGGAGATCTTGAATTGACGGCGAATGTGCGCGTAGGCACCGGTCGCCAGGGCGATGGATTTCAGGCTGCCGGTAGAGTTGGACGGCAGGGTGATGCCGCGACCGACCGCCAGACACTCAACCAGCATGCGCCAGCCCTGGCCGGCCATTTTCGGGCCGCCGATGATGTAATCGATCGGGACGAATACGTCGGTGCCGCGGGTCGGGCCGTTTTGGAACGGCACGTTCAGTGGGAAGTGGCGGTTGCCGATTTCCACGCCCGGCGTGCTGGTCGGGATCAGCGCACAGGTGATGCCCGGGGATTCGTTGTCGCTCAGCAGGCGGTTCGGGTCATGCAGTTTGAACGCCAGGCCCAGTACGGTGGCGACCGGCGCCAGCGTGATGTAGCGCTTGTTCCAGGTCAGGCGCATGCCCAGCACCTGCTTGCCCTGCCAGTCGCCCATGCACACGGTGCCGACGTCCGGAATGGCACCGGCATCGGAGCCCGCTTCCGGGCTGGTCAGCGCGAAGCAAGGGATCTCGTCGCCGCGCGCCAGGCCCGGCAGGTAGTGGTTTTTCTGTTCTTCGGTGCCGTAGTGCTGCAGCAGTTCGCCCGGGCCGAGGGAGTTCGGCACGCCGACGGTGATCGCCAGGATGCCGGAAACGCCGGCCAGTTTTTGCAGCACCATCGCCTGAGCATAAGGAGAGAATTCCAGACCGCCGTACTCTTTCTTGATGATCATCGCGAAGAAACGGTGTTCTTTCAGGTATGCCCAGAGTTCAGGCGGTAGATCGGCCAGTTCGTGGGTGATCTGGAAGTCGTTGGCCATGCGGCAGGCTTCTTCCACCGGGCCGTCGATAAACGCCTGCTCTTCTTCCGTCAGGCGCGGTTTCGGGTAGCTGTGCAGCTTGTTCCAGTCCGGCGCGCCGCGGAACAGATCGCCTTCCCACCAGGTGGTGCCGGCGTCGATCGCCTCCTTCTCGGTGGTGGACATCGGCGGCATCACCTTGCGGAAGGCGCGCAACGCCGGTGCGGAGAGCAGGGAACGGCGCAGGGAGGAAAGGTTCAGCGGCAGCAGCACGATCGCCAGCGGCAGCAACAGCCAGAAGCTCCACAGGCCAATCGCGCCCATGGCGGCGGTGTACGCCACCAGGATCAGGCTGCTGAGGGTAAGGTTCACTCGGTGGTAGAACACCACGCCGAGGAGAGCCAGTAAAACGACAATACTAAGAACCATCATAAGAAGCTCCGAAGTAGTAAGAGGTCTGACCTGTTGTGTGTATGTAATAGGTTTTAGTACAAGGCAGAATTTTTATCAATGCGTTTACAGTTTAATTACAACTCAGGTCACAAACTGACAGCACCAATCATCAAAAACCTCTCCGCTTCCTTAACCGGCGCGCTGTTTGGCTGAGAATGCTTCTCGCTGTTTCCGCGATCCGGTACACTGCGGAGCGGAAGATTTGACGATAACAAGAGGTTCCTCATGTACCACGACCTTATTCGCAGTGAACTGAACGAAGCGGCTGATACCCTGGCGAAATTTATCAATGACGACGCCAACATCGACGCCATCCAACGTGCGGCGGTGCTGCTGGCGGATTCCTTCAAAGCCGGCGGTAAAGTGATTTCCTGCGGCAACGGCGGTTCCCATTGCGACGCGATGCACTTCGCCGAAGAGCTGACCGGCCGCTACCGTGAAAACCGCCCGGGCTACCCGGCGATTGCCATCTCGGACGTGAGCCACCTGTCCTGCGTCAGCAACGACTTCGGCTATGAGTACGTCTTCTCTCGCTATGTGGAAGCGGTAGGCCGCGAAGGCGATGTGCTGCTGGGCATTTCCACCTCCGGCAACTCCGGCAACATCATCAAGGCCATCGACGCGGCGCGCGCCAAGGGGATGAAAGTGATCACCCTGACCGGCAAGGACGGCGGCAAGATGGCGGGTTCCGCCGATGTGGAAATTCGCGTGCCGCACTTCGGCTACGCCGACCGCATTCAGGAAATCCACATCAAAGCGATTCACATCTTGATTCAGCTGATCGAAAAAGAGATGGTTAAGGCTTGATAGCCTGCGGGGAGCTGTGGCTCCCCATGAATAAGACTGCGGGCGCCGCATGGCGCGCCCGCACAGCCTGTGTCAGTGTGGTTAAGGAGTGCTGGCGATGTGTGAACTGCTCGGGATGAGCGCAAACGTACCGACCGATATCTGCTTCAGCTTTACCGGCCTGGTACAGCGCGGCGGCCGCACCGGGCCGCATAAGGATGGCTGGGGCATTACCTTCTATGAAGGGAACGGCTGCCGCACATTCAAGGATCCGCAGCCGAGCTTCAACTCGCCGATCGCCCGCCTGGTGCAGGACTACCCGATCAAGTCCTGTGCGGTGGTGTCCCATATTCGCCAGGCCAACCGCGGCGAAGTGGCGCTGGAAAACACCCACCCGTTCACCCGCGAACTGTGGGGCCGCAACTGGACCTACGCGCACAACGGCCAATTGAAAGGCTACCGTCAGCTGGATACCGGCACGTTTCGCCCGGTCGGCCAGACCGACAGCGAATACGCGTTCTGCTGGCTGCTGCATCAGCTGGCGCTGAAATACCCGCGTACCCCGAGCCAGTGGCCGGCGGTTTTCCGCTACATCGGCCTGTTGGCGAGCCAGCTGCGCAAGAAAGGGGTATTCAACATGCTGTTGTCGGACGGGCGCTTCGTGATGGCCTATTGCTCCACCAACCTGTATTGGATCACGCGCCGTGCGCCGTTCGGCAAGGCGACGCTGCTCGATCAGGATGTGGAAATCGATTTTCAGCAGCAGACCACACCGAACGATGTGGTCACGGTGATCGCCACCCAACCGCTGACCGCTAACGAAACCTGGCACAAGATTGAGCCAGGCGAGTTCGCGTTATTTCACTTCGGTGAGCGGCTTGTTCTGAGCGAAGGGGTTGGTGTTGGGCGTCGGGCTGGCTGACGCGTACTGCGTCATCTGGCCGCTGCTCATCAACGGTTGACCCAGCACATACTGGCCGTTGTCCACGGTCATCATCGGCGGCTGGTGGTTCTTCGCGAAGTAATCGTAGCCCGGCTTCAGCTGGCGCCAGAAGGCGATATAGCTGGATGACGCATGGCGCTTGAGGTTTTGCTCGGTCATGCGGAACGGGTAGATGCTGATGTCGACGCGGCTTTGGCCATAGGCGAAGGCGGCTTCGACATAGCGATAGATCTCATCCATATAGGTGTTGGTCATCGCGTAACAGCCGATCGATTTACATTCGCCGTGGATCATCAGATAAGCGCCGGAATAGCCCTGCGATTTATCGTAATCATTAGGGAAACCGATATTGATCGCCCGATAATACTTGCTGTCGGGTTTCAGATGGTGCGCGTCAACGCTATAAAAGCCTTCCGGACTTTTAAAATCGCCTTCACGACGTTTAGGACCCAGCCCGCCGGAGAAATTACAGATCGGGAACGTGTTGACCAGGCGGAATTCATTGCCCATTTTGGCATACAATTCCAGCTTGCGTTCCTCTTTGAAGATCTGAATATAGACCGGCGAACCCAATAATTGCTGTTTAACTACCGGTGCTTCGGGTACCTGCTCGCTGGCGCTGCAGGCCGTGATCATCGGCATAGAAACAAGCATCGCAAACAACAGCGCGATTTTGCTCATTATTATTCCTGCTTATATTTATCTGCCGGCGCAATGACCTTGGTCGGCATGCCACTGATTATTGTTTTTACTGCCGCAAAACACCGCCAGATTACCAGCGCGTTTATTTTTAGCAATACGTGATATGTATAAAAAAACGACAAAGCTCGATAAAAGTGAAATGACCGGCAGATTTTAACGATAAGTAGTGAAAAACAGGCGAAATTTAATTGCGTTTGCTTGACCCAAGTCACGACGGAACGCAGAACAATGTTGCGAACAATGTTAATATTCCCTCTTCAATTTAACGCGCTGTGGCGATTGAAGCGGCAGGGGGTATGGCATATAACCCGGCCGTTTTGATGGTTATTTGGCTACAGGCCGTTAACACATCGACTGTCGAGCAAACAACGGAAAGGGGGAATCAAGGGAATGCGCGTTACCCCGATTTTTCACTGCGAGAAAGTTCATGTTGGGCGTGACGCCATGCGCACTGCCCGGCAATCCTGGCATCGTCAGCACCCGCCTCTGGGGCCGGGCAGACGTGTAAACCAAACTACATCGTATAAATCCTATGATTAAGATCAGAAAAGGGTTAGATCTGCCGATAGCCGGGGCTCCGGTTCAGGCGATCCAAGACGGCCCGAACATTCAGCATGTCGCCCTGCTTGGGGAAGAGTATGTCGGAATGCGTCCCTCCATGCTGGTGCAGGAAGGCGATACCGTTAAGAAAGGCCAGGCGTTGTTCGAAGATAAGAAAAACCCCGGGGTTTTCTTCACGGCTCCCGCCAGCGGCCGCATCGCCGCGATTAACCGCGGCGAACGGCGCGTATTGCAATCGGTGGTGATTGCGCTGGAAAACGGCGGTGACGATCAGCTCGAGTTTGCGCATTACCCGCTGGGGGAGTTGGCCCAGCTGCCGCGCGAACAGGTCGAGAGTGAACTGATCGCCAGCGGCCTGTGGACCGCGCTGCGCACCCGTCCGTTCAGCAAAACGCCGAGCCCCGGCAGCGAAGCGCGCGCCATTTTCGTCACCGCGATGGATACCCAGCCGTTGGCCGCCGATCCGCAGGTGATCATCGCCGAACAGCAGGCGGCGTTCAACGCCGGGCTGCTGGTGTTGGCGCGCCTGACGACGGGCAAGGTACACGTATGCCACGCCGCCGGTGCCTCCGTTGGCCAGCAGAGCAGCCCGCAGATCGCCTACAGCGAATTTGCCGGCCCGCACCCCGCCGGGCTGGTGGGCACTCACATTCACTTCCTGGAACCGGTCAGCCTGAAGAAAACCGTTTGGCACATCGGCTACCAGGACGTCATCGCCATCGGCACGCTGTTCACCACCGGTAAGCTCGATACCCGTCGGGTCGTGGCGCTGGCCGGGCCGCAGGTGGCGCAGCCGGCGCTGCTGCGCACTCGCCTGGGGGCCAGCCTCGAGGAGCTGACCGCCGGCCGCCTGAAAGACGGCGAGAACCGGGTGATCTCCGGTTCGGTGCTGAACGGCATGCACGCCGCCGGCCCGAATGCCTGGCTCGGCCGTTTCCACTCGCAGGTGTCGGTGCTGGAAGAAGGGCGCGACAAAGAGCTGTTCGGTTGGATCGCGCCTTCGCCGAACAAGTTCTCCATTACCCGCACCACGCTGGGGCACTTCCTGAAGAACAAACTGTTCGCCTTCTCGACCAGCCCCCACGGCGGCGAGCGCGCCATGGTGCCGATCGGCAACTACGAGCGGGTGATGCCGCTGGACATTTTGCCGACGCTGCTGCTGCGCGATCTGCTGGCGGGCGACAGCGACAGCGCGCAGGCGCTGGGCTGTCTGGAGCTGGACGAGGAAGATCTGGCGCTGTGCACCTTCGTTTGCCCCGGCAAGTATGAGTACGCGCCGGTGCTGCGCGAGGTGCTGACCAAGATTGAGCAGGAAGGATAACCGATGGGCCTGAAGAATTATTTTGAGAAGATAGAGCACCACTTCACGCCGGGCGGCAAACTGGAAAAGTGGTACCCGCTGTATGAAGCGACCACCACGGTGTTTTATACCCCCGGCACGGTGACGCGCGGCGCTTCGCACGTGCGCGACGCCATCGATTTGAAACGTATGATGATCCTGGTGTGGCTGGCGGTATTCCCGGCGATGTTCTGGGGCATGTACAACGTCGGCCAGCAGGCAATCCCGGCGCTGCACCATCTGTACAGCGGCGACGAGCTGCAACAGGTGCTGGCGGGCGACTGGCATTATCGCCTGGCGCAGTGGCTCGGCGCCTCGCTGGCGGCCGACGCCGGCTGGGTCAGCAAGATGGTGCTGGGCGCCTGTTACTTCCTGCCGATCTACGCCGTGGTGTTTGTCGTCGGCGGCTTCTGGGAAGTGCTGTTCGCCATTATCCGCAAGCATGAGGTCAACGAAGGCTTCTTCGTCACCTCTATCCTGTTCGCGCTGATCGTGCCGCCGACCCTGCCGCTGTGGCAGGCCGCGCTGGGCATCACCTTCGGCGTGGTGGTGGCCAAAGAGATCTTCGGCGGCACCGGGCGCAACTTCCTCAACCCGGCGTTGGCCGGCCGTGCCTTCCTGTTCTTCGCCTATCCGGCGCAGATCTCCGGCGATCTGGTGTGGACCTCTGCGGACGGTTTCTCCGGCGCGACGCCGCTGGCGCAGTGGAGCGCAGGCGGGGCGCACAGCCTGAGCAACGTGGCCACCGGCCAGTCCATCAGCTGGATGGACGCCTTCCTCGGCAACATTCCCGGCTCCATCGGTGAAGTCTCCACGCTGATGATCCTGATCGGCGGGGCGATTATCCTGTTCGGCCGCGTGGCCTCCTGGCGCATCGTCGCCGGCGTAATGCTCGGCATGGTGGCTTCCGCCCTGTTGTTCAACGCCATCGGTTCCGATACCAACCCGATGTTCGCCATGCCGTGGTACTGGCATCTGGTGCTGGGCGGTTTCGCCTTCGGCATGATCTTTATGGCGACCGACCCGGTTTCCGCTTCCTTCACCAACAAGGGGAAATGGTGGTACGGCATTCTAATCGGCGTGATGTGCGTGCTTATCCGGGTGGTCAACCCCGCCTATCCGGAAGGCATGATGCTGGCGATCCTGTTCGCCAACCTGTTCGCACCGCTGTTCGATTATCTGGTGGTGCAGGCCAACATCAAGCGGAGAAAAGCCCGTGGCGAATGAAGCGAAAAACGACGGCATCGGTAAAACGCTGCTGGTAGTGCTGCTGCTGTGTCTGGTGTGTTCAGTGGTGGTGGCGGGCTCCGCCGTCGGCCTGAAGTCCAAACAGCAGGAGCAAAAGCTGCTCGATAAGCAGCGCAATATTCTCGACGTAGCCGGCCTGTTGCAGCCGAAAATGGAGAGCGAGCAGGTCAAGCGCCTGTACAGCGAGCGCATCGAACCGCGCCTGGTGGATCTGAACAGCGGCGAGTTTGTCGCCGGCAAGGCGGCGGCGTTCGATCTGGGCGCCGCGCTGCGCGACGACGCCAAAAGCGTGGCGCTGGCGGCGGGCGACGATCCGGCCGGCATCAAGCGCCGCAGCAACCAGGCGGAAATCTACCTGGTGCGCGATGAAAGCGGCCAGGTGAACAAGATTGTGCTGCCGGTATACGGCACCGGCCTGTGGTCGATGATGTACGCCTTCGTGGCGCTGGATAACGACGGCAACACGGTCAAGGGCATCACCTACTACGACCAGGGGGAAACCCCGGGGCTGGGCGGGGAGGTCGAGAACCCGTCCTGGCGTCAGCAGTGGGTCGGCAAACAGCTGTTCGACGACAACGGCCAGCCGGCGATCCGCGTGGTGAAAGGCGGTGCGCGTCAGGGGGATGTGCACGGGGTGGACGGCCTGTCCGGTGCCACGCTGACCTCCAACGGCGTGCAGCATACGTTTGATTTCTGGTTGGGCGAGCACGGCTTCGGCCCGTTCCTGAAAAAAGTTCGTGAAGGAGCGCTGAAAAATGGCTGATTCCAAAGAGATAAAGCGGGTTCTGCTGGGGCCGCTGTTTGACAATAACCCGATCGCCCTGCAGGTGCTGGGCGTCTGTTCTGCGTTGGCAGTGACCACCAAGCTGGAGACGGCGGTGGTGATGACCATTGCGGTGACGCTGGTGACGGCGTTCTCCAGCTTCTTCATCTCGCTGATCCGTCACCATATTCCCAATAGTGTGCGCATCATCGTGCAGATGGCGATCATCGCCTCGCTGGTGATCGTGGTCGATCAGCTGTTGCGCGCCTACGCGTTCGAGATCTCCAAGCAGCTGTCGGTGTTCGTCGGCCTTATCATCACCAACTGTATCGTGATGGGGCGCGCCGAGGCTTACGCCATGAAGTCGCCGCCGATCGAGAGCTTTATGGACGGTATCGGCAACGGGCTGGGCTACGGGGTGATCCTGGTGCTGGTCGGTTTCCTGCGCGAGCTGATTGGCTCCGGCAAGCTGTTCGGCGTCCCGGTGCTGGAAACGGTGCAGAACGGCGGCTGGTATCAGCCGAACGGCCTGTTCCTGCTGGCGCCGAGCGCGTTCTTCATCATCGGCCTGCTGATCTGGGTGCTGCGCACCCTGAAGCCGGCGCAGATCGAAAAGGAGTAAAGGCCGATGGAACACTATATCAGCCTGTTTGTGCGCGCGGTGTTCGTCGAGAACATGGCGCTGGCGTTCTTCCTCGGGATGTGTACCTTCCTGGCGGTCTCGAAGAAGGTGTCGACCGCCTTTGGCCTGGGCATCGCGGTGACCATCGTGCTCGGCATTTCGGTGCCGGTGAACAACCTGGTCTACAACCTGATCCTGCGCGACGGCGCGCTGGTGGAAGGCGTCGATCTGAGCTTCCTCAACTTCATCACCTTCATCGGCGTGATCGCGGCGCTGGTGCAGATTTTGGAGATGATCCTCGATCGCTTCTTCCCGTCGCTGTATAACGCGCTCGGCATCTTCCTGCCGCTCATCACCGTGAACTGCGCCATCTTCGGCGGCGTGTCCTTCATGGTGCAGCGCGACTACAACTTCGCCGAATCGGTGGTGTACGGCATCGGCTCCGGCACCGGCTGGATGCTGGCGATCGTCGCCATGGCGGGGATCCGCGAAAAACTCAAGTATGCCAACGTGCCGGCGGGACTGCGCGGCCTGGGCATTACCTTTATCACCACCGGACTGATGGCGCTGGGCTTCATGTCCTTCTCCGGTGTTCAGTTGTAAAGGCGGGAAGAATTTATGGAAATTATTTTAGGCGTAGCAATGTTCACCACCATCGTGATGGTGCTGGTATTGCTGATCCTGTTCGCCAAATCGAAGCTGGTGAACACCGGCGACATCGCGGTGGAGATCAACGGCGATTTGGATAAGAGCTTCCATGCGCCGGCGGGCGACAAGCTGCTCAACGTGCTCTCCAGCCAGGGGATTTTCGTCTCCTCGGCCTGCGGTGGCGGCGGTTCCTGCGGCCAGTGCCGGGTGGTGATCAAAGAGGGCGGTGGCGATATCCTGCCGACCGAGCTCTCGCACATCAACAAGCGCGAAGCGAAAGAGGGTTGCCGCCTGGCGTGCCAGGTGAACGTGAAGCAGAACCTGAAGATCGAGTTGCCGGAAGAGATCTTCGGCGTGAAGAAATGGGAGTGCGAGGTTATCTCCAACGATAACAAAGCCACCTTTATCAAAGAGCTGAAGCTGAAGATCCCCGATGGCGAAGACGTGCCGTTCCGCGCGGGCGGTTTCATCCAGATCGAAGCCCCGGCGCACGACATCAGCTACGCCGACTTCGACGTGCCGCAGGAGTATCGCGGCGACTGGGACAAGTTCAACCTGTTCCGCTACCGCTCGACGGTGAACGACACCACGGTGCGCGCCTACTCGATGGCCAACTATCCGGAAGAGAAGGGCATCATCATGCTCAACGTGCGTATCGCCACGCCGCCGCCGAACAACCCGGACGTGCCGCCGGGCATCATGTCTTCCTATATCTGGTCGCTGAAAGCCGGTGACAAGGTGACCATCTCCGGGCCGTTCGGCGAGTTCTTCGCCAAGGACACCGACGCCGAAATGATCTTCATCGGCGGCGGCGCGGGCATGGCGCCGATGCGCTCGCACATCTTCGATCAGCTCAAGCGCCTGAACTCGAAGCGCAAGATCACCTTCTGGTACGGCGCGCGTTCGCTGCGCGAGATGTTCTATGAAGACGACTTCAACCAGCTGCAGGCGGAGAATGACAACTTCACCTGGCACGTGGCGCTGTCGGATCCGCAGCCGGAAGATAACTGGACCGGCTACACCGGCTTTATCCATAATGTTCTGCTGGAGAACTACCTGAAGAATCACCCGGCGCCGGAGGACTGCGAGTTTTACATGTGCGGGCCGCCGATGATGAACGCTGCGGTGATCAAGATGCTGAAAGATCTGGGTGTCGAAGACGAAAACATCATGCTGGATGACTTTGGTGGCTAAATGCGCGCATTGGCGATGAAGAACTGGCTGACGGGCGTGGCGCTGAGCGCCACCCTGCTGCTGACCGGCTGCGGGCCGGAACAGGTGGACCTGACGGGTAAAACCATGGGCACCTCGTATTCGATCCGTTATGTGACCGGCGACGATACGCCGTCGGCGCGCGAGATGCAGGCGGAGATCGATAAACGGCTGGAGCAGGTGAACGACCAGATGTCCACCTATCGACCGGACTCCGAGCTGAGCCGCTTCAACGCCAGCCGCGACATCGACCGGCCGTTCCCGGTTTCGCCGGCGACCGCCGAGGTGGTGCGCGAAGCGCTGCGCATCAACCGCGTGACCGATGGCGCGCTGGACGTGACCGTCGGGCCGCTGGTCAACCTGTGGGGCTTCGGCCCGGAAGGGCGGCCGGATAAAGTGCCGAGCGAGGCGGAGCTGGCGCACCGTCGCGCCTGGACCGGTGCCGATAAACTGGCGGTGCAGGGCAGCGCGCTGGTGAAAAGCATCCCCGAGCTGTATGTCGACCTGTCGTCGATCGCCAAAGGATACGGCGTGGACGTGGTGGCGGAGTACCTGCAATCGCAACACGTGCAAAACTACATGGTGGATATCGGCGGTGAAGTCCGCACTCGCGGGCGCAACGGCGAGCAAAAGCCGTGGCGCATCGCCATCGAGCGCCCGACCGCCGGTGCGCAGCAGCAGGCGCAGTTGGTGATCCAGCCGGGGGAGATGTCGATCGCCACCTCGGGTGACTATCGCAACTACTTCGAGCAGGACGGGGTGCGCTATTCGCACACCATCGATCCGATCACCGGCCGGCCGATCAACCACCGCCTGGTGTCGATCACCGTGCTGAGCCCGACCTGTATGACCGCCGACGGCCTGTCCACCGGCCTGAACGTGATGGGGCCGGAGCGCGGCCTGGCGCTGGCCAACCTGCTCGGTATCCCGGTGTTCATGATCGTGAAAACCGCCGACGGGTTTGAGGAGCGTTATTCGGACGCGTTCAAACCCTACCTGAAAAAGAGTTCGTGAGGTTGCTATGCTGACGGTATTCGCCGCCACCTTCGTGTTGTTCCTGCTGATCGTCGGCGGGATGTCGCTGGGCTACGTGTTCAAACGCAAAAGCCTGCAGGGCAGCTGCGGCGGCATCACCGCATTGGGGATGGAGAAAGTCTGCGACTGCCCGGAACCTTGCGATGCGCGCAAAAAGCGCGAAGCCAAAGCGGCACAGCGGCGCGAGCAGCTGGACAAGCACCGCATTCTGTAGCTATAGCGAAAACCCGGCTTTGGCCGGGTTTTTTATTTGGGCCTTGCCGAAAGGCGTATGAAAGTCTGGCTGGTGCGATTAACAATGGCGTGAATTTTCAGGGTGTAACGGATAAAACGATCGCCAGAAAATACGAATATGCGCTTTCTCAGTTTTTTAAGCAGAGGTAACAGGATGAACCGCATTATTTTGGCTGGAACGCTGACTTTGCTGCTCGCCGGCTGTATGCACATGAACGATCCGAGGCCAAAGAACTACGCGGCCAGCGTCACTGTGGTTGATAACCACGTTTGCGTGCGGGTTCAACCGGAAGGGGACGAGCGGTTGGCCGGCGTCATTATCGAGGAAATCGGCAACGCCAACGCTATCTTCGGCAAGAACTTCGCGGATAACGAGATGCCTGCGGTCACTGCGGCTACGTGCATTTCTGACGATAACTATAAATTCGAGGGCGGGAGGTCTTACGGGGTTTCGGTAACGCTGTTGTCGCCGGATAAACGAAGTAAAGGTATTGAGCCTGCCGCCCGGTTATTTGGGGCAGGGTTTAGCGTACGCAATGAAAATGGCACCATCCAGGTGGTTCCTGCTCACTAACGGATGTTTAAAGCCGGGGGGCATAAGGTGGGTTTGTCGAACCGCCTTATGCCCGTGGCCGATGATTTATTTCGCCTTGTGGAAGCTTTTCGCCTCGGCCGGTGAGTTGACCATCACGCCGTCGGCGCCCAGCGCCAGCGCCTGCTGATACTCCTGCGGCGAGTTGACGCCGAACAGGATGATATGCGCCGGGCCCTGCGAGCGGAAGCAGTCCATCGACTCTTTATCCCAGGTCAGAAACGCCTTCGAACGCCCTTCGCCGAGGGTATATTTCTTCACCACTTCCACCTCGCGCTTCAGCTCCAGCCCGTACCAGCGCGGCTGCCGGTTATCCGGTTTGACGTCACACTGGTGCGCCATGGTGATATTGGCCAGCAGCGTGCGGGTCTCGTCGCGGCTTTCGAAGCGCGGGATGGCCGTCGGCAGCGCCTGCAGGTATTTGGCGTCGGTGGAGTAGACGCGGATGCGGTTCAGGCTGTCGGTGCTTTCCAGCGTCGCCAGCAGCGCCTGGCCAAACTGCGCCGGATCGGCGTCTGGGGATTTGATGTCCAGATAGAAGGTGACGTGCGGAAACGCTTTAAGCACGTCGTCCAACCGCGGAATGTCGATGCCCTGGCCGCGGAACGGGTGCGTATCCCCTCTGGCGAAGGCCCAGCCGGCGTCGGTCTCGGCCAGCTGCGCGGTGGTATAGGCGGAGACCGGGCCCTGCCGGTTGGTCAACGCTTTCAGATCTGAAGGGCGATACAGCACGATGACGCCGTCTTTGGATTCTTGCAGGGTGATCCAGATGGCGTCGGCGCCGTTTTTCAGCGCGGTTTCGATGGCGATGCGGGTGTTCTCCGGTGCATCGGCGGTGCCGCCGCGGTGGGCGACGATCGCCGGCGCGTGACCGACAGCGCTGGCCGCCAGCGCGCTCAGCGACAGCGCGGAAGCCAGCAGCAAATAAGAAAATCTGATCATGTAGGGTACCTTGTCGTTATCGTTGTGGTGAGCCGCACGGGATGGCGGAAATCATACTATTGAAAAATTAAGCTTTTTTAACAACGCGGAAATATCTGGCGGAAACGGTGCTTTCGTCGAATCCTGCGGCCTTGAGCTTTCGGTATCTGACTGTATACTTATACAGTGTCACTGGAGGGTGCGATGCGTAAAATCATTCATGTCGATATGGACTGCTTCTTCGCGGCGGTGGAAATGCGCGACGATCCCAGCCTGCGCGATATCCCGCTGGCGATTGGCGGCAGCGCCGATCGGCGCGGGGTGATCAGCACCGCCAACTACCCGGCGCGGCGCTACGGCGTGCACAGCGCCATGTCCACGGCGATGGCGCTCAAGCTGTGCCCGCATCTCACCCTGTTGCCGGGGCGCATGGCGGCCTACAAAGAGGCCTCGCTGCACATCCGCGAAATCTTCGCCCGCTACACCCCGCTGATCGAGCCGCTGTCGCTCGATGAAGCCTATCTCGACGTGACCGACAGCCCGCAATGCAATGGCTCGGCGACGCTGATCGCCCAGGAGATCCGCCAGGCGATCGCCGACGAACTGAACCTCACCGCCTCGGCCGGTATCGCGCCAATCAAGTTTCTCGCCAAAATCGCCTCCGAGATTAACAAGCCGAACGGGCAATATGTGATCACGCCGGCGCAGGTACCGGCGTTTTTGCAGCAGCTGCCGCTCAGCAAGATCCCCGGCGTCGGCAAGGTGACCGCCAAGCGGCTGGAAGAGGTGGGGCTTATCACCTGCGCCGACGTGCAGCAATACGATTTGGCGCAGCTCCTCAAGCGCTTCGGCAAGTTCGGCCGGGTGCTGTGGGAGCGGTGCCAGGGCATCGATCGGCGCGAAATCTCGTCGGAGCGGCTGCGCAAATCGGTGGGGGTGGAGCGCACGCTGGCGGAAGACATTCACGACTGGGAAGACTGCGAAACGCTGATTATCGACAAACTCTATCCCGAGCTGGAGATGCGGCTGCGCAAGGTGAAGCCGGATCTGCACATCGCCCGGCAGGGCGTGAAGCTGAAGTTTCAGGATTTTCAGCAAACCACCCAGGAGCACGTGTTCCCGGTGCTGAACCGGCAGGATTTGCTGGAGGTGGCGCGGCAGGCGTGGCGCGAGCGGCGCGAAGGGCGCGGCGTGCGGCTGGTGGGGCTGCATGTGACGCTGCTCGATCCGCAGCTGGAGCGGCAGCTGGCGCTGCCTTGGGAATAAAAAAGCCGGCAAGTCGCCGGCTTTTTGCGTTAAGCGCGCAGCTTACGCGCGCTCAGGGATTGCTTTCAGCAGCGAGGTCAGCAGCTTCCAGTACAGACCGACGCTTTCGATATGCACCTGCTCATCCGGCGAGTGCGGGCCGGTGATGGTTGGCCCGATCGATACCATGTCCATGTTTGGATACGGCTTTTTGAACAGACCGCATTCCAGACCGGCGTGGATCACCATGATGTTCGGCGTCTTGTCGAACAGCTCCTGATACAGCTCGCGCACCAGGTGCATCACCGGCGAGTCGGCGTCCGGCTGCCAGCCCGGGTAGCCGCCCTTCGGCGCCCCCTTGGCGCCGGCCAGCTGGCCCAGCGCGGTCAGCATCTCGACCACGTAGTCTTTGCCGCTGTCGATCAGGGAGCGGATCAGGCAGATGATTTCCGCTTCGTTTTCGCTGGTGGTGACCACGCCGACGTTCAGCGAGGTTTCCACCACGCCTTTTACCGCGTCGCTCATGCGGATCACGCCGTTCGGCGTGCCGTTCAGCAGCGCCAGGAAACGTTGCTGGCTGTCGGCGCTCAGCGCCTGCGAAGCGCTGGTGGTCGGCTCCAGCAGCACGGTGATGTTCTTCTCTTTGGCGGAGAGTTCGTTCTGCAGCACCGCCAGGAACTCCTGGCTCAGGGCTTTCAGCGCGTCGGCCTTGTCCGCCGGCACCGCAACCACCGCGGAGGCTTCACGCGGGATGGCGTTGCGCAGGGTGCCGCCGTTCAGATCCAGCACGCGCAGGTTCAGCGCCGCCGCATGGGCGAACAGGAAGCGCGCCAGCAGCTTGTTGGCGTTGCCCAGCCCGACGTGGATCTCGGCGCCGGAGTGGCCGCCTTTCAAGCCCTTGAGCGTCAGCTTCAGGGTTTGGTAACCGGCCGGCACCGCTTCGCGCTGCAGCGGCAGGGTGGTGATGAAGTCGATACCGCCGGCGCAACCCATGTAGATTTCACCTTCCTCTTCGGAATCGGTATTGATCAGGATGTCCGCCTGCAGCCAGTTCGGCTGCAGCCCGAAGGCGCCGTCCATGCCGGCCTCTTCGGTCATGGTCAGCAGCACTTCCAGCGGGCCGTGCTCAACGCTGTCGTCGGCCAGCACCGCCAGGGCGGAGGCCATGCCGATGCCGTTGTCGGCACCCAGCGTGGTGCCGCGCGCTTTCACCCACTCGCCGGCGATATAAGGCTGGATCGGATCCTTGGCGAAGTCGTGCACGGTGTCGTTATTCTTTTGCGGCACCATGTCCAGGTGCGCCTGCAGCGCGACAGGCTTGCGGTTTTCCATGCCTTTGGTGGCCGGCTTGCGCAGCAGGATATTGCCGACCCGATCGCGCTCGGCGTGCAGGTTCTTTTCTTTGGCCCAGGTGAGGATGTGCTGCGCCAGCGCTTCTTCATGATAAGAAGGGTGTGGGATAGAACAGATCTTGGCGAAAATATCCCACAGCGGCTGTGGCGAAAGCTGAGACAATTCAGACACTATAAGTCTCCTGTGACGGCAGGCTCCGACAGGACGGGCGTGCCGTGCGGTTAAGGTGAGTGGGCATCTGTGCGTCGTGGCACGATCGTCAGAGAATATCACTTTATTTCCGGCGGTGCGCGCCCCGTATTGTGCGGTTTAAGCGCTTGATCACACAGCTTCGCTGCGGGAACGTTCGTTTTTTCAGCATCAATCACCGGAAAGCCGCGCGGCGGAAATCGCGAGGTTTTCCTCGGTACAGCTGGAATTCAACGCGGCCAGTCTCTATAATCTCGCGCAACCTTTTTTCCCCTGAACTATAAAGTAAGCCGCTTCACCACCGGCTGGGACACGATTCTATGAGCGAAAAATACGTTGTTACCTGGGATATGCTGCAAATACACGCACGCAAGCTGGCGCACCGCCTGCTGCCTGCCGACAAATGGACAGGCATCATTGCCGTAAGCCGCGGCGGTCTGGTACCGGCGGGCCTGCTGGCGCGCGAACTCGGCATCCGCTATGTGGATACCGTCTGCATTTCCAGCTATGACCATGACAACCAACGCGAAATGAAAGTGCTCAAGCGCGCCGAAGGCGACGGTGAAGGCTTCATCGTCGTGGACGATCTGGTGGATACCGGCGGCACCGCGAAAGCGATCCGCGACATGTACCCGAAAGCGCATTTCGTCACCATCTTCGCCAAACCGGCGGGCCGCCCGCTGGTGGACGACTATGTGGTCGACATCCCGCAGGACACCTGGATCGAACAGCCGTGGGATATGGGCGTCAGCTTCGTTCCCCCTATCGGCGGCCGCTAAGCCCAGCCAGTTCCAGCCAAACGCCCGGTTATGCCGGGCGTTTGCGTTATCTTGGTTTATCCCGCCAGAGTTAGGTACACTACCTCCAGTTAAGTAGGCCTTTTGCGGCCTATCGCCAGATTTACGGAGGCTGTTGTTACCATGGCACAGGCCAACCTTTCTGAAATTCTTTTCAAGCCTAAATTCAAACACCCTGAAACCTCGACGCTGGTGCTGCGCGCGCGCAACAAAGTGAGCGCCGCCATGCATTCCGCGCTGGAAGGCGACACCACCGGCAGCTGGTACCGCATACTGAATCCGCTGCTGTGGGCCTGGCGCGGCGTCAGCCCGATCGAAATCCACGAAGTGCTGGCGCGCATCGCCGCCTCGGACGCCGAGCGCAGCAATCCGCAGCGGCTGGATACCGTGGTGGGCTACCGCAACGGCAACTGGATCTACGAATGGATCCATCAGGGCATGCAGTGGCAGCAGCGGGCGACGGAGCAGCAGGATCCGCTGCTCGGCGGCGAATACTGGCTGAAAGCCGCGAGCCTGTACAGCATCGCCGGTTACCCGCACCTGAAGGGCGACGAGCTGGCCGAACAGGCGGAGATGCTCGCCAATCGCGCTTACGAAGAGGCGGCGCTGCTGCTGCCGTATCAGCTGAAAGAGCTGGAGTTTCGCATCGAAGGCGGCGGCAGCGTCACCGGTTTCCTGCACATGCCGGAGAAGGGCGAAGCGCCATTCCCGACGGTGCTGATGTGCGGCAGCCTCGACACGCTGCAGACCGACTACCACCGCCTGTTCCGCGACTACCTGGCGCCGCAAGGCATCGCCATGCTGACGCTCGACATGCCGTCGATCGGTTCCTCCTGCAAATGGAAGCTGACGCAGGACTCCAGCTACCTGCACCAACAGGTGCTGATCCAGCTGGCCTCGGTGCCGTGGGTGGACCATCAGCGGGTGAGCGCCTTTGGCTTCCGCTTCGGCGCCAACGTGGCGGTGCGATTGGCCTACCTGGAGCCGCAGCGGCTGCGCGGTGTGGCCTGCCTGGGGCCGGTAGTGCATCGCCTGCTGTGTGACAGCAGCACCCAGTTGAACGTGCCGGACATGTATATGGACGTGCTGGCCAGCCGCATGGGCATGGCCAATGCTTCAGACAATGTGCTGAAAGTGGAGTTGAACAGCTACTCGCTGAAAATGCAGGGGTTGCTGGGGCGCCGTTGCCCGACGCCGATGATCTCCGGCTACTGGGAGCGCGATACGCTCAGCCCGAAAGAGGAGTCGCAGCTGATCGTCACCTCTTCGGTGAGCGGCAAGCTGGTCGCCATCCCGCGCACCCCGGTTTACGACAGCTTCCATCGGGCGTTGCTGCAGATGTCCGGTTGGCTGAAGGATAAAATGCGTTAATTAGTTGCTAAATTTTAACAATTTGTTAAAAAGAGTGGTCTACATTGAGGAGGTTAGAGAATGACGTTACCGAGTGGTCACCCTAAAAGCCGACTAATGAAACGTTTTGCCAGCTTGGGGCCGTACCTGCGTGAAGGGCAATGTGAGAACGACCGGTTTTTCTTTGATTGTTTGGCCGTCTGCGTCAATGTGAAGCCCGCTCCGGAGAAGCGTGAGTTCTGGGGCTGGTGGATGGAGCTGCAGGCGGAAGAGGCGCGCTTCACCTATTCGTACCAATTCGGCCTGTTCGACAAGGAAGGCAACTGGACGACGCAAAACATTAAGGATGATGAAGTGAACGCCAAGCTGGAAGACACCCTGCGCGACTTCCATCGCCGCCTGGGCGAACTGCTGGCGACCATGGAACTGGGGCTGGAACCCGCCGATGATTTCAAAGAAAAACTGATCAAACTCTCCGCCTGACCCCGTTTGACCACGTATTGTGCTGATTTCGCGTTGTGCCTGTTGGCATAACGCGTCTCTCCTGTTACAAAGACCTTTGCACTCTTTTTCTCATCATTACACACGGCAGAAATACTATGAACGGCAGCCAGACATTGGTTGTGAAATTGGGCACCAGCGTGTTGACCGGCGGATCGCTGCGTCTGAACCGCGCCCATATTGTCGAATTGGTGCGCCAGTGCGCGCAGCAACACGCTGCGGGCCACCGCATCGTCATCGTCACCTCCGGCGCCATCGCCGCCGGGCGCGAACACCTGGGCTACCCCGAGCTGCCCGCCACTATCGCTTCCAAGCAACTGCTGGCGGCGGTGGGGCAGAGCCGGCTGATCCAGCTGTGGGAACAGCTGTTCTCCATTTACGGCATCCACGTCGGGCAGATGCTGCTGACGCGCGCCGATCTGGAAGACCGCGAGCGCTTCCTCAACGCGCGCGACACCATGACGGCGCTGCTGGACAACCGCATCGTGCCGGTAATCAATGAGAACGACGCCGTCGCCACCGCCGAAATCAAGGTGGGCGACAACGATAACCTGTCGGCGCTGGCGGCCATTCTGGCCGGGGCCGATAAACTGCTGCTGCTGACCGATCAGCAGGGCCTCTATACCGCCGATCCGCGCAACAACCCGCAGGCCGAACTGATCCGTGAAGTGCACGGCATCGACGACGCGCTGCGCGCCATCGCCGGCGACAGCGTCTCCGGCCTGGGCACCGGCGGCATGGGCACCAAGCTGCAGGCGGCCGACGTGGCCTGCCGCGCCGGCATCGACGTGGTGATCGCCGCCGGCAGCAAGCCGGGCGTGGTGGCGGACGTGATCGAAGGCAAACCGGTGGGCACCCGTTTCCACGCGCTGGAAACCCCGCTGGAAAACCGCAAACGCTGGATCTTCGGCGCGCCGCCGGCCGGTGAGATCACCGTCGACGATGGCGCGGTGGAAGCAATGATGGCGCGCGGCAGCTCGCTGTTGCCGAAGGGCATTCGCGAAGTGAAGGGCGACTTCTCGCGCGGCGAAGTGATCCGCATCCGTAACCTGGCGGGGCGCGATCTGGCGCACGGCGTCAGCCGCTACAACAGCGATGCGATGCGCATGATCGCCGGGCACCACTCGCAGGAAATCAGCGAAATCCTCGGTTATGAATACGGTCCGGTGGCAGTGCACCGCGACGATATGATTGTCAGTTAAGGAGTGAGCATGCTGGATCAGATGGGGAAGGCCGCCAAGCAGGCCTCCTGGCAGCTGGCGGTGCTGAGCACGGCGAAGAAGAATCAGGTGCTGTCGGTGATGGCCGACAGGCTGGAAGCCAACAGCGAAGCGATCCTGCTGGCGAACGAACAAGACATGGCGCAGGCGCGCGCCACCGGCATGAGCGAAGCGCTGCTCGATCGCCTGCTGCTGACCCCGGCGCGGCTGGCGGCGATCGCCAACGACGTGCGTCAGGTGTGCCGCCTGAACGATCCGGTCGGCCACGTGCTGGACGGCAACCTGCTGGACAGCGGGCTGAAGCTGGAGCGCCGCCGGGTGCCGCTCGGCGTGATTGGCGTGATTTACGAGGCGCGGCCGAACGTCACCATCGACGTCGCCAGCCTGTGCCTGAAAACCGGCAACGCAGTGATCCTGCGCGGTGGTAAAGAGACGCACAACACCAACCAGGCGACGGTGAAAGTGATCCAGCAGGCGCTGGAACAGTGCGGCCTGCCGGCGGCGGCGGTGCAGGCGATCGACAGCCCGGATCGCGCGCTGGTGAACGAACTGCTGCGCCTGGATCGCTATGTCGACATGCTGATCCCGCGCGGCGGCGCCGGCCTGCACAAGCTGTGCCGCGAGCAATCGACTATCCCGGTGATCACCGGCGGCATCGGCGTGTGCCACACCTACGTGGATGCCGACGTCGATTTCGACAAGGCGCTGACGGTCATTGAGAACGCCAAGATTCAGCGCCCGAGCGCCTGTAACTCGCTGGAGACGCTGCTGGTGAACCGCAGCATCGCTGCCGAGTTCCTGCCGGCGCTGAGCGCCAAAATGGCGGCGGCGGGCGTGACGCTGCACGCGGCGGAAAACGCGCTGCCGCTGCTGCAGGGCGGCCCGGCGACGGTGGTGCCGGTGAACGCGGAAGATTACGACGATGAATGGCTGTCGCTGGATCTGAACGTGTTGCTGGTGGACGATATCAATCAGGCCATCGACCACATCCGCACCCACGGCACCAACCACTCCGACGCGATCCTCACCCGCTCGCTGAGCAGCGCCGAGCACTTCGTGCGCGCGGTGGACTCCTCGGCGGTGTACGTCAACGCCAGCACCCGCTTCACCGACGGCGGCCAGTTCGGCCTGGGCGCGGAAGTGGCGGTAAGCACCCAGAAACTGCACGCCCGCGGCCCGATGGGCCTGGACGCGCTGACCACCTACAAGTGGATCGGCTACGGCGACGATCTGGTGCGCAGCTAAGGCCGGATTGCGGTAGTAAAGACCTCAGGGTGCAGCGTGCTGCGCCCTGATTGTTTTGGAAGGGACAACGCGCGGCAGTGTGGCTGCTTGCAAAACAACCAAACGCCCCGGCGGCTATTGACTCATTTCGTGCACGGGTCTACCTTGTTCAACGCACTTCCGGCTTGCCCTGCAGGCCCGGCTCGATGCCGATATAGCTCAGTTGGTAGAGCAGCGCATTCGTAATGCGAAGGTCGTAGGTTCGACTCCTATTATCGGCACCATCTCAATATCCCAGACATTCGAGAAAGCAAAAGAATTCTAACGGGTTGGGACTAAGCGAATAAGATTGTGTTTGGCTGGCGACAGAAAATGTCGTTGATTGTAGTTCGGAAAAAGATTTTTTAAATAAAAATAATGGGGTGTTTGGCCTTTTATTATAAACATGCGCTGATGAATCATATCCTGTTGCTCTTCATCGCTGACAACATGTTGTAACTTCGTTACACCCGCGGTTTTATTTCCCATTGTTTGTGAACTTTACAAGCACCGTTTTCGCCGATATCCAAATATCCTCACGTGGCTTATTCATTTTGCGAAACATCGTAGGGGAAACGCCATAGTGGTTTTTAAAGATGCGACAGAAAGCCTGCTGTTCCAGATAACCATATTCAAGTGCAATATCTATGATCTTCCTGTCTGTAGATAAAATCATTTTCGCCGCCTCTGTCATTTTCCTTGATCTGATGTAAGACTTCATCGATATACCGGCCAAAGCGCAGAACTTACGTTGAACATACCATCTGGAATATCCAGTTTTATCAATCAGGTTGATGATGTTTACCGGTTGCCTGAGATGCATTTCTAACAGATTGATAACGCTATTAATAAATATTCTTGATTGTTCAACTTTGCTCATTTCCATTGCATCGACTCCCTATATCTTCACCTGTTGGCGCTATTGAAATCTCGATTATTGCTTAACTTTGTCAAGATGTTGTCAATTTCTGTTCTTTTTATTTTGGGGTTTATGATGTTTCGTTTGTAACTATTTGAATTTTAATGTTATTGTGTTGCCTTCTTTGTCGGGCTGATTTTGAATGAAGTCGTGCTGACTTTATTTTTAACCGCCTGATATGTACTATCTTCGTTTTTTGTTTATTCTTTAAATAAAAAAGTGCTAAGCTTATTATATTTTTCACTTGGTTAGCGTGACTGAATAGCAGGTTAATATATGGCAGAAAAAAGAATTTTAATCATCGAGGACGATATGCATGCTGCAGAAGTCCTGGAAGCTTATCTAAAAAGAGAGTGCTTTGCCGTTGCCAAAGTCGGCGATGGTGTTAAAGGGCTAGAGATGGTTTTTTCCTGGCAACCTGACTTGGTTTTATTAGACGTCATGCTGCCGGGAATAAATGGCAATGAAATATTGGCACGTGTGCGTAGAAAGAGCGATGTGCCGGTCATCATGGTGACGGCAATCGGCGAGATTCAGGATAAGATCTCCTCGTTGAGGCACGGCGTTGATGATTACATCGTGAAACCCTACAACCCGGGTGAGGTCGTTGCTCGGGTTCATGCCGTGCTGAGAAGAGCGACTGCATTAAATATAAAATCCGAACTTATTATTTGTGGCCCGGTACAACTTGATGAAGAGGCGATGCTGGTTCACGTTTGCCACGCCGAAAACGTTAAAATTGCAGTGGATCTTACACCGACTGAGTTCTTACTGTTATCTGTGCTAATGCGTGCGCCAAAAAGAGCGTTTTCCCGCCAAACATTGTTAAATATGTGTTTGCCGGAAAGTGATGCATTTGAGCGGGTTGTCGATACGCATATTTATAACTTGCGCAAAAAACTCAATTCGGTAGGGGTGGAGGATGTACTGCTGACCGTTAGAGCGATGGGCTACAGGTATTGGAATAAATGAATAATAAAAGCAAAAGAGTTTCGCTTTGGAAGTGGATTTGCGTGAGGGTAATTTCTCAATCTGTCGGTGTGGTTGTTATTATTGCACTCTGTATGTGGTTGCGCTATGCCATTTATAGCACCTGGGTTCTATATCATGAAATGCCGGTGGATATCCGAAAGGAATTCCTGCACTTGCTTAATAATCCCAATGAAGATTTGTACAGGTTTTATAGCCTTTT
>NZ_KV792387.1:46404-52699 GCF_001808215.1 Serratia sp. HMSC15F11
GGTTTTATAGCCTTTTTCACTATTGGTATGGCATTGACTTTGCTAATCCGTCTATCACCTCGGGGGATTGGATTATGCTGGCTATTTTGGTGGTCGTCGCTATACCTCTCATGGTCTTACTGGGGCTCTATATGTCGCGGCCGTTGGCGAAGCAATTTTCCTACCTGGTCGCTGCCGCGAGAAAAGTCACTGAGGGGGATTTCTCTGTGCAAGCAAAATTAGAAGATAAAGCGCCGGAAGAACTTCTTACTCTAACTCACGATTTCAATGAGATGACCAAAAAACTGACTTATTATGAAGGGGAGTTACGTGCTTCTCATATCGCTATGGCGCATGAATTACGCTCGCCGTTGACGGCTTCAATCGCACGCCTTCAGGGAATTATGGATGGCGTGTTCGAGCCGGACAAGCATCAGTTAAATCTGGTCATGCAGCCCTTGGCAAGCCTTAATCGCCTTATTGATGATCTTCAAACGCTGTCCTTGTCACAAGCCGGGGCCTTATCATTAGAAAAATACCATGTGAATCTGTGTGATTTGATTCAGGAGCGTTTACAATGGCTAAAGGCTGAAGTTTCGCAGGAGGATTTCACGATTGAATTTGAATGTCCTGCTCCCGTATTCGTCTACGCCGATCCGTTCAGAATTGGGCAAGTTGTTACGATTCTCATAAAAAATGCAATTCGTTACGCGCATTCCGGCAAGAAATTGACCATCACTGTTAACCATGCTGATGATAAGGTTATCGTCGGTTTTCGCGATTATGGGCCGGGCGTCAGTGAAGCTTTTTTACCCTTGATGTTCGAGCGCTTTTCCCGGGAAGAGCGTTCTCGATCGAGAAATTTGGGAGGGAGTGGACTCGGCCTCTCTATCGCCATGGCGATAAGCCGCGAGCACGGCGGCAGTCTCAGTGCTCAGAATCATCCTGAAGGTGGGATGCTGCTTCTACTCATTCTGCCAATGAAAATAGAATCTTGATGGTTTCTTGAATAATCATGGATTTAATCTACACATAAAAAAGGTTTAATTCTTCAACAGACTATCAGGAGAATGTCTTATGTCAGTTGGTTTTTTCAGGTTAATAAGTGCGGTCAAGAGCGTGTCCCTATTTCAAAACTGGAAACTCTTTATTATTCCCGTGTTTGTGTTTTTGGTGGGGTGTGATGATAAAGCAAAGACAGAAGAGGTGCCTACACGTCCCGTACGGACGCTTGCCGTCGATAATCCGGTTGGCGGAGTCTTAATAAAGCATACCGGAGAAATTCGCCCCCATGAGGAATCTCAGCTCTCGTTTCGCATTGACGGCCGGATCCTCAGCCGGCCGGTCGATGTGGGGGACAAATTAAAGGCGGGGCAAACGATCGCGACGTTGGAGCCCAGAAATAACGAGAATCAGGTGCGCAGTGCGCAGGCCGAACTGGCCGGTGCCGTTTCTTCAGAGCGTCTGGCTGCTCTCAATTTCAGAAGGCTGCAATCATTGCTCAAAACCGGTGCTATCGCGCAGGCTCAGGTTGATGAAGCGCGGGTCAATCTTGAAGTCGCGGCGGCAAAACGCGTCTCTGCTCAATCGAATTTGAAAATCGCTCAGGAGCAATTGGGTTATACCCGTCTCGTTGCGCCTTCAGATGGCGTAGTGACTTCGGTTAATCTGAATCCTGGACAAACTGTCAGCGCAGGGCAGGGGGTCGTGACGCTCTCACTCAATCAGGGAGTGGATGCCGTATTTGACGTTCCAGAAGCAATTTTGTACAGCAATCTGTCCGATAATAAAGTCAAGATTGCGCTGCTTTCCGATCCTTCCGTCGTGACTGAGGGCGTGATCCGAGATGTGAATCCACAGGCGGATAAGCAGACGCGCACCTGGCGAGTCAGAGTCTCGCTGTCGAACCCTCCAGAGAAAATGGCTTTGGGCGCGACGGTGCAGGGAAGTATCGTGATCCCGGGGCAGGCAGCGTTTGTTCTGCCGGCGTCTGCGATGACCCGTGATGGTGCGGATCCTGCCGTTTTAATCGTTCAACCGGATACATTAACCTTGGCATTGCGCAAAGTTAACGTTATTCGCTATAGCTCTGAGGACGTGTTTATTGCTGATGGCCTCAAACCTGGTGACAAGGTGGTGATCGCCGGCGTGAGCAAGTTACGGCCAGGGGAGAAAGTGAGTTTGGAGGATAAATTCTGATGAATGCCTCTGAACGCGAGAAGTTTAACCTGTCTGCCTGGGCGCTTGCCAATCAGCAACTGGTTGCCTTTTTTATGTTGGTTCTCACCATTGCCGGGGTGATGAGCTATTACAACTTGCCGCGCAATGAAGATCCGGCGTTTACCATTAAAACGGCGGTGGTTTCCGCGAGTTGGCCTGGGGCCTCTGTGGAGGATACCGTCAATTTCGTGACCGATCCGTTGGAGAAGAAACTTCAGGAAGTTCCTTATCTTGATTATTTGGAGAGTTACAGCCGGCCCGGCGAGTCGGTTATTTTTATCTATCTGCGTGATAATACGCCGCCGGAGAAAGTGAAGGAACTGTGGTATACGGTCAGGAAAAAAATCAAGGACGTTTCCCCTCAGCTGCCTGCCGGCGTCAGTTCACCTGCCGTCAACGATGAATTTGATGATACCTACGGCACCATCTATGGCTTTACGCGTGAAGGATTCAGCGAGCGCGAACTGCGCGATCTGGTTGATAAAGTTCGCACGGACGTCTTAACGCTGCCAGACGTCGGGAAAGTGAACCTGCTGGGCGTAAAAGAAGAGCAGGTCATCTTATCATTTTCACCGCAGAAAATCGCGGGCATGGGGCTGACGCTCGACCAAATCAAAAACGCCATCAGCGCGCAAAACGCCGTGACTCCGGCCGGAGAAATCAGAACAGACAAAGATAAAGTCATGTTGAGAGTCAGCGGCGCTTTCGCATCGGAAGAAAGCCTCAAACAGCTGACACTGCATATTCAGGATAAATTCGTTCCTCTGACGGATATTGCGACTATCTCTCGCGAGGCGGTCGATCCGCCGACGCCTGCCTTCAGGGTTAACGGGGAGTCGGCGATTGGCCTGGCCATCTCCATGGCCCCGACAGGCAATATGCTGGATTTCGGCAAAGCGCTTAACGAAAAGATGGATGATATCTCCAGCCGCTTGCCTGCGGGTATCAACGTGCTGAAAGTGGCCGATCAGTCGACGGTGGTGCATGACGCGGTGGGGAGCTTTATGAAAGTGCTCCTTGAGGCGGTCGTCATTGTGCTGGCTGTGTCTTTCTTGTCATTAGGCACTCGTGCCGGGTTAGTGGTTGCAGCATCCATTCCGCTGGTGCTGGCCATGACGTTTATCGGCATGGAAATTGCCGGCATAGGCATGCAGCGTATCTCACTCGGCGCGTTAATTATTGCGCTGGGGTTGCTGGTCGATGATGCCATGATCACTGTAGAGATCATGATGTCGCGCCTGGAGAAGGGAGACCCTGTCAAAAAGGCGGCGACAAAAGCCTGGACGACGACGGCTTTCCCGATGCTGACCGGCACATTGGTCATGATCGCCGGTTTTATCCCGGTCGGTTTCGCAACGTCGAGTGCGGGGGAGTACTGTTATTCTCTGTTCATGGTGGTGCTGATTTCGCTCATCAACTCCTGGATTGTTGCCGTACTTTTTTCACCGCTGATAGGCGTGTGGCTTTTACCTAAGGTGATGAAGGAACACGCCCACGGTAAAGGTAAAGTCATGCAAAAGTACGAAAGTGCATTGCGATATATCCTTAAGCGCCGAGGGATGACCTGCATCGTGGCGGTTCTGTTGCTGGCCATTGCTTTTATCGGATCCTCACACATGGAAGAGGAGTTTTTCCCCGCTTCTGACAGGCCGGAGTTGCTCGTCAGCCTGACTCTGCCGAGAAATGCCGTGCAGGAAGATACGGCGAGGGAAGCCATTCGCTTGGAGGAAATCCTCAAGAAGGATCCCGATATTGATCATTTTACGACGTACGTTGGATCGGGTGCCGTGCGATTTTATTTGCCGATGGACCTGTTGCTTGATAACGAAAATATCGCTCAATTGGTCGTGGTTACCAAGGGACTTGAAGAGCGTGACGCCGTGAAGTCCAGGCTTGAAAAAATTCTGCAAAAAGATTTCGGCCATCTTGTTACGCGTGCTTCGCCGTTGGAGCTGGGGCCCCCGGTAGGTTGGCCGTTGAAATATCGCGTTTCCGGCCCGGATCTGACCAAAATCCGTGAGATATCCATGGAGTTGGCGGCGAAATTCGGCGACAACCCGCAGACAAGAGAGGTCAACCTTACTGCGGGAGAACCACAACGAGAACTCTATATAACGCTTAATCAGACGGAAGCGAGAGCCTTGGGATTAAGCTCTCAGGATGTCGCAAGCGCTCTTGCTGAAATGTATTCGGGGTCCGCTGTAACGACGATCAGAGACAGAAATCGTCAGGTTAACGTGGTGCTGCGAGCTTCGGAAAACACGCGGAGAGACATTGAAACCGTCGCGGATTTGCAATTAACGACGGCCGATGGGCGCGTGGTGCCATTAAAGCAGATCGCAACGATAGGCTATACGTTGGCCGAACCTATTCAGTGGCGGCGGCAACGACAGCCTTTCATTACGGTGCAAATGGATATTGCGCCAGGGCTGAATGCGTCCGGCGTATCCAAGAGTTTGGCGCCTGTGGTCGATGAATTGCGCAAAAATTTACCGCCGGGATATCATATTACCGAGGGGGGAAGCGTCATTGAAGCCATGAAAGGCAACCGTTCAGTATTCGCGGTTCTGCCAGTGACCCTATTGGTGATGCTGATCTTGCTGATGGTGCAGTTGCGTAGTTTCTCACGCATGATGCTGGCGCTGTTGATTGCCCCCTTCGGTTTGATTGGCGTTGTCGCTGCCATGTTACCTACCGGAACGCCGATGGGGTTTGTCGCGCTTCTTGGCGTGATTGCGTTGGCGGGGATGATTATCCGCAATGCCGTGATCCTTATTGAAGAAGTGGAAATAAACAGGGCGCAAGGTGCGGATAATACTGAGGCGATCGTCGAGGCGTCACTGCATCGCTCCAGACCGATACTCTTGACGGCTTGTGCAGCAATATTAGGGATGATACCTATCGCGCATCAGGTATTTTGGGGGCCTATGGCCTATGCCATTATTGGCGGGTTATTCGTTGCCACCCTATTTACCCTGACGGTATTGCCGGCTGCCATCAGCGCCGTTCTGCAGTGGGAGAAGTCTCGATAGAACTTACCCCCGGAGATAACTCCGGGGGAGTCTTAAAAAGGAGGTAGGCAGATGTTTGAGTTATTTAAACTTATTGGGCTAGGGTTGGTTTTATTGCTGCCGCTGGTAAACCCATTGACCACTGTAGCTCTTTTTCTTGGGCTTTCAGGCGACATGTCTGAACAAGAAAAAAAGAAGCAGTCAGCGATGGCGGCTTTCTATGTCTTTGTGATTATGATGGTTGCATGGTATGCCGGTAAGGCTGTTATTAATACCTTTGGCATATCCATTCCGGGATTACGAATTGCAGGTGGAATGATCGTTGCCTTTATTGGGTTTAACATGCTGTTTCCGCAGGATGTGAATAAGTCTCAAAGCGGCGAGAAGGGAAAAAGCAAAAATATAGCATTTATCCCCTTGGCAATGCCCAGTACGGCAGGCCCGGGTACCATTGCTATGTTGATCAGTGCCGCGTCGACATTCAGCGCTGAAACATCGCATCTGGATTTATGGGTCGCCTATACCGCGCCCCCCCTGATTGCGATAGCCATTTCTCTGATTTTATGGGTATCTCTGCGGGCGTCACTGGGTGTTATGAAGCTTGTAGGAACATCGGGAATCGATGCTATTTCCCGAGTGATGGGATTCCTGCTGGTCTGTATGGGGGTTCAGTTTGTTATAAATGGCGTCGTTGAACTCGTCACAATGCAATAAACGTGAACGTTTCAGTGTCTGATATGCATGAGGTTGCGCTTATCAGACGAGAATAATATCTAAAACCTTATATCTATATCAGTTCTGATAATGCTCTGATGCTCTTGGCGGCCATAAAGTTTTTTTGCATGGGCAACGCTGTGAGCGCCAGCGGTAATGACTGTCGTCATGCTGTTATTTTTTATCAAAAAGTTCCCAAGTAGGATGGGAACTTTTTGTACTTTTTATTTTATTCTGGTGCGTCGTCAACAGGCCTAATCCCGAATCTGATCCCATCACCATAAGCCGTCACCGGCGCATTATGGCTGTTGAGTGCCATTTCAGGGGGACAACACCTTGGCGATAGCCTGAGCTTCCTGCTGCCAGCCCTG
>NZ_KV792388.1:0-568 GCF_001808215.1 Serratia sp. HMSC15F11
GGTGATTGAACCTGTGAGGCTCTAGCCTGAAGGAAACCCATGCCGGAATATTCCAGCTTACTCACCACAAGTAAGAAGGAAATCACCAACATGGGTTTATACAGGAGTTCATCACATGTGTTCTGGCGTTGCAAATACCACCTGGTGTGGACGCCGAAGTATCGATTTAAAATCCTCCGCGACAAGGTGGGTAAAGAGCTCTACCGAACAATTTATATCCTCTGCAACATGAAGGACTGTGAAGTTCTTGAGCTAAATATTCAGCCAGATCATGTGCATCTGGTCGTGATAGTCCCCCCGAAGCTATCGATTTCGACGTTGATGGGCGTCCTGAAAGGACGCAGTGCAATCCGGCTTTACAATCGTTTTCCACATATACGAAAGAAGTTGTGGGGCAATCATTTTTGGGCAAGGGGATACTTTGTCGATACGGTAGGAGTAAACGAAGAAATTATCAGGCGATACGTGAGGCATCAGGATAAGAAGGACCAAGAGATCGAACAGCAGATGGAGTTGTTGCAGGATTAACTCGAAAATGGCCCCCTTTTAGGGGGCGTCGTGTAAAGCC
>NZ_KV792389.1:0-79580 GCF_001808215.1 Serratia sp. HMSC15F11
CTCATATCAGGAACTTGTTCGCACCTTCCTTAAATGAAAGCGTCATTACCCATGCTATTCGATAAGCTCAGCGTGAGAAGTCAAAGCGGCAGCGCCGATAATTGGCGGCGCGTCCTGGTGCGCGATATCGAATTCTTATTGAATGACGCATCGCGCAGCGCAGATTTAAAACTTCACGATTATGCGCACAGCGAAAGCTCGGTATTGAATTATGGCCTGCCGTCGCTGAGCCAACGAATACCGATTAATACCGATCCGCTAACGCTGGCGAGACATATACAAAGAATCATTACGTCTTTTGAGCCACGGCTGGATCCGAAAACGATTCGCGTGGTGCCGGTAGTGAATGAGCGTCAATCGTATGTATTGGCGATCTTATTCGATATCTATGGCACCTGCTCATTACCGGGTGACGAAATGCTGGTGAATTTGCGCATAGCTCTTGATTATTCCTGTG
Organism: Serratia sp. HMSC15F11; assembly: GCF_001808215.1. NCBI lineage: Bacteria > Pseudomonadati > Pseudomonadota > Gammaproteobacteria > Enterobacterales > Yersiniaceae > Serratia > Serratia sp. HMSC15F11. The sequence continues at coordinate 458 of NZ_KV792389.1, forward strand.
GCGCCGTACACGTATTTGATTAATAGAGGTGACTATGTTCAGTGAGCGTTTTCTCCAATTATATAATGATGAGCTGCGTTATTTTCGCGAGGCCGGCCGTCAGTTCGCCTCTTCGCATCCCCAGGTCGCTCAGCATTTAGGCATGCATATCGACGGCGTGCTGGATCCTTTCGTCGAGCGCCTGTTGGAGGGCTCTGCTTTTCTTTGCACCCGCATTCAGGAAAAGCTGAACAACGAGCAGCCAGAATTCGCCTTGCAAATGCTTTCGCGCCTGGCGCCCTTGTGGTACACGCCGGTTCCTGCGATCGCCACCGTCGCGATTAAGCCCGATCTCTCTTTTCCCCAGTGGCACAGCCAGGTTGACCTGCCGCGCGGGAGCCGAATGACCCTGAACGATATCTCGCTGAACAACAAACCCGCCACGTTCACCACGGCGCGGCATATTAAAGTGCAGCCCGTTGAGATTGCACTGGCGGAATGCGAAATCCTGCCGCCTCACCATTTGCCCGACGGCGCCGCCAGGCATATGCAAGACTGTTCGGCCTACGTCAGAATCGGCCTGACCACGCACGGCGTGTTGCCCGTCTCGGAACTGGATCTCGAGCCGTTGCACCTGACGTTGGCGGAAGATACGGTGCGGGCCAACCAGCTGATGGCCGCGCTGCTTAACCGCACCTTGCGCATCGTGTTATGGGCGAAAAACGACGATCGGCCGGTCATCAAAGTCTTGCAACCGGAAAGCCTGCGTCTGGGCGGCGTCGGCGACGAAGAGGCATTGTTGCCCACCGCAGTGGGGGAATTGCCCGGCAACCGGCTGATGCGCGAATACTTTGCGGCGCCGAGCCGCTTCTTCAGCCTGGAGCTGCATGGCGTGCGGGATTTTCTGCGCCAATGTGAACGCGTCCATGAATTCGAGATCTTGTTCGCGCTTGAGCAACGCCCGCTTACGCTGATCGGTCGCGTCAACGCCAGGGATTTTCATCTTTTCGCGACCCCGGTCATCAACCTGTATCGCCGCCATTGCTCGCCGGTGCTGCTGACGGGAGAACGCACGGAACACCAGCTGGTGGTCGATCGTTTGAACACCTCGCTGTATGAGATTCATAGCGTCAAACAGGTGAAGGGCATGTTGCCCGACGGCAACCCGGTGATCTTCTCTTCGCTGCAAGCCGACGTGCACTACGACTGCGAGCGGGAGCCGGCCGGCTATACGCTGCACCGCCGCCGGGAACCGTCGCCATCCAAATACAACAACCCGCACCTGCCCAACGAAGATACTTTTATCGCCATCTCGCCGGGCAAAAGCGGCATCGACATCGATGACATCACGTCGCTCAGCGTCGAGGCGCTGGTCTGCGAACGGCATCTGGTGCCTGCGCACCTGCAGCAACCGTATTTTCAGCTGGAAACGGCGATGCCGATCCACCAGGTGGAGATCGTCCGCTATCCGAGCAACCCTGTTGCAGTGCCTAACATCAGCCAGGCGTGGCAAGCGATCCAGATGCTGGCCTCCAATCCTTTGCGCCATGCGCGCCCTGACGTGCAGGATTGCTCGGCGCTGTTGCGCGACTGGCTGTCGTTGTTCTGCCATCAGGATGACTCCAGCCAGCGCAAACGCATCGCCAGCATCAAAAACGCCTGGGTGGAGCACCACTTCGAACGCAATCAGGGGCCGGGGCCGCTCGCCTGGATCCGCGGGGCCGAGATCGCCGTCAACCTAAGCGCCAATCATCATGCCGATCACGGCGCCTATCTGTTCGGCAAAATATTGCACCACGCGCTGAGCCAATACGGCGATCTAAACCAAACGTTGAGCATGAAGCTGTTGCTGGATGGGGAAACCCACGCCGACTGGGGGGCGCTCTACTATGGCTGATATGTCGCTGATGCGCGAAACGGCGCTGTCGTTGGAACAGGCGCCGGCGCCGGAGTCCCAAGGCGAAAGCGTGGGCCAGGCCGAAATCCGCGGGCTGTCCAATCGGCAGGATTTCTTCGAGCTGTTGCGGCGCATTGAGCGTGCGCAGCCGGATGCGCCGCGGCTCGGCGTCTCCAACGATCGCAGCCGCGAAAGGCTCTGCATCACCCAGCCGGCGGATATGGGCTTCGCCTCGCGTGAAATCGCCTCCATCGTACAACGCCCTACGCAGGTGCTGATTCAGGCGCGGCATTTCGGCATGTTCGCCCCTTACGGCCCGCTGCCGATCCATGTGACCGAGCACGCGCGCACCGAAGTCATCGCCAGGCGTAATCAGGCGTTCCAGCAGTTTGTCGGCATCGTCAGCCAGCGCTTCGCCGTACTGCATTACCGGGCCTGGGCGCAGCTGAAGGCGATGATCGGGCATGACCATGACGATGACAAAAACCCGTTCTTGCATCATCTGCGTCAGACGGTGGGCGTCGACACCACGTTGGCCGTGAACCCACATATCCAGCGCCTGCGTGAAGCCTACCCCGGCATTTATCTGCCGGGCCGCCGCTCGCTGCGCCAGCTTAACAAGATGCTGGCGGCCTACTTTGCCGTCCCCATCAAAATTACGCCGCGCTACGCCAAATGGATCGACGACGGCAAAAAAAACGGTAGCCAAAAGCTGGGCAAGCTGGGGAGCACGCGCATCGGTAGCCGCTTTTTCGATGCCCAGTACGGCGCGCATATTCAAATCGGGCCGCTGGGGGCCCCGCATTATCAGCAGTATCAGCGCGGCAGCCGGCGGCTGCAGGCGCTGGTGAGCATCTGCCATGACTTCACGAGCCATCAGCTGATGTTGGACGTCAGCCTGCTGATCGCCACGGAGCCGGGCATGGCGGCGCAGCTGGGCGGCAAGTCGCTGAGTAAAGACAGCTGGCTGACACCTAAGACAGGGACGTTTAGGCAGCTGGTTTATCAATCAACAACTTAATATAAGGAAATTTAAGGTGTATCAACGAGAACGTCTTTTTTCGCGATTGGGCCACTTTGCTTATCAGTCCTTCGTTGAAGCCACCAAGCTGTGCCGGACCTTCAGGCACGAATACGTGGAGCTTGAACACTGGCTGAAAGTTCTGGTGGACAAAGAACGCGGCGACTTGCCGCTGATCCTGGCGCACTACGCGATCAATATTCAGCGCGTCAGCGATGCGTTGGATCGCATTCTCCATACCTTGCCAAACCGGACGAATGCGGTGGTGGATCTGTCGACGCAGTTGGAAACGGTGGTGGAAAGAGGGCTGCTGATGAGCCAGCTCGCCGAAACGCCGTCCGGCGGCGTGCGCACCATCCATATCCTGGTCGGCATTTTGCAGGATCCCACGCTGCAGCGCAGCCTGTACCGGCTGAGCGAAGAGTTTAAAAAGCTGCCGATCCCGCAGCTGTTCGACGACTACCCGGTGATTCTGGCGGAGTCTGTCGAACACGAGGAGGAAGAAGAAGAAAGCTACGGCGCGCTCGGCGAGGCGCCGGATGCGCCCGAGACGGTCGAGATACTCGATAAATGGTGTGCGGACCTGACGCGTCAGGCGCGCGACGGTGAAATCGACCCGGTGATTGGCCGCGAAGCGGAGCTGCGCCAGGTGATCGACATTTTGCTGCGCCGTCGGCAGAACAACCCGATTTTGGTGGGCGAAGCCGGGGTCGGCAAAACGGCGGTGGCGGAAGCGCTGGCCTGCAAGATAGCCCAAGGGCAGGTGCCGCCGCTGCTGCAGGGCGCCCGGCTGCTGTCTTTGGATCTGGGGCGCATGCAGGCTGGGGCAAGCATGCGGGGCGAATTCGAATCGCGCCTGAAAGCGCTGATCGACGCCATTGCGCATTCGGCCGTGCCGGTGATTTTGTTCTGTGACGAGGCGCATACGCTGGTGGGCGCCGGCGGGCAGGCGGGCACCGGCGACGCCGTCAACCTGTTGAAACCGATGCTGGCCAGGGGCGCGCTGCGCATGGTGGCGGCGACCACTTGGTCGGAATACAAACAGTTCATCGAGCCGGATGCCGCGCTGACGCGCCGTTTCCAGTACGTGCTGGTTTCAGAGCCGGACGAAGAGAATGCGGTGAACATGATGCGCGCCATCGCCCCGCATTTTGCGCAGCACCACAGCGTCAAGATCCGCGAGTCGGCGCTGCAGGCGGCGGTGCATTTGTCGCTGCGCCATCTGCCGTCGCGGCAGCTGCCGGATAAGGCCATCAGCCTGCTGGACACCGCCTGCGCGCGGGTGGCGCTGAGCCGGCATGCGCAGCCTGAAAAAATCGAGTCGCTCGAGGCCGGGCTGGCGGTGAAGCGTACCGAAATGCACGGCCTGCAGGAAGAAAGCAAATTCGACGATCTGGCGCTCACCCGCATCAGCGAATTGCAGCAGACGCTCAGCGAGATGGAGGGCGAGCTGGATGCGCTGCGTCAGCGGCAGGCACAGGAGCAGCAGGCCGTCACCACCTTGCTCGATGCAGAGCAGCAGTCGCCGGATCGTTTGCCGCAGCTGGCTACCGAGTTGGGCGAGCTGCAGGACGGCGGCCTGCCGCTGGTGTATCCGTGGGTGGACGATCGCGTCGTGGCGGAAGTGCTGTCGGATTGGACCGGCATCCCCACCGGCCGCATGCTGCAAAGCGATCTGGACAATGCGCTCAATCTCAACCAACTGCTGAGCCGCCAGATATTCGGCCAGCAGACGGCGATCGATGAAATCGCGCAGGCGGTGAGGATCTCCCGCGCCGGTATCCAGGCGCACGATCGGCCGTTGGGCGTTTTCATGCTGTCCGGCCCGAGCGGCGTCGGCAAAACGGAGACCGCGTTCGCCCTGGCGGAGGCGATGTACGGCGGCGCGCATAACCTGATCGTCTTCAATATGAGCGAGTTTCAAGAGTCGCACACCGTCTCCACGCTGAAGGGGGCGCCGCCGGGCTATGTCGGCTACGGCAAGGGCGGCAAGTTGACGGAGGCGGTGCGCCGCAAACCTTATTCCATCGTCTTGCTCGACGAATTCGACAAGGCGCATCCCGATATCCACGAGGCGTTTTATCAAGTCTTCGACAAGGGCGTGATGGAAGACGGTGAGGGCCGCATGATCAGCTTCCGCCAGTGTTTCATTTTAATGACGAGCAATATCGGCGCCGGCGAAATAGAAGCGACGCTGGCGGAAACGCCGGATCTGAAAACCGAAGCGCTGCGGCCGATGCTGCACGACGTGCTGGCGCGCTTCTTCCCGGCGGCGCTGTTGGCGCGCATGAACGTCATTCCCTACGTGCCGCTTTCCACCGAAGCGATAACCCATATCGCCACCAAACAGATTTCACGTTTACAGCAGCGTTTGCGCAAAGAAGTGGGCGTGTCGCTGGTGCTGGAGGGCGACATCCCAGGTTGGATCGCCAAACGCATCAGCGCCCATCCATCGCGCGGAAGAGCGGTCGAGTCGCTGCTGCAGCAGGCGATCTTGCCGCCGATCAGCAATGAAGTGCTGCAGCGCAAACGGACGGGACAGGAACTGCAGAATATCCAACTCATGGTCGAGAACGATAGCTTAAGTGTTTATTTCGACTGATTTTTAATTTACCGCCGGCCCGCAAACGCGGGGCGGGGTTCGATATCGGATCAGAGAGGTTGTTATGCCTTTAATCGAAATTGATAACCCGGTGTTAGCCGAATTAAATGCGTTTCCACTCAGCTTCACCACCCAAGAAGGGTTGTCGAGCAACTCGCAATATTCGCTCGAATTCGAATGCGAACAGGCGGACGTGGATTATGAATCCTTGCTGGGTGAAGGGATCCGCATCCAGATAGAAAGGCCGGATTTCGGCTCGCGGCCTTTCTACGCTTACGTGATCGGCGCGTCCGATGCGGGGCAGCATCAGGATAAGTTCGTGTACAAACTGGAGCTGAGCACCTGGCTGTGGTTTTTGATGCAGAACCGCAACAGCCGTATTTTCCAGGATCTGAACGTGCTCGACATCATCGAGCAAATTTTCTCTCGCTATGGCTTTGCCGACTACCGTCTGGATATTCAAGGCACCTATCCGACGCGTGAGTATTGCGTGCAATTTTCCGAAACGGATTTCGCGTTTATCAGCCGCCTGCTGGAAGACGAAGGCATCTGGTATTACTTCGATCACGCCGAGGATAAGCACACGCTGGTGATCACCGACCGGCAGGATTTCGACGATCTGGATTTCGGTTACGCCGTGTTGCCGTTCATGCCGGACAGCGAAGAAAACCGCGCCATCCGCGAAGGGATCCAGCGCATCCAGCGTTCCCGCAAAGTGCGTCCGAATGAAATCGTGCTGCGCGACTTCGACTTCCAGAACCCGCGCAAGAACCTGCAAACCAAGGTGGAAGAGAGCCGCCTCGGCCTGCAGAACACGCCGCTGGAGTGGTACGACTACGCTGCGGGCTATGTGGATACCGAACGCGGCGAGAATCTGGCGCGTTTGCGCCTGGAAGAAATGCAAAGCGACGGCCACCTGCTGTTTGGCGAGAGCAACGCCGTCGGGTTGATGGCCGGCAAGGACTTCTCCTTGATTTTGCACCCGGACGCCAACCGCAACCGCCGTTTCAAACTGACCCGCTGCGACTATGTGTTCGTGCAAGATGGCCCCGACAGCAGCAGCGACGGCCGCAACGTGACCTGCCGTTTCAACGCCTTGAACGACGACGTGGCGTTCCGCCCGCTGCGCGAGACGCCCAAGCCGCAGATGCCGGGCATCCAGAGCGCCACCGTGGTCGGCGCGCCCAATTCCGAAGTGCATACCGACAAGTTTGCGCGCATTCGCGTGCACTTCCACTGGGATCGCTACAAAACCACCGAGGAAGACAGCTCGTGCTGGATCCGCGTGGTGCAGGCCTGGGCGGGGAAAGGCTGGGGGGTGATCGCCATGCCGCGCGTCGGCCAGGAAGTGTTGGTGACCTATGTCGACGGCGATCTCGATCGCCCGATGGTGACAGGTATCGTTTATAACGGCGATAACCCGCCGCCTTATCAACTGCCTGAATACATCAACTACTCGGGGATGGTGTCGCGTTCGCTGCGCTTCGGCAAACCGCAGCATGCCAGCCAGCTGACCTTCGACGACAACCGCAACAACGAACGCGTCATGCTGCACGCCGAACGCGATCTGCAAACCACGGTCGAGCGCAACCAGGCCACCGAGGTGGGGATGGACAAGTTCGACATCATCCGCCGCACCTTTACTGACTGGTTCACCAACCACGTTTCTTACAAAGATTACGTCTTCAGCATCACCGGGTTTAGCGCGTCCATCACTGGCGTCAGCGCCTCGCTGACCGGCGTCAGCCTCAGCGCCACCGGCGTGAGCACCTCGTTCACCGGCGTCAGCACCTCGTTCACCGGCGTCAGCACCTCGTTTACCGGCGTCAGCACGTCGTTCACCGGATTGAGCACGTCATTTACCGGGCAGAGCACCAGCTGCACCGGCGTCTCCAACTCGATGACCGGCGAAAGCAACTCCTTTACCAGCATCAGCAACAGCATGACCGGCGAAAGCAACAGCTACACCACGGTCAGCACCAGCCAGACCGGCAGCAGCACCAGCTTTACCGGCGTGAGCGTGAGCACCACCGGCTCATCGACCAGCACCACCGGCTGCAGCATCAGCACCACCGGCTCGTCGACCAGCACCACCGGCAGCAGCATCAGCACCACAGGCAGCAGCGTGAGCACCACCGGCAGCAGCGTCGGCACCACCGGCAGCAGCGTCAGCAGCACCGGCAGCAGCGTCAGCAATACCGGCAGCAGCACCAGCACGACGGGGGTGTCCATCAGCTACACCGGCGCGTCACTGTCCGAGACCGGCGTCGATTTGAAAAAAGTCGGGATGCAAAGCAAAAACTAACGAGGCGCGGCAATGAGAATCATACGGCCACAGCAATTGGTAGTGATTAAAGGGGGTTACCAGATCGGCGCAGACAGCCGGCTCGGCATCAGCGTCGTGGCCGGATGCTACCTGTCCCGACCGGAACACTTCGTGAACGAAGCCGAAATCTGGGAGGCGTGGAAGCGTGCGCCGCTCAGTCTGCCGGTGTTGGACGTTGCTGAGCCGAAGCCGTTCGCCGAATACCTGATCGCCGGCCATGCCGGCGTCGGGCAGCCGGTAAAAACGCTGGACGTCAGCGCCGACATCGGCGGGCTTAAGCGCCGTTGGCGGGTGGAGGGCGAGGGACGACGCGGCGCGATGGGGGCGGAGCCGTTCCTCAGCGTGCCGCTGGACCACACCTCGGCCTGGGGCGGTAAAGACAGCAAGGAGAACCCGGTGGGGCGCGGCTGCAATGATGGGCTGCGGCCGCTGCTGATGACCTTGTCCGCCGAGGGTTCTGCACAGGAGCGTTCCCCGCTGGCGGCGCCGGCGCCGGTGCCGCACGAGTTTGCGCTGCGCAAGGCGCATATCGATAAGGTGGCGGGCCAGATCGCGAGCAAGGCCTACCTGGAGAAGGCGTTTCCCGGGCTGCCGGCCGATATCGATCGGCGCTATTACCAGATGGCGCCGCCGGCACAGTGGCTGCCGGAAGCGGCGTGGCCGGATAGGGTGCCCTTCGAACTGCAGGGCGTCGGTGCGCAGAGCCAGGCGATTCGCGGCGAGCTGCCGGCGGTGCGCGGGCGGGCATTCATACGCCGCCACGATAGCGAAGGCCTCGAGGAAATCGAACTGCAGCGAAAAACGCTGTGGTTCCTGCCCGACAGCGACATGGCGCTGATTATTTTCACCGGCAATGCGCCGCTGACGCATCTTCTGGACGAATCCATCGAGTCCCTGATGCTGGCGTTGGATCGTTGCGACGCGCCGCGCCCGTTCGATTATTTCCGGCAGGTGCACCATAAACGCAGCGACGACGACGCTTCGCCTTTCGAGTTCCTGTTCGATCCGGATCTGATGCCGGCGGAGATGGGGCTGAACGTCATCCAGGCGGCGTCGGATCACCCCAGCGATCTGCGTTACGATCCGTCGCCCATGTCTTTGGGCGACTCCGCCGTTTTCTATCAACGCATTCGCGAGGCGATTGCCTTGCACCAGCAACAGACGGCGGCGGAGCCCGCCCCCGTGACGTTGCCCGATTTGCCGGATCTGCCTGCCGAAGACGGCAACGACGCGTTTTTCCCCGCTAGCGCGACCGTGGAAGGGAAAACCTTCACCGGATTGCGCAGCCCTGCGCTGTCGGACAAGCATTTTCTGCAATGCCGTTTTGAGCGCTGCGATTTTTCACAGGCCGTTTTGGAGAACTGCACCTTCGAAAACTGCGTTTTTGATGCGGTCAACCTGACGCAGGCGGCGCTGCGCCGGATCCGCATGGTGTCATGCACCCTGCAAAAGCCGCTGATGGCGGAAAGCGTATGGCAGGAGGCGGTGCTCGAAAAAGTGACGCTGGAAGAGCCGCAGGGGCAAGGCATGCGGGCCGAGGGCGTGAAGCTCGATTACTGCGTCTTCGAGCGGGGAGATTTCACCGCGAGCCGCTTTGAGCGCGGGGCGATTGGCAACGGCATGTTCAACGGCTCGACGCTGATCCGCACGCAATTCCTGCAAGGGGAGCTGGACGCCTGCGTCTTCAACCGCTGCCTGGTCGAGGGGGCGGTGGCGCTGGATATGGCGTTCATCAAGAACTCGTTTCTTGGCGGCAATTGGCGCGGCGTGCGTTTCGAACGTTGCCGAATCGAGAGCATGACGGCGGGGATGCAGGTGAATTTCTCCCACGGCGTGTTCAGCGACTGCTGCTTCACCAAAGTGGGGCTGAAAGCGGCGCGTATGGAGAGGTGTCAGCTGCAGTACAGCGTTTTCACCGAATGCAATTTCGACGAGGCCGACCTGACGGCTTGCGCGATCGTCGGCTGCGACATGGCCGGCGTGCGGTTTAAAGACAGCGTGCTGACGCACGCCCGCTGGCAAAACAGCAGCGCCCAGCAAGCCATGTTTTATAACGCCGATTTGCGCGATGCGGGATTTGAGCAGTGCAACCTGGCGGCGGCGAATCTGGCGATGACCTGGCAGGACGCCGGCACCCGTTTCAGCGGGTGTTTGCTGGAGCGCGCGTGCTGGGTGCCGCGCAGAATTATTCAGGGGGACTATGCGCATGAAAACTGAAAGCCGCGTGATTCAGCAGGCCCTGCCTGACACCGAGGTGATTGAGCTGGAGGTCGCTCAGGCGGTGTCGCAGACGCCGCCCCTGCCGCGAACCTTCAAAAAGCGGCGCTTCCACGATCGCGAGCTGAAAGGGCTGACGCTGAGCGACTGTTTTTTCATCGACTGCCATTTCGAGCGCGTCACGTTTGAAGGATGCGATTTACGGGCGGTGCGCTTTGAGGGCTGCACCCTGAACCAGGTCAACGTGGTCGGCGGCAGCTTGCTGCGCCTGTCGTTCAACGAATGCCGGTTTGACAACCTGACGCTGCAACGGGGGCTGCTGTGCAATCTGGCGTGCAACGACACCACGCTGCGGGGGGGCTACATCGGCGACTGTCTGCTGGACGACTGCAGTTTGATCCAGTGCGAGGTCAACGGGGCGGAAGTCGAGCGCAGCAGCCTGGGGCACCTGGCCGTGCAGTCCAGCATCCTGACCAACCTGATGTTCCAACAGGACATCATTCAGGACGCCAACTGGTATGCCTGCCAACTCACGCAGTGCCTGTGGCAGGCATCGACCCTCGAACGCCACATCATGGGGAGCTGCCGGCTGGAGAAATGCAGCTGGCAGACGATCGAGGGGCAGGCGCGCATCTGGTTCACCTGCCGCCTGTCGGGCTGCAACCTGGCCCAGCTGCGGCTGCAGGGCGCCAGCTTTCACCGCAGCGAGCTGGAAGGGTGCTCGTTCGCCGACAGCGATCTGACGTCGGCGATCTTTGCCGAAGTGCAGGCGCTGCGCTGCGATTTCGAGCGTGCGACGCTGACCCTGGCGCAGGCGCAGAAGGCCCGGTTCAGCGAATGCGCGATGAACGGCGCCCACTGGGGGCGCGCCAGGCTGACGCAGGCGGAGTTCAGGGCGTGCGATCTGGCGCTGGCCAACATGGAGCAGGCAGAGATGCGGGAAGCGAACCTGATGGAACAGCCGTTGACCGCCGCCCAGCAACAGAGCGCCCGCCTGCATGGGGCGAAGCGTCATCGCGCCGAAAATGTGCCGCTTACCGCCGATCCGTTCTTGAGTGCGATCGACGCCTGGTATGCGCATCAACAACCGGGACCGCGGCAACCGTCGTATCAACGGCCAACAGGAGTAAGCAGATATGTATAAGTCCAGAAGAGAGCATCAGAAGGTCTATGCCAACGCCAGGGTAACGCCTTTGCAGTTGGTGCGCAGCGCTCCGCTTGCCGAACAAGGGGGGCGCAAGGTGGTGACGCTGGCGGCGGACGCCAATGGCGGCCTGTATGTCGATGGCATGCGCGCCCACTGCCTGGCGGTCGCCACCAGCTGCCTGGTTCAGCCGCTGGCGGGCGATCGCGTTTGCGTCATCGTCGACGGCGACAAATTGGTCATTACCGAGATCCTGTCGCGCCAGCAGGCGAACGCCGTCATGACGCTGGACAGCCGCTGCGCCAACTTGCGCATCGTGGCGCCGGAGATCGAACTGCAAGGCGGCAAGCGGCTGACGTTGCGCAGCCCGCACTTCACGCTGCTGACGCGCAGCAGCCGCTGGGTCGCCGAAACGCTGCACCAAATCTCTCAACGCCTGTTTGTGCGCAGCAAGCACGCAAGCCGGCGGGTGGAGGAAACCGACGAGGTGCTGGCGAAGCACATCATTCAGGATGCCCGACAATCCCTCGTCATCAACAGTGAAATTGGTTCCCTGAAGTCTTCGGCGGTGCTGAAGATCGACGGCGGCCAGATACATATGGGGTAAGCCATCATGACCGCAGCCAACAACAACACGGCCGGGATCAGCTTCGCCGGCTGTGACCCGATGATCCCGGCGCCGGGCCCGAATACCGCGCCCAACAATACCGGCATACCGAACGTGCCCAACTATTTCCTTTGCGGCGGCAATGAACAGAACATCGGCAGCATTCGCGTGGCCACCGTCGATTCGGGCGGGGTGATCGGCGCCGCCTCGGGGACGCATTCGGCGCAGATGCAGCCGATGCAGGGGTCGGGGAAGTATTTCACCGGCGGCATGCCGGTCACGCGGTTAGGTGATTCCAGCACGACGAACAACAACAACATGGTCGCCACTCAGGTCGCGCCGAGCCAGACCAAATGTTTCGTTAATGCATAGGAGTTCAGCATGGTGAAAACGCTCCGGGGGATCGCAGCAGGGGGACTGTTGGCGGTGGGGATGCTGAGCGGGTGCAGCTGGTTTTCTCACGACGAAGCTGCGGATGCGGGGCGTCGATTGCGGTTTATCGACGTCGAGGTGACCGCGAACGACAACGTGAACCCGAATGCGGCCGGGGAGGCGCAGCCGGTCAAGGTGTGCGTCATCGAAACCAATCGCTCGGGGTGGATGCCCGACGGGATTGGCGATGGTGCCCCTTGCCGTGAGACGGCGCCGTCGGAAGGGGCGCTGAGCCGGCACCAGAGCATTTTGCAACCGAGGGAGACGCTGCGTTATCGCTTCGAGGTGCCGGCGGGGCAAGAGCGATGGGTCGTCGTGGGGGCGGAATTTCAGCAAATCAGCGGGGTATTGCCGCTCGCCGAGCAAAAATCGCCCGCGCAGGCTGATTCGCAAATGAAGGTGATGGTGGGGATGACGTCACTCAGCATAGTGACTAACGACAAAATGGATGAATGACATGTTACCTAAACAACGCGTCGCCTGGGTAGAAGGCATGTTGATGGAACCGCAGCATTTCCAGCAGCAGGAACGTTTTTTCGAGCACTTGATTGAAGCGCGCTTGCGCAGCGTCGAAACCTTTACCTGGGGGTTCCTGACGCTGGAAATCGACAACGGACTATTGGAGCAGGGCAAGTTTGCGCTCAAGAAAGCCAAGGGCGTTTTCCCCGACGGCACGGCGTTCAGCATGCCTGAGGATATTCCGCTGCCGCCGCCGCTGGTGCTGGGAGAGGGCTGCCAGGGGAAAGTGGTGTGCCTGTCCGTGCTGATGGACATTGCCGGCAATGCCCAGATCGATCTTATCCAGGATGAGCGGAAAAGCAGCCGTTTTCGCACCATGGACGCCGACGTGCCGGATCGCAACCACGGCGTCAGCCTGGAGGGAACGCCACGCGTGTGCACGATGCAGCTGGGGAGCCTGGTGACGCGGCTAAGTCTGGAAGATGCGGTCAGCAGCGCGGAAAGCGTGCTGCCGGTCGGCTTCGTGCGCGAACTCACCAGCGATCGTCGGGTGCTGCTGGATGAGCGCGCCCTGCCGCCGATGCTGGATTTCCGCGCCATCGGCTGGCTGCCCGCATTCACCACCGAATTGCTTGGGCTGATCAGCCAGCGTCTGGAGTCGGTGTTCCGCCCGGACGTGCACATGACGATCGGCGGGCTGTCCGAGCTGTTGGAATTGCTGCTGCTGCAAACCTTGAGCGAGTTCAATTTGCGCATCAGCCAACTGTTGGCCAGCCCGCAGGTGCATCCAGAAACCCTGTTCGACACGCTGCTGAGCCTGTTGGGGCGGCTCAGCATCATTCCCGGCGGCGAGCGGCTCTGGGACCGGGCCGACTTGGTATATCTGCACGATGAACCGCACAACTGCTATTTCCAGCTGTTCGCCTCGATTCGCCGCGCGCTGTCGCTGGTGATCGAAGCGCCGGCGGTGGCGCTGCCGTTTATCGATCGCGGCGACAGCATCTACCTGTGCCCGAACGACTCGCAGCTGCGGCTGGAAAAACTGGTGTTTGCCGTCAGCTGCGGTTTGTCCATCGAGCATCTGCGCTCGTATTTCCCCGCGCAGGTCAAGCTGGGGCCGGTCGAGAAAATCATTCAGCTGATCGATCTCCAATTACCGGGCGCTCGCTTGCTGCCGATGGCTTCGCCGCCGCGGCACATACCGTATTACCCGAACAGCATCTACTTCGAGGTGGATCATGCCGACCCGATTTACAAGGAAATGATGGGCGGCTCGGCGATGGCGCTCAGCATCGTGGGTGATTTCCCGGACCTGCGTTTTGACGTCTGGGGATTAAGGCAAGGGAGGGTGGGATGAACGAATTCGAGAGGAAAATCCGCGAGGCGATGGCGGTAACGCGCAACAACGCGAACCCGCGTCTCCCCACGTCCGGCACGGTGGGCAAAACCACGGCGGAAATCGCCGCGCTGTCCTTCGGCGCGCGGGCGCTGGCGGCCAAGCTGCGGCCGGGAAGCGCCGGCGTGGCGGCGCCCCCCGAACATCCGGCGTATGAAGCGGAAACCGCCGCCCCGGAAAGCGCCGAACCCGCGCCTGGCGATCGCCAGGCCGATGCGGCGCCGACCTCGAGCGGGCTGTTTGGCCGCGCCGCGCTGAGCAAGCCCGGGGTGATGATGGGCCACTGGGACAACCCGCTGATCGCCGCCGCCATTCCGGTATTGCTGCAGGTGGAGCGGGTGCGCGATCAGAAGCAGCTGAACCCGGCGGCGGTGCGTGCGCAGATCGTGCGGGAGATTCAACAATTCCAGCAGACGTTGCTGGCAGATCACGTTGCGCCGGGCGATGTGGACAAGCTGGCCTATCTGCTGTGTTCCTACGTGGACGAGTGTTGCATGAGCACGCTGGAGTCCGGGGAACTGAACCTCAGCCTGCTGGTGGAGTTTTATCGCGATGCCTGGGGTGGGGAAAAATGCTTCGAGCACCTGCAAGAGTATCTGGCCGCCTCGCCGCGCAACAAGGAGATCCTGGCATTTTACGATCTGATCCTGTCGCTGGGGTTTGAGGGGCAGTTCCACGTGATGGAGCGCGGCGCGGTGCTGTTGGCCGACGTGCGCAATCGCCTTGACGGTTATCTGTACAGCCAGAATCCGACGCAGACGCTGGCCGATGCCGAACCGAGCAAAGTGGTGCGCAAGGCCACCCGTATCACGCCGCTCAAACTGCTGTGCTACGGCCTGGCGATAGCGCTGCTGGCGTATGCCTCGGCCGCCTGGTATCTGCATGACCAGTCCCGCGCGCTGCGCAACGCCATTCTGGCCTGGACGCCGCCGCAGCCGCGCAAAATCAACATTATGGAGACGCTGCCGCAGCCGCTGCCGCAAATCCTCAGCGAAGGGTGGCTGGAGGTGCGCGCCGATCCGCGCGGCTGGCTGCTGATCTTCACCTCCGACGGCGCCTTTGCCACCGGGCAGTCGAAGCTGTCGGAAGAGTTTAAAAAGAAACGCAACATTGAGCGTCTGGGGGAAGCGCTGGCACCGTGGCCAGGCGATCTGGAGGTGATCGGGCATACCGACAACAAACCGTATCGCAACACCTCCAACAACTCCAACCTGAAACTGTCGGAAGCCCGCGCGCAGACGGTGGCCGACAAGCTGCGGGAATCATTGGCCAACAGTAAATACAACCGCACCGTGACGTCGGTCGGCAAGGGCGATCAGGAGCCGCTGGACGACAACGCGACGGAAGAAGGGCGCCGCCGCAACCGCCGGGTGGACATCCTTTGGAAAATCGGCGAGAGGGAGATGGCTTCACCGTCTGCCACGTTGAATCAGGCAGGGGTAGCCGCCGAGGTCCCCGAGGATAACTAAGACATCCGTCGGCGTAGAGATAATAAGGAAATTATATGATACGTAGATCATTCATATTGGTGATTGCCTTGCTGCTGTGTGCGGTGGTGTGGTGGATTGGGCCGCTGATCGCCATCGGCACCTACCGGCCGCTGCTGTCGGTTTGGGTCAGAGGCATCATCATCGCCCTGATCCTGTGCTGGGCGCTGTGGCCGTTCGTGGCGACGTTTTTATCCTGGGTGTTCCGCCACGCGCGGGCGCCGGCCCCGGCTAAAAGAAAAACCGCGCAGCGAGATCGCGTGACCTCACGTTTTTACGACGCCTTGCGCACCTTGCAATACGTCGGCACGTCGAAGCAGCGCACCCCCTGGCAGCGTTTCAAATACCGCCTGACGCGCCGTTATATCAGCGAAAAGCCCTGGTTCCTCGTCATTGGGCCGCCGGGCAGCGGCAAAACCTCGCTGATCGGCGAAAGCGGCGAACGTTTCTTGCTGGCTGAACACTACGGCCTGCAGCAGACCGTGGACGTCGGGCCGACCCAGGATTGCAACTGGTGGCTGGCGGAGAACTCGGTGTATGTGGACACCTCCGGTGAATGGCTGCAGCTGAACGGCCTTGGCGAAGACGGCGCCAGGGCGCGCGATACCCTGTTCAAACTGATCAGGCGCCACCGCCGCCATCCGGGCATCGACGGCATCATGCTGTGCCTGGATGCACGCTGGCTGCTGCATGCCTCGCTGACGGAAAGAAAATCCGTCGCCGATGCGCTGCGCGTGCGCCTGCTGGAAATGGCCTCATGGTTCCGCTGCGAGCTGCCGGTCTATCTTACCATCAGCCACCTCGATCAACTGGTCGGCGGCGAGACCTTCCTGTCGATGCTGGGCGACGACCTGTTGCAAAAAGGGATGGGGTTCAGTCTGAACCGGGCCGAACAGGGCGAAACCCCGTTCGAGCAGTATGAAGATCTCTACCGGGAGATGGTGGCGCGCGTCAGCCATCACGTGCTCGAACTGCTGCACGATGCGCCGGATGGCCAGAACCGCCAACAGCTGCTGTTCTTCACCGAGTCGTTGGGCTCGCTGGGCAACCCGCTGTATTCGCTGCTGGAGCAGATTTTCCCGCAAACGCCGGTGGGCTACGCCTGCCATTTGCAACAGGTATGGCTGGGCAGCACCATCGCCTTGCCGCCGCAGGGCGCGATTTATAACGCGGAAGCGGCGGATATCTATGAAGCCCGTCCCACCGGGCGCATTTACCACCCAGAGCTGAATTACGCCAGGCAGGAGCGCGGGGTGCTGCAGCAGTCTTCTCACGCCAGGCCGCTCGGCAGCCGCATGAGTTCCCTGGGCCGCTATGTGCTGGTGCTGGTGCTGCTGGCGGTCTCTTTTAACCTGCTGGCGATGCGTTACCTGTGGGAGAGCGATTACATCTCTTACATTGCGGCGCGTTTTGACGAAACGAAGCGCATCGTGCGCGAAATACCGGTCACGAACCGCGTCAGCGACGATGTCATCGCCGCCTATGAGCAGTTGGGATACATGAACGCGCAGCTGGGCGGCGAGGTTTCGCCGGTGCCGAATCCCTATTTCGAGCACAAGCTGATCAACAGCGCGGCGCAAAAGACCTATCAACGCCATTTGCTGCAGATTTTCTGGCCGGCGGTGGAAAACTATATCGCGGACGAACTCAAGAATGACGTTTCGGCGTCCAATAAGGACGTCTACGGCACGCTGAAAGTGTATCTGATGATGGGCGAACCCTCGCACCGTTCCGCCGAGGCGCTGGTCGACTGGTTCATGACGCGCTGGGATAGCTTCATGCCGCAGGGCTACACCGACATGAACAAAGGCATTTTCGCTTACCACCTGCGGGAAATGTTCTCTCTGCCGAATGCGCCGGTCATGAAAATGAACGGTGATCTGCTGCGCCTGGCGCGGGTGAAAGCGATGAATATTCCGATGCAGGTCAGGGTGGTGCGCCGCATCGAAGAGAAACCGCTACCGGCGGCGATCAACGACATTTCGTTGGCCGATGCCGCGGGGCCGAACGTGTCATTGATGCTGCGCCGCAAGAGCCAGGCGACGGTCACCGATACCGCCGTGCCGGGGTTCTATACCCGCGCCAGCTACCGTGATGTTTTCCTGGCGCAGCTCGATGACGCCGCCAAAGACATGATCGAAGAAGAGTCCTGGGTGCTGCGCGACAGCGCGGAAGGGAAAAACGCGGTGAACTCGCTGGCCTCGGCGCAGAAGCTGGCCGACGAGGCGAGGAAGCTTTACCTCATCGAGTATGCCGATAAATGGGATGCCTTTATGCGCGACGTGCGCGCCCGGCCGGTCAACGGGCTGGAGGATGCGGCGATATTGGCGCGCCAGCTGTCCGATCCTTCATCCCCGCTGGCCAACCTGGTGCGTTTCGCCGCGCGTGAAACCAGCATGACCGGCACCAACCAGGGCGATGCGGCGAGCTGGTTCGATCGCCAGCGCAATCGTATTGAACAGCAGCGGCGTGACATCCTCGGCGAGATTTCCGGCGAGCGTGCGCGTTTTCGTCTCACGCCGGAACGCGCGGTGGAAGACCGTTTTGAGCTGCTTCGCCGCCTGGGGTATCAGCTGTTGCAGACCACCAACGCCAGCAACGATCCGCTGAGCCGCAGTTTCGAAGCGCTGTACAGCCAGCTGACCACGCTCTCCACCTCATTGCGCGGTGGCCAGGTGGTGCCCGCCGGCGGCACGCTGAAGCGGCTGCAGCTGGATGCGGCGCGTCAGCCGGAACCGGTGCGCAGCGTCATGATGGATCTGTTGCAGGTCGGCGACAGCCAAACGATCCAGCAGAGCCAGAAGAACCTGAGCAAAGGGGCTTCATCGCTGGCTTCCGGGCTGTGCAAGGGCAGCATCAGCGGGCGCTATCCGTTCTCGCGCAACGCCAGAGCGGAGGTCGGCATCGAGGACTTCTCGCGCATGTTTGGGCAGAACGGCGCCATGCAGCAGTTCTTCGATGAAAACCTGGCCGCTTACGTGGATGTCAACGCGCAGAAATGGAATGCCAAACCGGGGTCTGAGGGGATCGTCAATGCGAGCACGCTCGGCGCATTTGAAAATGCCCGTTTGATTCGCGACACCTTCTTCACCGCCGGCGACAAACTCTCGTTTTCCATGTTCATCAGGCCGCTGTCCCTGACGCCGACCATTACGGAAGCGACCCTGGACATCGATGGGCAGGTGATTAACTACAGCCATGGTTTTAGCCAACCCACGCGTATCGACTGGCCCGGCCCGAAAGGCGGCAGCTATGTTCGGCTGATCTTCCGCACCGGCACCGGCCAGATCCAGGTCGCCAGTTTCGACGGGCCCTGGGCCCTATTCCGGATGTTCGACGCCAGCAATCCCGTGCCGCTTTCCAGCGACAGGCGAGAGCTGACGATGTCGATGTCTTCGGTGGTGGGCGTGCTCAAACTGGAACTGCGCTCGACGATGAAAGATTTCCCACTTTGGTCACGGGCGTTGCGAGGATTCTCGTGCCCGAAAGCGATGTAAACACAACCGTAAAGAGGTGATAAACATGTTAGATCCAGCCAAAATTTTAGAAACCATGAAGGCCGGCGGCAATTTGGGCACCAACTCCCAATCGTCGCTGAGCCAGCCGTTTATGCAAGGCGTCAGCAATATTCAAATGTCGGGGCCGGATGCGGCCAAGTCGGTCATGAGTAACGTGACAAAATCTTGCGATGATATGTTCGGCAATATGAAGGGCATTTTTAATGGGTTGCAGTCGAATGTGAACGCACACCAAAAAATGCAAACGGGCGAACAGCCGAAAGATTTTAATGTTTCTATGGACGATCTTCGCCCGGCGATTGCGAAAGGGTTCCCGCACGAAATGGCGGACTTCTTTTCCAAAGTGCCGAAACTGTAATCTGCGACTCGGTGGGTAATTTACCGGGGGGCCGAAATGCCCCCTGGTATTCACAAGGAGAAGTGAGATGATCAACGAATGGATGTTAAGAAATGCCAACAAACGCATGGGCTTTTTTATTGTGGTGGTCCCCAGCCTGTTTTTTTGGATGATGCTTTTTCTGACCTTTTATCTTTTTTGATTCTTTGAGGTAAAAAAAAGCACCCGCTAAGGTGCTTAAAGTGAAACGAATTAAAAAATAGGAAGGGATGAAAATGCGTTATTACAGTTTTGAAATGATCTGCAATCCGCTGGAGATCAGCGCATCGACGGCCAGACCAATACCTTTACCGATGGTGCCGACAACGGTTTTGGCATCCGGGTTAACACCGGCAATCGCGGAAATGGTATCAATACCGGTTCCCACTGCACTGCCAATCAGTGTCCCTACGTCACCAAAAAAACCAGCACCGTTCACTTGTTCAATTTCAATTGCGGATAATTCTTTCATGATTGAAACTCCTTTTTCAGTTAGCCCTTTACTTCAGGCAATTTCATTATTGCAAATCAGGTCTTTTTTTCAACAGAAGTATTACTGTTTTTTATACTATTCTGTTGTTTGTTATTTTAATTTCGTATCGTTAGAGTATATATTGCCGAAGCCTGATTTTCGTCTCCCCCGTTTGTGCTGAATGAGGGATGCCGGTTTTTATTTTCAATCTGAATGACCTATATCCGAAGGGGAGTTTATGAAGGTTTTGACGACACCGGAAAGGCCTTTCCGCTATGAAGATCTGGCGGAAAAAATTGTCACCGAGGCCAGAAGCCGCTTGGGCTGCGCCGCTCTGCGATTTTTAGACTGCCTGATCCAGGGGTATGGTCCGCCGGTGATTGTCTTTGATATCTATAATAATCACGGTAAGTTGCAAACGGTGAAACTGATTCTCCCCATCGGAAGTCATAAGCAGTTAAAAAAAGATCACCTCGGGCTGATCGCCTGCCTGGAGGCTAAAAAACTGGTGAGGTTAAAAAAGATATAAACAATGATCCGCATCGGCAACGCCGATTGCGTTCTTCTTGTTTTTCGTCACATCGCTGAATAATCTCTGTCCCTGCCTGGATTCTCTTATATCCGCGGACGATGCGTTCGCTTTTTTTCAACCCATCAACGCATTTTTTTTGGAATCACTTATCGTCATAAAGTGTAGCTTTTCTTTATGCATTTTTTTTACAATAGGATTAATATGGTTATAGGGTTTTTTAATATGGCTTGTCGGGGGAAAGGTACATCTCGAGATAAAGCATTATGCCACCTTTATTCTAAGTAAAATCCTAATACATAATCGGATGCTCTTAACAATCAATACAGAGCCGTGTTATGTTCTATATTATGTTTTTTTTCGATATTTATCTGGATATATTGCGCTCTTGGAGTAAAATTAACTTATCAGAGAAAGCACTTGGCACCGTGCTGCCGATGGCAATGATGCACTATAAATATAACTTACGGTAACCCATTACCTTGTAAAACGCGGTGCTTCCCCGCGTCTTGCTTTTGTGTGCTCGCCAGGGCTGATGAGTTTATATCATTATATATAAAATACACTTTTTGCGAGGCGAAGACGTTTCCGTATCGCATATAACGCTTTTTTATTAAAAAGCATCTCAAAACTAAAAAATAATCACAGCAATCATATTGCAGTAAGGAGAGTGGGCAAGCGTAGTCAAAAGGGAGGTTTGTTTATGGAGCGCGTCAATATTGCTATCGTCGATCAAAATCAATTTTTCAAGCTTGGGTTGGGGCTCGCCTTGCAAGAGGGTTTTCTCCAGAATGGTGTCAAGGCCAAGATCACGGGAGAGGAACGGGCCAACATTATATTTCGGGCACCGGATAAGCGGGTGTCCATCAATTTTTGCCATACCCAGCTTTTGCAGGGCAATTTTTCTTCTATTCCGCTCTATTTTTCAATACTTGAGCATAAAACGATTTTTCCAAAAATCCATTGCAATCTAGAGGCCGGAAGCATTACGCGCAAAGACGGCGTGGCGGCGATCGTGGATAAGGTCATGTCTTGCTATCGCAAGAAAAACAGTTTGGTTTCAAGCTATTGCCCGCGTTGCCGCACCCAGTTGACCTTTAGCGAAGGGAAGGTGTGCCGTCTGATTCATCTGGGATACTCGCAAAATCAAACTGCGATGTTGCTCGGCATCAGCCCGAAAACGGTCAGCATTCATAAACGCTCTGCGATGAGAAAACTGAATATCGATAACAATATTGAATTCTTGCGCTGGTTAAAAATGCACAGCGACTCTTGTTAATGGAGAGGGGGGAAGTGACGATCTGATTCGGTATTTTTACCGGCGCGGGCGGCGATCGTTCATGGTTGCCGCCTGGCATGGAATCGGTTTTATAGGGAGATAAAACATGGCTGGTTTTGTAAGGGAAACGGTTTCCAAAAATCATTTCAAATTATTGCAGGACCTTTATGGCAGAGATCTGGGCGGGGAGCGTTTCCTGCACTGGAAGCATCTGCTCGATCCGCATTGTGATGCGCCAAGGGAGAAGACGGGCATATTCTACAAGGATCGGGAGCGTTATCTCGGGATGTTCGTTTCCAGCTTTTATCCCTTTAAGATCAACGGTGTTAATGTCAATGTCAATATGCTTGGCGATCTTGGCATCCATCGTCAGGTAAAGTCCTCCACCGTATTGAAAGATTTTTTCCTGCAGGCCAGACGGTCGGATGTGGCGGCGGATATCTGCTTTTCCGATGACAGGAAGATCCGGGTTTACGAAAAAATATTTAGAAAGTATTTAACAACCAATACCCAAATCTATCCTTATGTCGAATTAACCTTAAAGCCTGACAAGTTTATGGCATTTCGTTTTGCTGAAAGTGGGCTCGCACAGCAGGCAAGCTTCATCAATAATTTAGGGCGGGAAAAAGATCGCCGCGCCTTTGAGTATATTGAAAAACACCCCCTGTACCATAAAATTCATTATATCAACAAAGGCAGCCACTACGCCGTGATTGGCTGTTCTCATGAATGTGCCGAACTCTTGGATATTTCCAACCCTTCCAGGGAGTGTTTTTCTTGGGCCATCGGTGTGTGTCGGCATCTGCATAGCCGTTGCAAGGTAATGATCCCTCTCGCTTTTTATAAGTCGGTTTGCGCTCAGGCGGCGGAGGTCATTTCAGAAAAACGCATCAACATGCTTATCGGCTATTACTCACAAAAGATAAGCGACCTGATGCCGAAAGAGGTTTGGGTATGCCGCATGGATCGCCGTTAAGCAGGGCTTGTGTATTCTAAATGGAGTGTTTGTCATGGAAGAAATTCCTGTATCACCCTACTCAAAAGTTTTTATCGATGAATATGATCGCTATCCTGAAGGCTGCAATTACAACGTATTGGTGCTGCAGCGAATTGAGGGCGCGCTGGATCCCATCCGGTTGCAAGCCGCGCTGAATGCGCTGGTGCAAGATCATGTTCTGCTGAACAGCCATATTCATGAACAGGATGGCGAGCTGTATTGGCGCCGCAATGACGCAATCCATCCGTTGCAGCATTACACGGATCGCACGCTGCTGACGCAAGTGATTCGCCGGCCCTTCGATATTTACCGCGGGCCGCTTTATCGCTGGGCGCTATTCGCCGAGGGAGAGCGGCGCTATACCTTGGCGTTGGTCGGCCATCATCTGGTGATTGACGGCGCCTCTTCCGACGAGTTTTTCACCCTGGTGAGCCAGTACTATCGCCAACAACGGCTGGCGACGCGCGTCGAGGCGGCCGAGATCGCCGCCGTTAACCGGCAACTGCAACAGGAGGTGAAGCAACTGGCCGCCGATGGGGCGCTGGCGCATTGGCGCGCCGAAGCGGAAAGTTTGGGCGCGCTCGAGGTACCGTTTGAGCGAAGCGGCGCCGGCCGTGAAGACGAAGCGGGCGAGCTGCGCTTCCACTGTCCCAAAGCGCAATGGAAAGCGCTGAAACAGGCCTCGGGGATTCGGCGAGTGAATGATTTCCTGGCGTTGCTGGTGCTGTGGGGCATCTTGATGGCGCGCAGCGGCAATCAGGAAACGGTCTACATCAGCTATCCGGTGTCGATAAAGAAGGGGCAAAAATTTGCGCTCGGCGGCCATGTGAACACCAGCGTGTTGCCCCTCTCTTTGCGTGACGGCGCGAGTTTTTCCGACGTTTATCGACGGGCGCTGGCATTTATTACCGCCGCGCCGCCGCAGTCGCGCCAACGTTTTAACCAGCTGCCCACGCAAGAGGTGGTGCGGGCGTTGGGGATCCGCGCGTTGCCGATCTCCTTTGCCCAAACCAACTTGCGCGATGCGGCATTGCCGCTGGCCGATTGCGTCACCTGGCCGCTATTCGAAGCCAATCACGACATGGCCAGCGCGGCGCTCTCGCTGGAATACGAAGACCGGGCCGATATTGATGCGTTGCAGTTCCGGTTGCGCTTTCGCCAGGGCATGTTTGACGAGGAAGACATGCGCGACTGCGCGGCGCATTTTACTCGCCTGATGCAACAGGCGATGAGCGCGCCTGACGCCCCGTTAAGCCACATGGCCTTCTATCCCGCCGCCGACAGGTCACCGTCGGATAATGAGAGTCTCCCGCTGCCAGGGGAGACCCTCAGCGCCCGTTTTGAAGCGATCGCGCAACGCTACCCGGAAAATATCGCGCTGGAGTATGAGGGGCTGCGCGTCAGCTACCGTGAGTTGAACGGCATGGCGAACAGCCTGGCGCGCGAGATCGTGCTTCGCTATGCGTCGGTGACCGGGGCCGAGCCCCTGGCGGACTCGCCGATCGCCTTGTACAGCGAAAAAAGCCTGGAAATGGTCGTGGCGCTGCTGGCGGTGCTGAAAACCGGCGCGGCCTATGTGCCGATCTCCTGCCATTATCCTCAGGCGCGTATTCGGCATATTCTTGAGGAAACGCGGGCGGCCTTGGTGATTGCCGGGCCCTCTATGCAGACGGCAGCGGAAGCGTTGGCGGCGATGATGCCGCATCCCCAGGCCGTGCTGACACTGGGCGATCTGAGCCGTCTGCCGCATGAACGACATAATCTGCCGGTGGTCACCGCCGCCGAACGGCTTGGCGCGATCATTTATACCTCGGGGTCGACGGGAGTGCCGAAAGGCGTGATGCTCGAGCAGCAGGCGATGTGCGGGTTGGCGACCGCGTCTGGCATCGCGATCACGCCCGAAGATGTCTTGTTGTTCCTGTCCAGCCCGGCGTTCGACGCGGCGACGTTCGAAGTGTGGGGCGCCTTGCTCAACGGCGCCAAACTGGTGGTCATCCGCGACACGGAAGATATCGCCGGCGATGTGCCGCAGCTGGAAGCGCTGCTGCGTCGGCAGCAGGTGTCGATTCTTTGGGCCACGCGCAGCTTGTTCGATCATCTCTACCTCAGCAACCCCGATCTGTTTGCCGGGCTGCGCTATCTGCTGGTGGGCGGGGAGGCGCTGACCGCCACGCTGATGCAGCGCCTGGTGCGGCAACCCCACCGTCCGCAGTGGGTCATCAATGGCTATGGCCCCACCGAATGCACTACGTTCACCACGATGTACGCTATCGCTCAGGACGAAGCGCGCAGCAGCATTCCCATCGGCAGGGCGATACCGGGGCGTGAGCTCTACGTGCTGGATCGCTGGCGGCAACCGCTGCCGCCGGGCTTGGCCGGCGAGTTGTATATCGGCGGTTCGGCGCTGGCGCGCGGTTATCTCAACCAGCCGCAGCAAACCCAGGCGAGTTTCATCGAGTTGCACGGCCGGCGCCTATACAAAACCGGCGATCGGGTGCGTTGGCTGCGCGACGGCAATCTGGAATATCTCGGCAGAAATGATTGCCAGGTGAAAATTCGCGGATTCAGGATTGAACTCAGCGAGATAGAAAATGCGATCAATGCCCTGGAGGGCGTCGAGAAAGGCGTAGTGGTGGATGTCGTCCATCGGGAGAGCAAGCGCCTTGCCGCCTATTTGCTGATGGCGCGGGGCGTGGCCTGGGATCCTGCTGAGCTGCGCTCCCGGCTTGAACGCCGTTTGCCGGATTATATGGTGCCGTCCAGCTATGTGGAGATTGACGAGATACCGCTGACGGTTAACGGCAAGTTGGATCGCTCGGCCTTGCCCGCGCCGCAATTTGCGCAAAGCGGGCGTTATGCCGCGCCGGAGAACCCGCTGGAGGCGCTGATTTGTTCCCTGTGGTCGAACATTCTTGGCGTGGAGACCGTGGGCATTGACGACGACTTTTTCCGATTGGGCGGCGATTCGATCCAAAGCATTGTGTTCACCAGTGAATTGAGCAAGTCGGGTTACCACAGCAACTCGCGTGCGGTGTTCGAAACCAGAAATGCGCGGGCTCTGGCCCAGCGCATTCTGCGGCAGCAAGACGCGGTTACCGCGCTCAACGAACAGGGCGAACTGCAGGGCGAATTCGAGCTGCTGCCGATTCAGCGCTGGTACCGTGAGCTGGCGCCGAATCGCAGCGCCTTCTTCAACCAGACTTTTTTGGTGCGGGTACCGCCGATGTCCGCCGAACAGGTCGCCGATCTGGTGGCCGCGCTGGCGGATCAGCATGACATGCTGCGCGCGCGTTTTAGCGTCGATGACGCCGGCGTCATCGTGTCGCAGCGCTACCTGTCAGCGGCCGACGGCGGCCCTTCATGGGGCTACTATGACCTGGCGCTTTGTCGCCAAAGCCGCGCCGAGCTGCTGCGTCAATGGCAATCGGGGCTTGATCCGACGACAGGGCCGATATGCCGCTTCGTTTACATCTTTGACAGCCGCGCCCCCGGCTACGCGCTGATGTTCTGCGCGTTTCATCATCTGATCGTCGATGTGGTTTCCTGGCGCGTCATCGTCAGCGATCTGCAGCGGTTGCATCAGGGGGAATCGCTGCCGGCAAAAGGCACCAGCTACCGCCAATGGGGAGAATGGTTAAGGCAATACGCGGCAACCCGGCAAGACCAATGCGCTTACTGGCTGGCGATGATCGCCGGGCAGCCCGATTACGCCACGCTCAGCGGCGTGACGCAGGCCCCTGAATTTTGCCGCTTCGAGTGCGATGTGGCGTTGACCGCGCTGCTGATGGACGGTTGCCACCAGGCCTACAACACCTCGGTGCGCGAAGTGCTGTTAGCGGCCCTGGCGCCGGTGTTGCAGGCATGGCACGGCAGTGCGGACAGTTACCTCACGCTGGAACACCATGGCCGCGATATCAATGACGATAAGATCCGGCTTGAGGGTACCGTCGGCTGGTTCACCGCCTTGATGCCCTTGCGCATCACCGCGCACGAGTGCCAAAAAACCACGCTGCGCGCCATCAAGGACAGGCTGAGAAAGATGCCTGACCACGGTATCGGTTATTCGGCGCTGAAATACGCTTCAGCGCCGGGCGATGAGGTGCCGGCTTGCCTGCGGCGCCACCGCCTGCCGGCCATTTCGTTCAATTATCTCGGCGCGTTCAACGAGCAGGCCGACGACGCGTTATGGGCCTTGATCGACCAAACGGCGGATTTGGAAAATGGCGCGATGCCGGTCAGCGGCAACGTATTGGATCTGGTGCTTTATGTTCACGACGATCGGCTAAGCATCGTCATGTCAGGTCTGCTGCCGCATGAAACGCTGTCGCGGATCGGGTCGCACTATGTCGACAGCCTGTCGGCGCTGGTCGAGCACTGCTGCCACGAAGCCGGCAACGGCGTTTGTCTCGCCAGCCCGGGCGACTTCCCCCATGCCGACGTCAGCCTCGCCGAATTGGATCGCTGGCAGCAAAAGCATCGCCTCGCCGCCGTTTTCGAAGCCACGGTAACCCAGCGAGAGTTGATGTATTTCAACCGACTCAACCGCGAGTATCAGATCGATCAGGCGGTTTATGAGATCGCGGGGCCGTTGCAGCCGGAGGTGTTGAATCAGGCATGGGCGCTGGCGCTGCAGCGGTTTGAAATGCTGCGCGCCGGATTTGACGATCAAACCCGCCGCGGCCGGCCCAACGTCTTTATCTGCGAGACGCTGCAGGCGCCAATCGCGATGGACGATTGGTCGGATACCGCGCCAGCCTCTCTGGAGGAACGGATGGAGGCGCTGCTGGCCCGGGAGAGGGAGACCGCGTTTGAGCTGGATGCGCCGCCGTTGATTCGCTGGCGCCTCATCAGGTTGCATGCGGACGAGCACTATCTGGTGCAGACCTTTAACCACATTCTGTTTGATGGATGGTCGCTGGGAGTCTTGTTCGGCCAGTGGTTCAACGATTACCTCGCCCTGTTGGCGGGCAGGGTGCCGGCGCTGGAGATTAACCGATTCGAGCCTTTTGCCGCCCATGTGCGCACGCACGGCAATGATCCTGAGGCGCGGGCCTTCTGGGCAGACTATTTGCGGGATGCGCCGGTCAATCAACGCTTGCCGCTGACTGCCGCACCGCAGCTCGTACCGCAGGGGCGCCGGATGCGTCAGCATGGCGACGAATTCTCCAGCGCGCAGATGGCGCGCCTTACCGCGTTTTGTCGGCGGCAGGGGATCACGGTCAACCAACTGACGCAGCTGGCCTGGATGCTGGCGCTGGCCGAGGCGCTGGCTTGCGATGATATCGCCATCGGCACGACCATGAGCGAGCGCCCGGCCGACATTGAGCAGGTGCAGACGCTGTTTGGCCTGTGTGTCGCAAGCCCGGTGCTGCGGCTGCGGGCGATTCGCCGCCGCCCCCTTTATGAGCTGCTGGATGACATTGCGGATTCACAAACCTTCCGGCAGAAATACGCCTTTTCCGAACTGAATCGATACGACGAGAATTGGGTGCCCACCTCGCCGTTCGGCAGCCTGTTCGTGTTCGAAAACATGCCGAAACCGGCGATGGATCCGCGGCTGCCGTTTCAGTGCCGCGTGATGGATATCGTCAGCGGCAGCAATCACCAGACGGTGCTGTGCCTGTTCCCCGAGGCGGAACGGCTCGCCATTTCACTGTTTTATGATTCCCACGAGATCGCTCGGGAAAACATCGTCGAATTGGGCCGACGTTTTCTGATTATTGCGCTCGCGATCGCCAATCTCCCGCCCGACAGCGACATCTGCGCTGAGGACGGGATTATCCAGGCTGAGGAGGCATGATATGTGGCTGGCAGTCGACGGCAAAATAAAGTACCGGGCGATCGTGAGCGATCTTGACGGCACCTTGCTCGATCCGTCCGGGAATTTATCCGATGTGACGGTGGAAACGCTCAACATTTTACAGCGTCGGGGGTTGGAAATCGTCATTGCAACGGGGCGCTGCGACGCGGATGCGCGCGGGATCGTGGATGGGCTGGGGTTCTCGCCGGTGATCGTTTCTTGCAACGGCGCGATGGTCAACATCGAAGGGCAGGCGGCGGCGGATAGAAGCTATTTTTTGCCCGCAGAGCTGCAAACCGGGCTGATCGATTTTTTATTCGCCAGCCCGTTCCACGTGACCCTGTTCACCCGAGAGGGCTGGATGATGGCCGAAGAGAACCCGCATTTTTCTGACTACGTCAAAACGTCGGGCGTGGCCTGCCGCTATGTCGAGCCTGAGGCCATGAAGCGGCAGCGGATATTGAAAGTGCTGGTGCATGGCGACGCGGCGCCGATCGAGACGCTCTTTGACCAGGTCAACCAGGCCTTCGGAAAAACGCTGTCCATCTGTAAGTCCTCCACGGAAACGATAGACATCATGGATAAGCATATTTCCAAGGCCAGAAGCGTGGCCGACTATTTGAATTCCAAACAGATAGCGATGCGCGATTGCCTCTCTTTCGGCGATGCGATGAACGATCTGGACATGCTGCGCTGGGCCGGAACGGGCGTGGTCATGGGCAATGCCATGAGCGAATTGAAACGCGCTCTGCCGTTGAATCCGGTGGCGTTGCCCAACAGCCGCAATGGCGTCGCAGACTATCTCTGTCGTGAATTCGGTCTGTTCTGACGTTTTCACCGGGCGAGGTTTATTGGCAGACAAAAGGAGGTGAACGAACAGTGAGGGTTTCATTTTCTCAAAACGGAACACGTTAGATTAATGCAAAGGAGCGAGTATGAAAGAACTGACTGAAGCAGAAGTTATGGCGGTATCCGGCGCGGGCATCGCTTCCGACGCCGGCAAAATCCTGGGTACGGGTATTGGCGCCATCGTGGATGCCGGCACCGGTCTTTTCGGTATCCATGCGGATGCGTCAAACGCCGGCGCAAAACTCGGTGAAGGCATTGGCGCCGTCATCGATGCCGGGATTAGCGCGTTCTCACAGTTGTTTGGCCGCAAATCCTCTTGAGCCTCTAATGTAAAGTGCCCGCAAGGGCACTTTTAAATCAACCGCGAGCGCGGTGCAGGGAACGGGGCGGGAGGATGAATGGCAAATAAAATCATGCTGATTATGGTTATCAATCTTTTTGTGGCGGTGGCATTGGCGGTGTTTAACGTCATCTATATCCAAAAGAAGATGGATATCCGCTACCCCAGTGACGCCACCCCCTTTCAGGTCGCGGAGAAAGCGCAGGCCAGAATCCTGTCTATGAGACAG
Organism: Serratia sp. HMSC15F11; assembly: GCF_001808215.1. NCBI lineage: Bacteria > Pseudomonadati > Pseudomonadota > Gammaproteobacteria > Enterobacterales > Yersiniaceae > Serratia > Serratia sp. HMSC15F11. The sequence goes on from NZ_KV792389.1 coordinate 30,414, forward strand.
ACCGCGGTGTTTTTAAACAACAATCCCGTGGTGGCGTTTACGTTGGAAATTACTGCCAAGCGCAGGCAGTTCACCCTGACGGATCATCGCGAGGCCGTGCTCTACGTCGCCATGAGTCGTTATCAGGAGAACCGCATTTATAGCGTGCTGGTGGGGGAAAACGAGAAAGATGTGATGTTCGAAAAAGACAGCTTCGGCTACCCGATATTATTTCATCACGCCTCGTGAGGCTGTTGATGCCCGTTTGCCGCCGCGCCGGCCTGAGAGGGCGGGGCAACGCCAACTATCGTGGGGGAAAAATGTTAAAGATCTCCGCTTATATTACCTTGATTTGGCTGGCTTTGGCCGTCTGCCGGTACGCCGCGGCCAAGGAGGAAGACGCCTGTTTCGCCGATGAGCACCCAGCATTACAGACGGTGATCCCTTGCTATAACCAGCAACTGGCCACGCTGCCCCTGTCATTTTCGTTAAAAAGCGTGGAGAGCGGCCAACACACGGAAATTCGTCATTATCGGCTGATGTCGCAATCCTGGTCGCCGCAAGACGCGATCCGGCCGACGCAGTGGTGGCACGACGTGGACATTTATATTCCCAACGGGGCATTCACCGGTAAAGCGTTGCTGGTGATGAGCGAAGACTGCGCGTGCAGCGCCGCCGGCCCGGGAACGTCGGGCAATCAAAAACCGGCGTTTTCCGCCGAGGCGCTGGCGGCGCAGAGCAAAACAGTGGTGGTGGTGGTCAATCGGCTGCCTTACCCGTACCTGGAATACCAAAATGAGGGACGGCGCCGTTCAGGGGCGGAAAGCCGGGCCAGAGGATGGCGATTGTTCCTGGATGATGCCGATGAATATTTGATGATGCCGCTGCATATCCCGATGACGGCGGCGCTGTCGCAAACCATGACGCTGGCGCAGCGCGAATTGCGCCAGTGGGAGATAGACAAATTTATCGTCGCGGGCGTGTCTGAGGGGGGAACCACGGCCTTGCTGACGGCGCTTTCAGATGAGCGCATCGATGCCGTAGCCGCCATTTTCCCTGAGGGGATCGCGGCGCGGCAGGTGATGAAGCATACCTATCGCACGTATGGCGGGCGTTGGCCTTTGGCATTTCACCCTTATTACCAACTGGGCATCGATCGGCGCATAGAGACCCCGGCGTTTGACAAGCTGATGCAGATTGAAGATCCCATCGAATATCCCCCCCTGGCCGAGCGCGGGCGGCCTCCTGCGCCGAAGTATTTCATCGTCGCCGGCGGCGACGAACGCTATCCGCCCGACAGCACGCGGTTTTATTTGAATAAGCTGCCGGGGGAGGTCTCGATGCGAGCCATCGCCGGCGATGAGCGCACGGTCCCCGAACGCGCTGTTCTGGCCTTGGTCAACCGTCGTCAGCGTGATATTGCGCTACCGACGATCGAGGTGCAGAGCAACGCCTCAGAGACGGCGCTGCGCACGCTCCGCTTTTCCGAGCCGCCGATCAGGGTGTTGCGCTGGACTGCGCATAACCGCACGGCCCGAGATTTTCGCTACTCGTGCGGCGTGCGTTATACCCCGGCGCCGCTGGAGGCGAACCGCGGTGAATTTCGGCTGAACGCCCCTGCACAGGGTTGGGAGGCCACCTTTATCGAAGCCGAGTTTAGCGACGGGTATATCGCGACCTCGCCGGTCTTTATCACCCCTGACGATCGCTACCCGATCGCCGCACCGGCGGGCGATGGCCTGGCGTGTGAAACCTTACCGGGTCGAGGGCTGGGGGAGGATTATCGCCATGACGATTAATCCCGCTGAAAATAAGACGGAAAAGCGTTGACTGTGAATTGAACGTCAAGATAACGCGGCTACATCGCTGAATTAACCTGCGTCAGAAGGGAACCGTTGATGATCGGCGGCGCCCTTTCTGCAGCATTATTACGCTGATTTATTGTCGGCGTTTTCTTATTTAAGAGCCCCCCCTCTCATATTCCATCTCTTCTGGACGCTTAACCTTTATTGCCCCATCCGGTTTCGCCGTCGGCGCGCCACTGTCCTTACAAGAATCAAAAACCTCTCCAGTCATTGGCTCCCGCGCGGCGTCTTTCATTTTTGTGTCAATTCATCCTTACGCACATTCATTGAAGAGGGAATGAGTGGTTTATCTTGTGGTTGGTGTATGAAACACGCTGATAAACCTTTCCTTTTCGGCCAGATGAATGAATCAAGAAACGCCGTTTTTTTGGTTTTTTTAAAATAAAAATAAGAATGATGCCAATTCGATTCGGGGTAATTATCTTTTCTCATCTTTACATTGATTTTATGTATTGCTAAAGAGGGAAAGCCAAGCATAATTAACTGTGAAAGGGGCGGAGCTCCTATTCGCCTTATCACGGATTAGCCGTGATAGGGATATTATTAAGTTTGTCCAATCAAAAGGAGAAGTACCCATGATGGAAAAAAAAGTGATTATGTTGGCATTGGTTGCGGCGAGTTTTTCGAGTGCTTTGCCGGCCCTGGCGGCAGACGGGCAGGTTAATTTTACCGGGAATATTGTTGATGCCGCGTGCAAGGTCACAAATGACTTGAGTAATCCATTAAATGTTGTTCTGGGCGATGTGGCCCGAACGGCATTTGCGGGGGGCAAGGGATCCACTTCCTCGGCGACTAAATTTACGCTGGAAGTGACGGATTGTCCGGATACGGTAAAAAGCGCCACCGTTAAGTTCGACGGCGCGGCCGATAATGGTGACAACAACGTATTGCAGCTGACCCAGGAAACGGATGTCGCCACGGGCGTTGGCATCCAGCTGTCTGATATTTCTAATAATGTTCTTCCGCTTTACACGGCCTCAACGGCCTATCCGCTGGCTTCCGGCAGCGGCGTAAAAAACAATCTTGATTTTACCGCGCGTTATATTTCCACGCTTGCAGATGTGACTGCCGGTAAAGCCAATAGCGTCGCGACCTTCACGCTGAATTACAACTGATAATATTTTCTTGCCCGCTGGTTTCCAGCGGGCCGTATTGCCTCGGAGATAATATTATGCGGTTTAATCGCTGCAGTGCCCTAATGGGATTCATTTTATTATTATTTTTTTCTACGGCGCAGGCCGGTGTGGTTGTCGGTGGGACGCGAGTAATTTTTAACGGTGAAAAAAAAGAAGCCTCAATCAGCGTCGACAACCCGGACAACGAACCTTATTTAATTCAGTCCTGGCTGGATAATCAACAGAGCGGCGTGGATAAGATAGCCTTTATCATTACGCCGCCTTTATTTCGTCTGGATGGGCATCAGGAGAATATGCTGCGTATCGTCCGCGTCGGCGATGACTTGCCGAAGGATAAAGAGAGCTTGTATTGGATGAATATAAAGTCCATTCCCTCGACGGAACACACGGGTAAGTCGAACACTTTGCAAATCGCGGTAAAAACGCGCCTCAAACTGATTTATCGCCCTGCGGCGTTGCTCAAACAGGTTCCCGAGGATGTGACTCAACGGTTGACGTGGCAGCGCGTCGGCAAGGAATTAAAACTCACCAATCCCACGCCGTATTATATGAATTTTCATTATGTTCGCATCGGCGGGCGCGAAATGAAAGAGGTGACTTATATCGCGCCGATGAGCAGTGAAATTTTTTCATTGCCGGTTTCTGGCGCGTCGTCGGTCAGTTGGAAATTAATTAACGACTACGGCGGCACCGGCAAGGAGCATCAGTCAGGTATTTAACCGCCAGGGGATGGGCGGCAGAAGGGAATAACGAATTCAATAATGGAGCTAATGAATGATAACTCGTCAGCGTAGAGCAGCGAAGCGGGATGCTTGGCTGAAGCGCATCGTCTTATTCACGGCAACCACGGCGGTATGCGGCAATATGGCCAACCCTGCCTTTTCCCGTGACTATTTCAATCCGGCGTTGCTGGAAACGGGGCGTTCGGGCCAACAGCCTGTTGACCTGTCGGTGTTTGAAAACGGCAACCAGGTGCCCGGCAAGTATCGGGTGGATATTTGGGTGAATGACATGCTGATGGAGACGCGTGACGTTCGGTTTGTCATCAAGCCCGGCGGCGATGATAAAGCCGGCCTGCAGCCTTGCCTGACGGGGGAGGATTTACAACGGCTCGGGGTGAAGATCGAGCGGTTTCCCGCATTGAACCGCGCGGAAGAGTGCGCGAATCTGGCCGCCATCCCGCAGGCCTCGGCGCAATTTCAATTTAACCGCCAGCGGCTGGTGCTGAGCATTCCCCAGGCGGCGTTGGAAAATCGGGTGCGCGGCTATGTACCGCCCGAACTGTGGGACGAAGGGATGCCGGCGATGCTGCTTAACTACGGTTTCACCGGCAGCAACAGCAAGGGGCGCGATCGTTTTACCCAGAGCGCGAGCAGTTACTACCTCAACCTGCGGCCGGGGTTCAATCTGGGGGCCTGGCGGGTGCGGAATTACACCACCTGGAGCTACAACAGCGGCGGTGGCGGGCGGCAGTCGGAAGATCGCTGGGACACCGTCTATACCTACGCCCAGCGCAATATCATCAGCATGAAGAGCTTGCTCACGCTCGGTGAAAGCAGCAGTCCGTCCGATGTGTTTGACAGCGTGTCGTTTCGCGGCGCGCAGCTGGCCTCCGATGACGACATGTTGCCGGAAAGCCTGCGCGGCTATGCGCCGGTGGTGCGCGGCATTGCGCGCAGCAACGCGCAGGTGGTCATTCGCCAAAACGGTTATGTCATCTACCAGAGTTATGTCGCGCCGGGCGCGTTCGAGATTTCTGACATGTATCCGACCGGCGGCAGCGGCGATTTGGACGTGACCATCAAAGAGGCGGACGGCAGCGAACAGCATATGACCGTGCCTTTTGCCAGCTTGCCGGTATTGCAACGCGAAGGGCGCCTGAAATACGCGCTGACGTCCGGCCAATACCGCACCTACGATCACAGCGTGGAGAAAAAGGTTTTCTCGCAGGGCAGCCTGATTTACGGCTTGCCGGCCGGCTTTACCCTCTATGGCGGCGGACAGTTCGCCGGCCCGTATCAATCCTTGGCCTTGGGGGTGGGTAAAAACCTGGGTGAGTTCGGCGCCCTGTCGGTGGACGCGACTCAGGCCTGGGCGAAACAGGAACATCAGCCGAAAAGCGACGGCCAGTCGTGGCGCGTGCGCTACAGCAAAAACATCGTAGCGACCGGCACGAACTTCGCCATTGCCGGCTACCGCTATTCGACCAGCGGCTATTATGGGCTGCAGGAAGTGCTGGACACCTACCGCAGCGGCAACCGCTACGCCCTGACAGACCGCCGTAAAAACCGCGCCGAGATTACGCTCAACCAGAATTTATGGGAGGGGGCGGGGTCACTTTCCCTCAGCGCGGTCAGCGAAGATTACTGGAATTCCGAGCGCAACATGCAATCGCTGAGCGCGGGTTACAACAATAGCTGGAATGGCATCAGTTACGGTTTTAACTACAGCTACAACCGTAATTCACAGGCGATTTACGGTGACTCAGACCGGGGGCAACGGCGTATTTACGATCGCGACCAACTGTTTGCCTTCAATATCAGCGTGCCATTGGAGAAATGGCTGAGCAACACCTACGCCACCTATAGCCTCAATACCAGCCAAAAGGGCAATACCAGCCATACGGCGGGGCTCAACGGCACGGCGCTGGCCGGCAACAACCTCAACTGGAGCGTACAGGAAGGGTATGGCAATCAGGGCCAGGGCAACAGCGGCAACGCCAACCTCGACTGGCGCGCCACCTACGGCGAACTCGTCGCGGGATACGCTTACGATCGCAGCCAACAGCGCGTCAACTATGGCGTAAAAGGGGGCGTGATTGCCCACGAAGACGGCGTCACCTTCGGCCAGCCCTTTGGCGAGACGGCCGCCCTGGTGACGGCGGCCGGCGCCAGCGATGTGGCGGTCGGCAACCAGGTCGGGGTGAAAACCGACTGGCGCGGCTATGCCATCGTTCCTTACGCCACCCCTTATCGCAACAACTCGATTCGTCTTGATGTGGAGAGTTTGCCGGATGATGTCGATCTCGCGCTGACCAACCAGTCGGTCACGCCTACCCGCGGCGCGGTAAGCCGGGCGAATTTCAAGGCGCACGTCGGCAAAAGGATCCTGATGAGAGTCACGGATCCACATGGGGTGCCTCTCCCTCTGGGGGCCAGCGTCCGCGATGCGGATCATTCGGCGCAGCCGTTCCTGATTGGCGGGGATGGATTGGTTTATCTCTCCGGCATGGCGGAACAAGGCCGGCTCGTCGTGCAGTGGGGGCGAAATGCCGAGCATCAGTGCCGCATCAGCTATCAACTGCCGGCGGAGAAACCCGTCGCAGGGATCCAAACCCTCAATGGCGTTTGCCAATAGATCTCGCTCCGTATCCATCATGACTTGTTAAGTGAGAGTGAAAATGAACGTTTTTATCAGGATATTCGGTTACGGCGCTCTGCTATGGCTGGCGACGCTAACGACGGTGGCGTATGCCGGCACCTGTACCACCAACGCGAAAACCATCCGCATGGGGTTGCTGACGCTGGCCGTGGATCCGCGTATTGAAATCGGCGAACAGTTGGCAGTCCGTACGGAAAACAGCATCAGCGGCACGACGTTTTCTTTTCTTTGCTCGGGCTCGGTGGCCTATCGTTCCCTGTCGCCGCTGACGCCGAGTGCGCTGCCCGGCGTGTTTGAAACGGGCATCGACGGCGTAGGCGTGACGATTTCGGATCTGTGGCAGAGCAATAAGAACGTGCCTTTCAATACGGCGATTTCGCCCAACCTGCTGACGCCGTGGATCAACCGCAATGATGTCAGGCTGACGTTTATCAAAACCGGCCCGATTAAAACCGGCGGTGATATGGGGGGGAAGATTATCGCCAGATATTATCTGGACTCGACCTCGGTATTGGATTTGAGCATTTCCGGCATGAAGGTCATTCAGAAAAGCTGCCTGGTGGATTTGAATTATAAAAATCAAACGGTGGACTTAGGCAGCCCAAAACGCAGCGAATTTAATGGGGTCGGCAGCAGCGCGGTGTCTTCCGAACGTAACTTCTTCGTGGTCCTGCAATGCCAGGAAGACAATATTCCGGTACAGGTGACGTTTGAAGCGGCCGGAAATTCGCCGGGCGTAGGCATGATCGCTATTGCCGACGGTTCTGATGCGGCAAAGGGCGTTGCCGTGGAAGTCCTGGACGAGAACCGTAATCCGCTCACGTTTTCCCGGCCGATTAACTATCACACCGCTGCCGAAAAAGAGATAAGAATTCCCTTAATGGCGCGTTATAAGCAGACGGGGGACATTAGCCCCGGGCAGGCCGATGCCGTCATGACATTCACCGTTACGCAGAATTAAGGGAGCCGTATCAAAAATATAATGCCGTCTTTTCCCGCGGCATTATTGGTGGCATCCGGCGCTGCAGGCCGATGCCAATGCAATGACAACACGCATGTATGGCTGTGTTTGTCGGTTTAAATATGGAGATTAACCAATGAAAGAACTGTCTGTTATCGAAATGAATGAAGTGTCAGGCGCCTATTCCTGGGATATGAGCAATGGGCTGTCCGGCCTGATTGGCAGCGCCGTCACGAATGCCGCGGAAGCCGTTTCGTCCGTTGCTTTGGGCGCCGCGGTCGGCAGCATGGCGGGCGCCGTCATCGGCGGTAAGCACGGCGGCGACGGCGGCGGTCTGCTGGGCGTCGGCTCCATTGGCCAGGGCGTTGGCATGGTCGCTGCGGGTATTCTGGGTGGCGTGGCCAGCGGCGTGGCCGCAGCCGTTGTTGGCTGGGATACCACCCTGGAATACTCCAAAAAAGGCCTCGATGGGCTGATTAACGGCACCATCAGCTAAATCAATATTGCTGTCCAAGGCCGCAGCGCTCGCGCTGCGGCTGTCTCCCGGTCAGGCATGCGCAGGTCTTCCTATGAGTGATAATAAGAGCAGAAATATTTTCCGCCAGGAGGCGGTCAATTATCAACGTCAAAGATGGACCGGCAGAGCGCTGCTGATTTCCGGCGCGTCCAGCTCTGTGATTGCCGTGACGTGCCTTGTTTTTATTCTTATTTTGGCGAGCGCGCTCTATTTTTGTGAATATACGCGCAGGGTGGATGTCGAAGGGGAGGTGATCAGCATTCCGCATTCGACGAACGTTTTTTCTTCCCAATATGGCTATGTAAATCGGTCTTTTCACCAGGCCGGTGATGTGGTGGAAAAAGACGAGCCGCTCTATATCATCGATGTTTCCAGAAGCACGGCCTCGGGTAACGTCAGCCATATTGCCGCGGGTGAAATCAACAAGCAGATCGGCAATCTGGATTCGATCATCAGCAAGCTGAAAAAAAACAAAGACGCGATGCTGGAGAACCTGAGAAAACAGATTGACAGCTATGAGATAGCGTATAAAGAAACGGAAAAACTTAACCTCAGTGCCAGAGATGGCATGGAAAAAATGAGGGAGAGTTTGAAAAACTACGAGCATTACCTGACGAAAGGGCTGATTACCAAGGATCAGCTGAATTATCAGCGTTCGCTCTTTCAGCAACAGCAGAGTTCCTATCAGGCGCTCAACAGCCAAAAGATTCAGCAAAATATCCAGCTGTCGCAGCTGCGCAGCGATCTGCTGATTCGCGCCGCCGATTACGACAATCAAATATCGCAAAGCGAATCGCAACGCAGCGAGCTGCAACGCCAATTGGCGGAATCCAACGCCGGCGACCAGGTGATTATCAAGGCGCCGCTGAAGGGGACAATCGAGTCGCTGAGCGTGACCGCCGGGCAGGTGGTCGAGAGCGGCAGCAGCCTGGCGCAGATCAAGCCGATTGAAAACATCAAATATTACCTGGTGTTGTGGCTGCCGAATAACAGTTTGCCCTACGTGAAAATCGGCGATGGCATCAACATTCGCTACGAGGCTTTTCCCTCGGACAAGTTCGGCCAGTTTCCGGGGCGCATTGAATCCATCTCTTCGGTTCCGGCTTCCCCACAGGAGATGGCGGAATACAGCAGCGGCAATAAAAGGGAGCGAAACGCCTACTACAAAGTGTTGGCGTCCATCAGCGACACGCAATTCAGCGACAAAGGGAAATATCTGGAGATCAGCAGTGGGCTGCAGGCCAGGGTGATTGTGTTCCTGGATAAGAAACCGCTTTATCAATGGGCGGTCGCGCCTTTGTATGACATAAAAAACAGCGTGGTGGGGAGAGTCGATGAAGGATCATAATCTTTTTGAACGGATCAACGAAAAGTTAACGTTCTCTCTGCGTAAACGGGTGCCGAGCATCTTGCAGTCGGAGTCATCGGAGTGCGGCCTGGCCTGCCTCGCGATGATCTCTGCTTATTACGGATTTAATGTGGATATGCTGAGCCTGCGGCAGCGATTCGGCATTTCCACCCAGGGCGCGACCCTGGGCACCCTGTCACAAATCGCGGCGCAAATTCAGCTGAAGACGCGGGCCTTGTCGCTGGACATCGATGAAATCAATCAGCTGAAAACGCCCTGCATATTGCATTGGAACATGAACCATTTCGTGGTGCTGGTTAAGGTTCAGCGCGCGGGCTTTGTGATTCATGACCCTGCCTTCGGGCGCCGAGTGATTGGCCTGCAAGAGATGTCGAACCATTTTACCGGCATTGCGCTGGAGCTGTGGCCCGACAAGGCTTTTCAGCAAGAGACCTTAAAAACCCGTTTACGCCTGCTGGATTTGATGAAAAACATCGAGGGGCTGCCGGGGACGCTGCTCAAGATTTTTGCCTTATCGCTCGTCATTGAGTCGGTCAACCTGCTGCTGCCTGTGGGGACCCAGCTCGTGACCGACCATGTCATTCAGGCGCATGACTACAGCTTGCTGACGGTCATCTGTTTGGGGCTGATCTTCTTCACCCTGTTTCGCGCGGTGGTCAGCATCGCCAGGGCCTGGATTTCCATCGTGCTGGGGACGCTGACCGATATTCAGTGGAAGACGACGCTGTTCGAACATCTGCTGAAGCTGCCGCTGGACTTTTTCGAGAAACGGCACCTGGGGGATATCCAATCGCGGTTTTCTTCATTGGATGCGATCAGAACCACCTTTACCAATAATATCGTCGGCGGGATCATCGACGGCATCATGACAGTCGGCTTGTTCGTGATGATGATGGTCTATGGCGGCTGGCTGGTCTGGGTGGTGTCAGGCTTCACCTTGGTCTACATCCTCATCAGGATGATGACCTACCGCACCTACCGCCAATTCTCGGAGGAGCAAATCGTCAAGGCGGCCAAGGCGAACTCGCACTTCATGGAGACGCTGTACGGTATTTCCACGGTCAAAGCGCTGGGCATCAAGGAAACGCGCTCCAGCTATTGGCTCAATTTGAATGTCGATGCCGCCAATACCAATATCAAAATCACCCGTTTCAATATGATGTTCGGCGGGATCAATACCTTTATCACCACGCTCGATCAGGTGGCGATACTTTGGCTCGGCGCCATGATGGTCATCGACAATACTATGACGCTCGGCATGTTCATGGCGTTCAACGCCTATCGAGGCCAGTTCTCGCAGCGGGCTTCCAGCCTGATCGATCTGGCGATCGGCCTGCGCATGCTGTCGCTGCACAATGAGAGGATATCTGACATCGTCTTTACCGATGCGGAGGTGGAGTCCGCGCCGCGGCAGGTCTTCGAACCGGGCAAGGGGGTTGCCGTTGAGGTTAAAAACCTCACCTATCAATATGACGCGCTGTCTCGGCCGATCTTTAAAGACCTGGATATCCGCATCGCCGCCGGCGAGAGCGTCGCCATCGTCGGGGCGTCTGGCGTGGGGAAAACTACCTTGCTGAAGGTCATGTGCGGCTTGCTCAACCCGACCTCGGGAGAGATCCTGGCCGACATGATGGATATCCATAAAATCGGCGTGAATAACTACCGCAATGCGATCGCCTGCGTGTTGCAGGACGACCGACTATTCTCCGGCTCGATCGCGGAAAACATCAGCGGCTTCGAGGTCAACGCCAATAGAGAGTGGATTGTGGCCTGTGCGATGCACAGCAACATTCACGAGGAAATCATGCAGATGCCGATGGGTTACGAAACCCTGATCGGAGAGTTGGGGAACGGCATCTCCGGCGGGCAAAAGCAACGTCTGTTTATTGCACGCGCCCTCTACCGGCGACCAAGCGTGCTGTTTATGGATGAAGCGACCAGCCATCTGGACGTTGAGAATGAATTGGCGATCAACCGGGCGATATCTTCGCTGAATATCACGCGCGTGATTGTCGCCCACAGAAAATCGACGATCGACTCGGCGGATAGGGTGGTGGCGCTGGGGGCCGCGAGCGGCGGCTAACGCTCGCTCGGCAACCCAGGCTGTCCCCGCGGCCAAAATCGCGGTAAAATGCAGCAGTTGACCTTATCGCACGCCATCAGGCCGCCGTACTCGCTATGAAAATGCGCAAACCGCGCCGTCCGCCCGGGCGGTGGATCTATTACATCCTGCATGAAGACATGCTGTGGCCCTGCCCGGTCAAATGGGAGTGGGAGAGCGGCTATAACGCCTGGCTGCCGTTTTACTATTCCCCCACGCTGGAGTTCGTCGCCGGCAACCCCGCCCGCGCCACCAAGGTCAGCAGCGGTCGGCGTTAAGCGGGCAGTGCGTGCTGCTCGCCTTGCCGCCCGGCATCCGCTCACCTAAGATCATTGCATCACCCACAGGTTTTCCGGGAGCTCCCATGTCTACTCAGTTTCGCACTTCTCTTTGCGGCGCGGTGGCGTTGTTGCTGCTGGCGGGCTGTCAGCAAACGGCGCATAAACCGACGCCGCCGCTGCAGGCGCAGTTGGATCACATCGCTTCGATGCTGGCCGGCGGCCACTTCCTGCGCGTGGACTGCGGGCGCAGCGATGTGCCGGACGATGTCAAATTGCAACGCACCGCGATGCGGGCGGCGCAGCATCGCGGCTGGGATACGCAGGCGGCAGGGTATCGGCAGCTGCCGGCGCTCACCCAGGCGCGCTACCTGACTCTGCAGCAGGACAATCAGCTGCTGACGGACAAATGCACCACGCTCAGCCGCAGCACCGCACGCTTTATCGCGGCGGCGCAGGCCGATCAGGAAGACTACATGGAGTAGCGCGACGGTGTGCCTTTCGGGCGCTCGTCGCGGGCGCCCAAAAATTCTTTGCAGGATAACGATTTATCGCTCATCATTTGAAATGATGTTTCACTTTTATTCATCGAGCCCACCTTGAACCTGTATGCCGCCCTGCGTCAGCGCGTGGAAAATACGCCCTGGTACGCCAAACGGAAAAGCTACCGCGTGCTGTTCTGGCGCGAAATCACGCCGCTGGCGGTGCCAATTTTTCTGGAGAACGCCTGCGTTCTGTTGATGGGGGTGCTGAGCACCTTTCTGGTGAGCTGGCTCGGTAAAGAGGCAATGGCCGGGGTGGGGCTGGCGGACAGCTTCAACATGGTGATCATCGCCTTTTTCGCCGCGGTGGATCTCGGCACCACCGTGGTGGTGGCCTTCAGCCTCGGCAAGCGCGATCGTCGGCGCGCGCGCGCGGCGGCGCGTCAGTCCCTGGTCTTGATGACCGGCGTGGCGCTGCTGTTGGCGGCAGGCATTCATCTGGCGGGCGAATCGATCATCGATGTGATCGCCGGGGCGGCCTCGCCGGAGGTGAAGGCGCTGGCGCTTTCTTACCTGCAGACCACGGTGTGGAGCTATCCGGCGGCGGCGATTGCGCTGATTGGCAGCGGCGCGTTGCGCGGCGCGGGCAACACCAAGATCCCGCTGCTGATCAACGGCGGCATGAATATCCTCAATATCATCATCAGCAGCATTCTGATATACGGCATGCTCGGCTGGCACGGGCTGGGCTTCGTCGGCGCCGGGCTGGGGCTGACGATTTCCCGCTGTATCGGCGCCATCGCCATTCTCTATGTGCTGGCGATCGGCTTTAACCCGGCGCTGCACATCACGCTGAAAAGCTATTTCACGCCGCTGAAGATGGGCATCCTGTGGGAAGTGCTGGGGATCGGCATTCCCGCCAGCGTCGAATCGGTGCTGTTCAACGGCGGCAAGCTGCTGACGCAGATGTTCGTCGCCGGCATGGGCACCAACGTGATCGCCGGTAACTTCATCGCTTTTTCTATCGCTTCGCTGATCAACTTGCCGGGCAACGCGCTGGGCTCGGCCTCGACCATCATCGTGGGGCGGCGGCTCGGCAAAGGCGAGATCGGCCAGGCGGAGCGGCAGCTGCGCCATATTTTCTGGCTGTCGACCCTCGGGCTGACCGCCATCGCCTGGGGCACGGCGCCGCTGGCCGGCGTCTTTGCCGCGTTTTATACCTCGCAGGATGACGTAAAAACGGTAGTGAAAACCCTCATCTGGCTCAACGCCGCCTTTATGCCGATCTGGGCCGCTTCCTGGGTGTTGCCCGCCGGGCTGAAAGGCGCGCGCGACGCCCGCTTCGCCATGTGGGTGACGATGCTGGGCATGTGGGGCTGCCGCGTGGTGGCCGGCTATGTGCTGGGCATTGAACTGGGCATGGGCGTGGTGGGCGTCTGGCTGGGGATGTTCCTCGATTGGGCGGTGCGCGGCGCTTTGTTTTACTGGCGCATGGTCAGCGGGCGCTGGCTGTGGAAATATCCGCGGGTCAGGGCCGAGGAGAGAGACCTATGCCGCCCCTCGGAGGAGGCGGCAATCCGGTACAGGGAGTGAACCGGCTGTCGGTCACGGTGATTATCCTTTGATGTTTACGTCGCTACAGCTGTAAAAGCCTTCGCCGACAGGATCGATGCGTTGCCAGCGAATGTAGATAACGTGTTTTCCCGTATAGTCTTTGGCGTTTACGGCGAATTTGTATTGCTGGTTTTCCGGTTTGACATTCTCGACTTTCTCCAGCAACACCAGGTCACTCCACTTCAGGGGCGCGGTGGCGGCGTTATAATCCGGCCTTGAGATATAAACCTCGAAGAAGCTGGGATCGTGGGTCGCCGTGGCGTCATAGACAATATCTATCTTGCCTTCACTGGTTTTTTGGATATCGGTGGCGCGCCAGGCGGTCACAGCGTCTAAACCGGATTTGTCATTCCAGACTTTCGAACGCTCATCCCATTCAGCGCCGACATTACCGGCGGAACAAAGCTGCCCGTCCGGGATGGCGGCTTTAACGGCATCCGGATTGTTGTAGTCAGCAACATTCTTGGAGGCCTCATTCCACTGCCTGAACTGATAGTTGGACTGCTCGATAATATCGACAGCATTTTTTTTGCTGTTGATGGCGCTTTTTTTCCCTTCTTCTTTCGGCACAACAATCCCAGACTTATCAAGGTACTTGTGATAGACGAGCTGATACGCCGCTTTACAGTCGCTTTGCGGAATGCCGGAACCGTCTGCCGGCCAATAATATCCGCCCTCTTTGTAGCACTGGTATTGACGAGAGATGGGGATCGCCGGAGAACCATGTCGCGGTTGCAGGGAGGAGGCGGCTACGTTTTGGTACGGGGACGGAGGTGTTTGGGCGAATGCAGCGACTGAGAATAGTGAACAGGAAGCCAAAGCTAACAACGTTTTCTGCAAAAGCATAAATTACCCCTACTTGTGGTGAGCCGTTCAAAGGGAACTGCTCGGAATGAGTGAGATATGGTCTTATTTCACATAAAAAATATTTAAGTATTAATGCGGTTTTATCCACAATTTGTTGTGATTCAAGTCACGCAAGTGTGAAATATAAGTATTATTTATTTAGTTTTATGAATATTTCAACGGGGCGGGACATATGAACCAGTGTATTAGGCCCGCTGGAGCGGGTATTGACGATGTGGGTGAACGGCAGTGAGAGCCACCGTTCTCATTGGTATAACGCGAGGGCATTACCCGCCATGAGCAGGATGTGATGCGCTATCTGGCCTGTGAATTGCCGCAGGCCACCATTGCGCGCAACCTGCACCTGAGCGTGAAAACCGTCAGCAACCACAAACAGGCGGCGATGAGAAAACTGGGTTTCAAACGCAACGCGGATCTCTACCACTGGCTGCGAATGGGCGGGTTGAAAACCGTAGAGCGGCCGCGAGGGTGAAGGCGCGGCTCAGGCGCCAGACCTACGCCTGAGCCGCTGCGGCGTCAATACAGCAGGGTCATCGCGCTGAAGAACAACAGCGTCAACGCGATGATGATGACGTTTTGCGTGGCTTTGCGCACCAGCTTACCGGCGCTCAGACGGCTGTCGATGACGTAGAGCAGCGGCACCATCAGCAGCACGTAGGCAAACATCAGCATGGCGGTAAAAGGCTGCACATTCATTCCGGCGGCTCCTGTGGGTCATCTTGGCCGATCAGGTGCACCAGCACGGCCTCTGTTTGATGGGGAAGCCCGACAAAGGGCGAATGGACGGGGGGAGCCGGCTCGAACGGCAGGCCGGCGCGCCGCGTTTTCACCGCCGCTTGCAGGATCTTCTTTTGGTGTCTTTGCGTGTGGTCGACCATGCGCCTCCGAATAGGGCCGCCCGCAGGCGGCCGACTGCCATATTGCCCATTAAGGTGGAGAAGGATTGCGGGCCACTGCCGGGGCCACGCACTCATAATATTGCGAATGATAATTATTATCAATAATGAAAATGAAAAAATTAAGAGTATTGCGGGCGGCGCATCAGGCGGGGCGTAAAAAGAAAAAGCACGCCTTGCGGCGTGCTTTGCAGGGTATTACCGGTGGCGGTTACTTCTGATCGGGCAGCGCGTAAGCGACTACATAGTCGCCCAGCTTGGTGCCGAAGGAACCGTGGCCGCCGGCGTAGATCAGGACGTACTGCTTACCGTTGACCTCATAGGTCATCGGCGTCGCCTGGCCGCCGGCCGGCAAGCGCGCTTCCCACAGTTTCTCACCGTTGGTCACGCTGAAGGCGCGCAGGTAGTTGTCTGCGGTGGCGCCGATGAAGAACACGTTACCGGCGGTGGTCACCGGGCCGCCCAGCATCGGCATGCCCATTTTGAACGGCAGCGGCAGCGGGGA
Source organism: Serratia sp. HMSC15F11 (assembly GCF_001808215.1). Classification (NCBI taxonomy): domain Bacteria; kingdom Pseudomonadati; phylum Pseudomonadota; class Gammaproteobacteria; order Enterobacterales; family Yersiniaceae; genus Serratia; species Serratia sp. HMSC15F11. The sequence goes on from NZ_KV792389.1 coordinate 46,365, forward strand.
GCTGTCGCGCACGGTGCCGATACGTTTTTTCCACACGATGTCGTTGGTTTTCAGATCAACGGCGGAAATGTAACCCCAGGCCGGCTGTTTGCACGGCAGGCCGAACGGTGACAGGAACGGGTTCAGCGTGACGCCGAACGGCACGCCATACTGCGGCTGGATACCGGTTTCGGTACCGCTGCCGCCCTTGTCGCCTTCCGGCGGCTCAATCGGGTTGCCTGGGCCGCGTGGGATCAGTTTGGACACGAACGGCAGCGCGATCGGGTTGGCGATAGCGATTTCGCGATCGGTATCGACGGCCAGGCCGCCCCACTCGAACATGCCGAGGTTACCCGGGAACACCAGCGTGCCCTGCTCGGAAGGCGGGGTGAAGGTGCCTTCATAACGCAGGCTGTGGAACATCACGCGGCAGACCAGCTGGTCATAGATGGTCGCGCCCCACATGTCTGCACCGGTCAGTTTCTTCTCAGGACGGAAGGTCAGCTCGGAGAACGGCTGGGTCGGTGACAGGCGATCGCCTTTGGCCGGCCCCTGCGGTACCGGTTTCTCCGGCGCCGGCACCACCAGTTCGCCGTTGGTGCGGTTCAGCACGAAGATATTGCCGGTTTTGGTCGGCACGTAGATGACCGGCACTTTTTTACCGCTCTTGTCGGTAATGTCTGCCAGGGTCGGCTGCGCCGGCACGTCCATGTCCCACAGGTCATGGTGGACCGTTTGATAGAACCAGGCCAGCTTGCCGGTGGAGGCGTTCAGCGCCAACAGGCCGCTGGCGTAGCGCTCCATTTCCGGGGTGCGGTTGCCGCCCCAGATGTCCGGCGTGGCGACGCCCATCGGCAGATAGACGATATCCAGCTTGGCGTCATAGGCGGCCGGTGCCCAGGAGTTCGGCGAGTTCGGCACGAAGTGATGCTCGTCCGCCGGGATGGCGTTCGGATCTTTCGCGCCAGGATCGAAGGCCCACAGCAGCTTGCCGCTGTTGACGTCGAAGCCGCGGATCACGCCGGAAGGCTCGCGAGTGGAGTAGTTGTCGGTCACGGCGCCGGCGACGACGATCACGTTATCGGTGATTACCGGCGGCGAAGTCGGCTCGTAGTGGCCCGGCGTCGCATACGGCATGTTGCTCTGCAGGTTCAGTTCGCCGTTATTGGCGAAGTCCGGGCACGGCTTGCCGGTTTCGGCGTCCAGCGCGAACAGGCGGCCGTCGTTGACCGGCAGAATGATGCGGCGTGCGCACATCGCCGGTGCGGCGTTGCCGGCAGCGTCTGCGGCGGCAGCGGTTTCGTGGTAAGACACGCCGCGGCAGGTGATGTGCTGGAAGGTCGGGTTGTACTTCAGCTGCGGATCAAACTTCCATTTTTCTTTACCGGTGGCGGCATCCAGCGCAAACAGCTTCTGGTGCGGCGTACACATGTAAAGGGTATCGCGGATCTTGATCGGCGTGACTTCGTTGGTGATCTCACCCGGATCGTTGGCGGTCTTCAGATCGCCGGTCTGGAAACGCCAAACCTCTTGCAGCTGGCCAACGTTTTTGTCGTTGATCTGGCTCAGCGGCGAGTAACTGGTGCCTTCCTGGGTGCGGCCATAGGCCGGCCAGTCGGCGCCGGTGGTGTCTTTAGGCTGTACCTGCGCGGCGTCGAGGGTGCCGTTGATCTCTTGCGGATCGTTGAACACGGCATAGGCCAGCGCAATGACGGTGATGACCAGCGCCGCGCTCAGCGCACCGTAGGCGAACTTGCCGTTGGCGACCAGCTTACGGTAGATAAACGGCAGTACCAGCCACAGGCCGAAGAAGAAGGTGACGTCCAGACGCGGCGTCAACGCCCAGAAGTCCGGGCCGACTTCCCACAAGGCCCAAACGGTGGTGCCCAACAGGAACACGGCGTACAGCAGCAGCGCGGTGGCGCGGCGGCGGAACAGCAGCCAAGAGGTCGCCAGCAGCACCAGCCCGGCGATGATGTAATACAGCGAACCGCCCAACTTGGCCAGCCAAATGCCGCCGCCGAGCAGATAAAGCCCGCTCAGGGCGGCAAACAGCGCCGTTATGACGATAAGCGGCGATAGTGACGCTTTATTTTGCATAGCAATACCCTTACCAAAAATGAAAGTCCCCGATTTAGAGATTAAGCCAAATCGGAAAAAACACGCGGTTTCTCCCTAATATTTCAGCGGGAAGCCGCTAGGGTGACGTAAAACCTATTCCGTCTTTTAACCTTAAGGTGCTTTGCCTTATTCAAAGCGGTAAGACAAGGTGGCGCCGCCACCCCAGTTGCGACCCGGCGCCGGCTCGAAGTAGCGGCCGTTGCCTTCGTTGACGATCACCGAACCGACGTAACGGCGATCGAACACGTTATCTACCCGGCTGAACACGTCCAGCGCCCAGCGGTTCCAGGTAAAGCGATAGCCGGCGTTTACGCCGGCCACGGTGTAAGCGGGGGCCTGCGCGCTGTTGGCGTCGTTGGCCTGAATGTCGCTCATGTAGCGCAGCTCCGCGCCGGCATGCCAGCCTTCCGGCGGCGCAAAGGCCAGCGAGGCGTAGCCCATGTTGCGCGCGATGCCCGGCAGGTGATTGCCGGCGGGAATGGTCTGGGCTGGGGTACAAACGGCTTTGCCGCACATATCGCTGCGGTAGGTGGCGTCCAGCAGCGTCCAGGCCATATGCAGGCGCCAGTCCAGCGCAAACTCTTGATCCAGCGCCAGCTCCAGGCCGCGCCGCCGGGTTTTGCCGGCGTTGGCATAGCTGGTGCGTCCGCCGCTGCTTTCCGCAACCACCAGCTCGTTATCGGTATCGGTCTGGAACAGGGCCGCGCTCACCAGGCCGTTGCCGAGGCGCAGTTTGCTACCCAGTTCGACGGTGTCGCTGGTGGAAGGCTGCAGGCCGATGTTGAGGCCCGTCTGGCCGTCGGGACGGTAGGAGAGCTCGTTGATGGTGGGGGTTTCAAAGCCGCGGCCGGCGGAGAGATAAACGTTCCATGCCGGGCTGATCTTATAGTTGAGCGAGCCCATCGGCAGCCACTGGTGGTAGCGTTTGCTGCCGCTGTCGTCGCCGTTGCGCGGCGTGATGTAATAGTCGGTCGAGTCGAAGCTGACCGTGCTGTAGCGCAGGCCGGCGTCCAGCGTCCAGTGCGGCGTCAGTTGCCAGGAGGTTTGCAGGTAAGGATCCAGGTTCCAGATGCGGTTCTTCTCGTTGCGCCGCTGGTCGCCTTTCTCGCCGTAGTCCACTGTGCCGTCTCGCAGAATAAAGTTTTCGAACCCCTGGCGGCGTTCGGTCATGGTTTCATAATCCAGACCGCCGATCAGTGTTACCGGTAACGATGCGAAAGTATCCTCATGCTTCCAGCGAGTGTCAATGCCCTGATATTTTCTTTCCAGCACGATCACCCCGCCGGCGTGGGTGGGGTTGAGCTGCGGCCCCATCGGGATTGATTGGTATTGCGTGGTGTGGCGCTCGCCGTGGTAGGCGGTCAGGGTCAGTTCGTCGCGCTCGCTCATCCGGCGCTGATAGCGCAGGCCGGCCTGGGTCTGGTCGAGCGATTTGCGGGTGTTGAATTGATCCGCGCGCGGCGCCTGGCGCGGATTGGCCCTCCATTCCGCCTCGGTCAGGCCGCCCGGATCGCCGGCGTCAATCGAGACGCTGTTGAACATCAGCGTCAGGGTGCTGACGTCGTCCAGGCGCACGCCGAGCTTGCCGTTACCGAGGTTTTTCCGCGCGGCGCTGTGATCGCGATAGCCCTGAGTGGTGAATCGGGTGCCGGAAATAGCGTAGTTGACGTCGCCGGCCTGGGTGCCGTCGCCGGTGGCGCCGGTCGCTTTCACCCCGTAGCGCCAGGTGTTGTCGCTGCCGAAATAGCCGCCGGCTTCCAGCGTCGGCGGCTGGGCGCCGGTCTGGGTGTCAACGTTGATTACCCCACCTGAGGCGTTGCCGTACAGCGCGGAATAAGGGCCGCGCAGCACCTCGATGCGCTCGACGGAATTGATGTCGATATTGGAGGTTTGACCCTGGCCGTCGGGCATGGTGGCGGGAATGCCGTCGACGTACATGCGCACCCCGCGCACGCCGAACATCGAACGGCTGCCGAACCCGCGTATCGACATCTGCAGATCCTGCGCATAGTTTTGCCGATTTTGGATCTGCAGGCCCGGCACGCTGCCGAGGTTTTCCGACAGGTTAATCTGCGGCGCGGCGTTGCGCAGGGTTTCGCCGTCGATCACGCTGACGGAGACCGGCGATCCCAGCTCGGTCAATCCGGTGGGTTGCGCCATCACCACCAGGGTGTCGCTTTTTTCTTCATTATTTTCTGCCGCCAGTGCCTGGCTGGCGAAAATAGGCTGTAGCAATAGCATTGCAGCCGGGGTAAGCACGGCGTTTTTCTTATTGATCATGGAATAAATCTGCCACTGGTATTGAAAGGGAATCGCAGGTCGATTCAGAGTTAGCCATCTGTCACTCCATCTACATGACGCTAAACGAAAAGAGTAATGCATCCTGGCATCAGTATAGATTATCTCGCGATGGGATGTTCTCCTTGCTGAAACGGTGCTCACATTCCAGCGTGTCACCGAGAAAATTCAGGTAAAACGCCTTGGTTTTGTCCCCCGAAAAGACATGCGCCATAGGAATGGTGGAGAAGAACGTTGTCATCGTTGAGTTCAATGCGACGTTAGCGGCAGCCGATATGGATATCGACCGCCTCGGGGCCGGTATAGGTTTCGAAGTCGGTCAGGAAGCGGCGTTCGATTTCCGGGTGTTGCTCGAAGTAGGCCCAGATGGCTTGCCAGCCTGCGATAACCGCCGCCGGCATGGCGCCACGGGCCTGGAACACCAGATAGCGGCCGGGTTGGATGTGCAAACCGCTCTCTGCCGCGCTGCCGGCGGTGACGTCAAATGGCCCGCCGGCGTCGGAGGCGTAGTTGGAGTAGACCCCATAGACCGGCGTGGCGGGCGAGGTGGCGAAAAAGTCTGACCACAGCGCCGGGATTTTTGCCGTCTCGGGCCGGGTTTCGTCCTGATTGGTGGTTCTGACCGTTTGGCCGGCGACGTAAAAGCCGGGCAGCTGTACCACGAGAGGTTGCATACTGGAAATGCCTTTTAACCGTTCTGAACGAGAAGCCTAAAGGTAGCAAAGGCTTTCCGGATCCGCCAGACAGGGCCCCCGCAGACGCGGAGGCCGATCGCATCAAGCGCCCAAACCGCCAAGGCACAGGTATTTGATCTCGAGATAGTCCTCGATGCCGTATTTTGAGCCTTCGCGGCCCAAACCGGAGTGCTTCATGCCGCCGAACGGTGCCACCTCGGTGGAAATCAGCCCTTCGTTGATGCCGACGATGCCGTACTCCAGCGCTTCGGCCACGCGCATCACCCGGCCGATGTCGCGGCTGTAGAAGTAAGCGGCCAGGCCGAACGGCGTGTCGTTGGCCAGTTCGATGGCTTCCGCTTCCTGGCTGAAGCGGATCAGGGGCGCTACCGGGCCGAACGTCTCCTCGCGGAAGATTTTCGCCGTGCGCGGCACATCGGTCAGGATGGTCGGGGTGAAGAAATTGCCGCCCAGCGCGTCAGGCTTGCCGCCCAGCAGCACCGATGCGCCGTGCTCGACGGCGTCGGCGATATGTTCGCGCACTTTCTCCACCGCGTCCGGGTTAATCAACGGGCCGATGGTGACGCCGTCATCCAGGCCGTTGCCGACTTTCAGCTTGGCGACGGCGGCTTTCAGTTTGGCGGCGAAGGCGTCGTACACGCCGTCCTGCACCAGAAAACGGTTGGTGCAGACGCAGGTCTGGCCGGCGTTGCGGTATTTCGAGGCGACCGCGCCGGCCACGGCGGCGTCCAGATCCGCGTCGTCGAACACGATAAACGGCGCGTTGCCGCCCAGCTCCATGCTGGTTTTCTTGATGGTGGGCGCACACTGGGCCAGCAGCTGCGCGCCGACTTCGGTGCTGCCGGTGAAGGAGAGTTTACGCACGTCCGGGTTGGCGGTGAGCTCGCCGCCGATGCCTTTGCTGGGGCCGGTGATCACGTTGCACACCCCGGCGGGCAGCCCGGCGCGCTCCGCCAGCACGGCGATCGCCAGCGCCGAGAACGGGGTCTGGCTGGCGGGGCGGATCACCCCGGTACAGCCCGCCGCCCAGCCGGGGCCGGCTTTGCGGGTGATCATCGCCGCCGGAAAATTCCACGGGGTGATGGCGGCGAACACGCCGATCGGCTCTTTCTGCACGATGATGCGGCGGCCCGCCTGGGGCTGTGGAATGGTGTCGCCGTAGACCCGCTTGCCTTCCTCGGCGAACCATTCGATAAAGGAGGCGGCATAGGCGATCTCACCGCGGCTTTCAGCCAGCGGTTTACCCTGTTCCGCCGTCATGATGCGCGCCAGATCCTCCTGATTTTCCATCATCAGCTCAAACAGCCGCCGCAGTTTGCCGGCGCGCTCTTTGGCGGTCAGCGCACGCCAGGCGGGCAGCGCCTTCTTGGCGGCGGCGATGGCGCGCGCGGTTTTTTCGGCGCCGAAGGCCGGCACATGGCCAACCAGCTCGCCGTTGGCGGGGTTATGGATGGCGATCGCGTGGCCTGCTTTGGCCGGCAACCATTGCCCGTCGATGTAATTGGCCTCGCGGAACAGCGAGGGGTCCTTGAGGGTAGCGCTGATGCTGGTGCTCATTAGTCTCTTCCTTTGCTGAGTTCAACAGAATGGTCTATCCCATACGGCTACCCTTTACCCTAGCAAACTTTGCCGTCGCCGTTTGCCAGCGTGGCGACAAGATGAGCGTTTTCTTCATGCGCACCTTCTGTACAAAAAATATCCGCCGTCGGGCCGATACTGAAAGAGCAGGCATATGACCCTTTTCGATGTGATTAAAAGGAGTGTGCGAATGATGAAATCAGTGGACAGACATCTCGCGGCCTACGGCAGCGAAATGGATTTTTTGGCGTCGAGTATCGCCCTGATGGAATGGCAAGGGCGGCAGATTGACGCCGGGCAGGTGGCCGGCAATATGTCGGAACAGCAAAGCCGCCTGTTCTTTGCGCGGTTGCGTTATTTTCGTCAGCTTTATCAGGCCGCAGCGGCGGCCGAACACAGCCTGTAATTTCCCGATTCAGCCCCGCCGCAGCGGGGCTTTTCATTTCAGCGGTGCCACACTCCGGTCGCCAGCGTCGCGGGCGAATACTCAAGATCGCGTCCCCGCCACGGCAGCGCCGCCGCAAAGCGCCAGGCGCGGTGAACGTCAAACCGCCAATAGCGTTCCGCCCCTTCAACGCCGGGATCCCCTTGCGTCTGCCAGAGGATCTGCGTTTTTCCTTGCAGGTGCAGCACGTCGCCGCGATCGAAATCGATGAACAGCAGCGCCGCCCGCGGTTCGGCCAGCAGGTTGCCCAACGTATTCATATAACGGTTGCCGCGAAAGTCCGGCATCCACAGCCTGTCGCCTTCCAGATGGATAAAACCGGGCCGCCCGCCGCGATGGGAAATATCGACGCCGCCCTGCGCCAGTTCCAGGTGCGCGCCGCTGGCGACGAAGCTGGTGTCCGCGGTGCGGATCAGCGCCTGCGCCGCCGCATCGAGCGACGCTAAATGCTCAACCGGCTGTGGCCGGCTCTCCATCGGGTAGAGTTCGCGGCGCTGAATGTACTGCGGGCAGTTGCCGAAGCTTTGGTGAACGACGATCTCCACCCGGTTTTTATCGGTGCGGCCGACGGTGCCGTTGGCGCGGTTGCGCCGCCGGTTGCTGAAGTCGAGCCCGAGCGCGCCGACCGGTTTGCCGGGCAGCAACAGCGCCTGGGCGGGATCGTCGCTGCGGCGCGGCGCGCTGATGCGCAGGTGCGTGTCATCCGGCGTGCGTAAAAATCCGGGCGGGCCGCTGAACAGGGTGGCGATGGGCCAGCCCTGGTCGTCCAGCGTGGCGACAAACAGGTAGGGCAGCGCGGCGAAAAACGCGCGGTGCTGATCCGGCATCGCGGGGTAGATGCCGCCGCCCACGCGATCGAAACCGGCCAGCGTCTGTGCGCGCAGCTCATCGGGATGGAACAGTTGCGGGATCATGGCGTCAGCTCGCCGCCGGTGCCGGCAGGGCCGGCATGGCGAAGAAGCCGGGCAGTGCAGCGATGCGCGCCGTCCAGCGACGTATCGCAGGATAAGGCGACAGCGAAATGCCGCCCTCGGCCGCGACCGCCACGTAGCTGTGGCAGGCCAGATCGGCGATGGTGGGGTGTTCACCGGCCAGGTAGTCGCGCTCGCTCAGGTGCTGCTCCATCTGCGGCAGAAAACGATCGCTGATTGCCCGCGCCGCCTGATAATCCTCCGGCACGGCGAATTGGGCAATCAGTCGGCAGGCCGCCGGGCCGTAGCGAACTTCACCGGCGGCTTTGGAAAGCCAGGCCTGCACCCGCGCCGCCGCGGCCGGCTGTTCCGGCAGCCAGTGGCTGTCCGGCGCATAGCGCTTCACCAGATAGACCAGAATGGCGTTGCTGTCGGCCAGCGTCAGATCGCCATCCTGCAAGACCGGGATCTGGCCGAATGGGTTGAGCCGGCGGAAGGCTGCGCTCTGCCGTACGTCCGCCGAGGCTTCGACCCATGCATAGGGCAGCGCCAGCATGCGCAGCAGCAACGCCACGCGATGAACGTGGCCGGAAAGCGGGGTGCCGTAGAGTGTGATGGTGGACATGGCGTTTCTCCTCTGTGCTTTTTGTCAGCATACTCTTGCGTTGAATGAGCGAAATCCGGCAATGTGGAAATTGATAATTTCATTTTTCGGAAGAATCTATGGATCGGTTAGACGAGTTGGCAATCTTCGTGGCGGTGGTGCAGCAGGGCAGCCTGGCGGCGGCCGGGCGCAAACTGCGGCGTTCGGCGCCGGCGATCACCCGGGCCATCGCCGCGCTGGAACAGCGTTTCGGCACCCGATTGGTGGAGCGCACCACCCGGCGGCTGGCGCCCACCGAAGCGGGTGTGCGGCTGTTGGAGCGCGCGCAACAGCTGCTGCAGGATTATCAGGCGGTGGTGCAGGATACCGCCGAAGCGCAGCTGAGCGGCTTGCTGCGCGTTACTTCGCCGGTGCAGTTCGGCCGCCGGTACGTGGCGCCGGTGGTGATGGCATTTCTCGATGATTACCCGCAGATGCAGATCGAAATGGTGTTGAACGATCGCAATCTCGATCTGATTGACGAAGGGCTGGATATCGCGGTGCGCATCGGTCATCTGCAGGACTCTTCCCGCGTGGCGCGGCGGCTGGGGCAGGTCAGCCGGGTGACGGTCGCCAGCCCGGATTACTTGGCGCGCTGCGGTGAGCCGCGATCGCCGGCGCAGCTGGCGGAGCACGCCACCATCGTCGGCACCCAGCGGCCGTCGCTGCGTGAATGGCGCTTCGGCCCGCAGGAAAACGGCGAGCGCGTGCGATTGGCCCCCCGGCTGTTGCTCAACGACGTGGAAGCGCAGCTGCTGGCGGTGCGTGCCGGCAAGGGCATCGCCCGGCTGCTCTCGTATCAGGTGGCGGACGATGTGGCCGCCGGTACGCTGGTGCGGCTGTTGACGGACCATGAACCGTTGCCGATGCCGGTGCAGCTGGTGGCGCAGCAGGCGCAGCGCATGCCGCTGAAGGTGCGCGCCTTTTGGGATTATGCGTTTGAGCGGCTAAGCGCATTGCCGCAAATTCAGCCGGACGGGCGGGGAAAATAAGCGCAAAAAGTTTCATGGGTTAAACTTTTTCGCTGCCGGTGTTGTTTTATTTTACCGGGCGCGCATTGCTGATAGACCCGTCTTGACAATAATGTTGCGGGTGCTAATAGTTAATTCATATCTTAAATAATAAACGAAGTTTAATATATGAAACAACTTGCGGGGCGCTATGACAACGGCGCTACGGTGGATAATGAAGACGCTATTTTGGCTTCATTTCAGAACCGTAGCGCGGCTATTTATCATCAGACAAAACATGAAAAGAATATTGCGTATGGCGAAAGCGAACGCGAGACGATGGATTGGCTCTATTCTGCAAAGCAGCACCAGGGGACGTTAATTTTTATTCACGGCGGCTATTGGCAATTCTGCGACAAGGCGGATTTCGCCTTTATCGCCGCCGGGCCGTTGGCGTTGGGTTTTGACGTGGTGCTGGTGGAATATACGCTGGCGCCGGCGGTTAATCTTGACGCTATTTGTCGCCAGGTGGGGGCGGCGCTTGATGCTATTCAGCGCCGTCTGCCGCCGCACTATGCCCATCCGGTGCATCTGTGCGGCCATTCCGCCGGCGGGCATCTGGCGGCGTTTTGGCAGCAGCATGCGTTGGTGGAGGCGGTCTTTCCCATCAGCGGCCTGTTCGAACTGGCGCCGCTGCAAGAGAGCTATGTCAATCGGGCGCTGCAGCTGACCGCGCGGCAGATTGAAACGCTAAGCCCGGCGCGCCACCCGCCGACGCGCAGTAAGCCGCTCACGCTGTATTACGGCGCGGCTGAGCTGCCGGAGTTGATCGGTCAGTCGCAACACTATCACGCGGCGCTGCGCCAACGCGGGTTGCCGGCCGAACTGGTCGCGGTGCCCGGCGCCAATCATTTCACCATTCTGGATGCGTTGTTCGCCGCCGGTGGCGCGCTGCTTCGCCAACTTGACCACTACGGAAACCACTGACATGCGCGAGATCGTAGAGACCGGGCTGCCGGACATCGGCCAGCCTTTTTCCTGGGCCACCCGGGGCGGTGGCATGCTGTTTACCGCCCACGGCCCGGTGCGGGCGGACGGCAGCATCGAGACCGGCACGCCGGAGCAACAGATTGCGTTAACCTTCGATAACCTGGCGCAGACGTTGAAGGCGGCGGGCAGCCACAGCGATAAGGTACTGCAGGTGATCGTTTATCTTACCGACGTCAACGACGTTAAATTGCTCGATGATATTTACCGGAAACACTTTAATTATCCTTATCCCAATCGTTCCACGGTTATTGTCGAAAAACTGGTGGTGCCGGGAATGAAAATAGAAATCACCGTCAGCGCCATCGCCTGATTTAATTTTTATTAAGTCCGTCTTCATATTAATTCAATAACGAGTTAAGGATGCGTCATGTTTAAACAGATTGCACCTTCTGCAGCCGATCCTATTATGTCGCTGATGGAAGCCTATTTGCAGGACCCCAATCCGAAAAAAGTGAATTTAGGCATTGGGCTCTATTACGACCGGCAGGGGAATATTCCGCTGATGCAGGCGGTGGAGGCCGCCGAGCAGCGGTTGCTGGCGCTGCGTCGCCCGCACGGTTATCCGCCGATCGAAGGTTCGCCACAGTTCGCTCGCCAGGTGCAGGCGCTGCTGTTCGGCGAGCAACAGGCGGCCGAAATCGCCACGGTGCAGACCGTCGGCGGTTCCGGTGCGCTAAAGCTGGCGGCGGATTTTTTGCGCCACTTTCTGGCACGCGGTGAAATTTGGGTGTCCGATCCCACCTGGGCCAATCACTGGGCGATATTTGGAGGCGCCGGGTTGCAGGTGAATACCTATCCCTACTTTGACGAAGCGGCGGGCGGCCTGCGTTTCGCCGCCATGCTCGACGCGCTGGACAGTCTGCCGCCCGGCAGCGTAGTCCTGTTGCATCCTTGCTGCCATAACCCGACCGGCACCGATCTGACGGCGGAGCAGTGGCGTGCCACGCTCGCCGTGCTGCAGCGGCGTAAGCTGCTGCCGCTGTTCGATATCGCCTATCAGGGCTTCGGCGACGGGCTGGAGGAGGATGGCTTTGCGTTGCGCGAAGCGCTGAAAACCGATCTGCCGTTTTTGGTCTGCAACTCGTTTTCCAAAAACGTGGCTCTGTACGGCCAGCGGTTGGGCGCGCTGTCGGTGCGCTGCGCTGATGCGGAAAACGCCGCCAACGTCAAAGGCGCGTTAAAAACGCTGATCCGCCGCAGCTACTCCTGCCCGCCGACGCACGGCAGCCAGATCGTGGAAACCCTGCTCGGCGACGCCGAACTCGGTGCGCTTTGGCGCAATGAGCTGGCGGAAATGCGCGTGCGCATCAAGCAGATGCGTGAGCAGCTGGCCGCCGGCCTGGCGCGGGGCGGCTCTTCGCTGGATCACCGGCGCATACGCGATCAGCGCGGCATGTTCAGCTATACCGGCCTGAACGAAGCGCAGCTGCAGACCCTGCGGCAGCGCTACGCCATCTATCTGGTTTCGCCCGGCCGCATGTGCCTGCCGGGACTCAACCCCGGCAATATCGACTACGTGACCGCCGCCATTCTCGGCGTCACCCGTACCGCCTAACTTCGCTCGGGAACACAGCCATGCCACAGATGAATGATTTTGAGCATATCGCCCGCCGTCAGGGCGGGTTGAACAAGCATCTTACCGCCGGGCAGATGTCGATGCTGGCGATCGGCGGCGCCATCGGCACCGGGCTGTTTCTCGGCAGCGCCTACGCCATTCAGATGGCGGGGCCGTCGGTATTGCTGAGCTACTTGATCGGCGGCGTTATTGCACTGCTGTTGATGGGCAGCCTGGCGGAAATGACCTCCGAGCACCCGACGCCCGGCTCGTTCGGCGACTACGCCGAATTCTATCTCGGCCCGCTGTTCGGTTTTCTGGTGCGTTATTCCTACTGGTCTTGCGTGGTGCTGGCGGTGGGCACTGAAGTTACCGCCATCGGCATGTACATGCAGTTCTGGTTCCCGGCGACGCCGACCTGGCCGTGGGTGCTGCTGTTCTCGGCGGCGGTGATCGTCGTCAACGTGATCGGCGTGAAGTCGTTCGGCCAAGTGGAATACGCGCTGTCCACCGTCAAAGTGACGGCGATCGTGGCGTTCATTCTGATCGGCATCGGCATTCTGGCGTTCTCGGGCAACCCGGCCTACGGCCTGCGCAACCTGACCGCCGGCGGCTTCATGCCGTTTGGCGTCAAGGGCATGTGGTTCGCGGTGATCGTGTCCATCTTCAGCTACCTGAGCATTGAAATGATCGCGGTGGCCGCCGGCGAGGCGAAAAATCCGGTGATTGCGGTGAAGGCGGCGTTCAAGGGCACCATCGTGCGGCTGTTTATCTTCTACATGCTGTCGATTGCCCTGATGTTGGCCATTGTGCCCTGGCGGCAGTCCGGCACCGGCGAAAGCCCGTTCCTGATGGCGATGAACGTGATCCATCTGCCCGCCGCCGCCGGTATTTTCAACTTTATCGTGCTGGTGGCGGTGCTGTCGGCGATGAACAGCCAGCTGTATATTACCACCCGCATGATGTTTTCGCTGTCGCGCGCCGGTCAGGCGCCGGCGGCGTTGGGGCGCGTCAGCCGGCGCGGCATTCCGGTCAATGCGCTGGCGATGTCGTGTATCGGCATCGTGGTGTCTATCGTACTGAGCCTGGTGGCGCCGGAAACGTCGTTCGCCGCCATGATGTCTATCTCGGTGTATGGCGCCTGCTTTACCTGGCTGATGATTTTCGTCACCCACCTGTTCTTCCGCCGCCGGCACCGGCAGACCCACCTGAAGTTCCGCATGTGGGGATTCCCCTATACCACCTTGCTGGGTGCCGGGCTGATGGCGGCGCTGATGATCTCGACGGCGTTTACCGAATTCTTCCACATGACGCTGTGGTTCGGTATTCCGTTCACCTTGCTGCTGGTGGTGGCTTATCACGTCCAGAGCCGCCGCGCGGCCGTGCCGTCGCCGTTCAAGGCACCGGAGGTGGAGTAATGAGGGGGAGGAGCTGAGGCCGCGCCTCAGCCCCGGGGATTACAGCTGGCTTTTCGGGATCAGGTGGTCGCCGAAGCTCAGGCGTTGGCGGCCCGGTTCGATTTCGGTCAGCGGCGCCACTTCGTGCAGCGAGGATTTGCAGCGCTGTACCAGATCCTGATACTCGCGGGTGCCGGCGATCTTCCAGGCCAGCTCCTGTTCGGTCAGATCGCGCAGCACGCGCGCCGGGCTGCCGACCACCAGCTTGTTGGCTTCGATCACCGCCGCGGCTTTGACAAACGCCATCGCGCCGACGATGGTGTTCTCGCCGATCTCCGCGCCGTCCATCACCACCGCGTTCATGCCCACCATCGCATTGCGACGAATGCGGCAGCCGTGCAGGATGGCGCCGTGGCCGATATGGCCGTCTTCTTCCACCACCGTGTCCTGCTGCGGGAAGCCGTGCATCACGCAGTTATCCTGAATGTTGGCGCCGTCGCAGATCACCAGGCGGCCAAAATCGCCGCGCAGGCTGGCATTCGGGCCGATGTATACGTGCTTGCCGACGATCACGTCGCCGATCAGCACCGCCGTCGGGTGCACGTAACTGCTGGGGTCGACGACCGGCGTCAGGCCGTCAATCTGATACACAGGCATAGCGTGAGTTCCTTAAAATGTAGGGTCGCGCGGCAGGCCGCCGAAGCGCCGATAATAGCCGGCGGCCGGTGCGGGCAGGGCGCCGATGGTGGTTTCCGCCAGCGCGCTGACGTACTCCGTCGCGGCGCGATCGACCTGCTGATAGAGATTGATGCACAGGTTGCGGGCGATCTGGCCCTCCCACTGCGCGGGCAGCAGCGCGTCCGGCAGCAGCGGATCTTTCAACACCACGCGACGGAAGAAGTGAATCAATAATAGCTTAATCTGGAAACAGCGCAGCGGCGTCAGCGCCGCCGGGTCGACTTCGCGCAGCAGCGCCATCAGCGGCCGGAAGGAGACGATAAATTCGTGATAACCGGCCGCCACTTCGCTTAGCGACCAGCAGTCGGCCACCAATTTCTGCAGGGTTTGCTCGGAGCGGTTGTAGGGGTAATCGGCGCGAAAGTAGATCACCTGCTCGCTGGCGTTCAGCTCGCCGAGCAGCGCCGTCACGTCGGTTTGCGCATGGGTGGGGGCGGCCATCAGGTTGCTGGCGATTTGCCCGAAGCCGAGCCAGCCCAACTCTTTTTTCAGCCGCGCGCGCGCGTTTTTTTCGGCGCTTTCCAGCAGCAACAGCTCCCACTTGCCGTCCCAGGCGGGCTGCTCGCGCAGATAGATTTTCGATTCGGCGTGGCGGAACTGGCGCATCCCTTGCTCGGTCACGCGGTAGAAGCTGCGGCGGCCTATTTTCTCCACCGCCAGCCAACCCTCTTTCTGCAGGCGGAACACCGAGGTGCGCACGAAGCGATCGCCGAAGCCGAAGGCCTCCAGCAGCGCGCTCAGGCTGCCGAGCCACACTTCGCCGCCGCGGTGGCTGAGTGCGTCGCCGTACAACGAAATGATCAGCGAGGTGCCGCTGATCGGCTGCGCGTCGACGGCATGGCGAATGAACTCATCCAGTTTATGTTCCATATTTTTCCATGGGTTAGCCTTCGATGAGCCATAACATTACGCCTAATTTGGGGCGGCGTCATCCGTGACGCCGTGCGCCTCAGCGCGGCCGCAAATCGACCACGCGCTGCGCTTTGCCTTCCGAGCGCGGAATATCGCCGCAGTTGGCGATGCTGACGTCGGTGCTGACGCCCACGATCGATTTGATGTGGTGGCGCAGCTGGTGACAGATGTCGCAACGCTGCTGGTGGCTGAGGCTGAGCGCCGACTCCTTGAGCTCGACGCGCACCGCCAGCGTGTCCAGGTGCCCGCTGCGGCTGACCTGCAGCTGGTAGTGCGGCGACAGCTGCTCGAACTGCATGATCTGCTCTTCCACCTGCGACGGGAAGACGTTGACGCCGCGGATGATCAGCATGTCGTCGGAGCGGCCGGTGATCTTGCCCATGCGGCGCATCTGGCGCGCGTCGCCCGGCAGCAGCCGGGTGAGATCGCGAGTGCGGTAGCGGATCACCGGCAGCGCCTCTTTGGTCAGGGTGGTGAACACCAGTTCGCCGTGCTCGCCGTCCGGCAGGGCGACGCCGGTTTCCGGGCAGATGATCTCCGGCAGGAAGTGGTCTTCCCAAATGGTAGGGCCGCCGCCGCTCTCCAGACACTCCATCGCCACGCCCGGCCCCATCACTTCCGACAGGCCGTAAATATCCAGCGCCTTGATGCCCATGCGGGTTTCGATCTCGTGGCGCAGGGCTTCGGTCCAGGGTTCGGCGCCGAACACGCCGAGCCGCAGCGAGCAGCCGCGCGCGTCGCCGCCCATCTTGCGCTCCAGCTCGTCGATCAGCGTCAGGCAATAGGACGGCGTCACCATGATGATGTCGGGTTTGAAATCGAGGATCAGCTGCGCCTGGCGTTCCGTCTGGCCGCCGGACATCGGGATCACCGTCGCGCCGAGCCGCTCTGCGCCGTAGTGCGCGCCGAGGCCGCCGGTGAACAGGCCGTAACCGTAGGCGACGTGCACCTTGTCTTTGGCGGTGGCGCCGCCGGCGCGCAGACAGCGGGCGACGATATCGGCCCAGTTATCGATGTCGCGCTGGGTGTAACCCACCACCGTCGGGCGGCCGGTGGTGCCCGAGGAGGCGTGGATGCGCACCACCTGTTCCATCGGCACCGCGAAGGTGTCGAACGGGTAGTTGTCGCGCAGATCCTGCTTGGTGGTGTAGGGGAAGCGCGCCAGATCGCTCAGCTGTTTGAGATCGTCGGGGTGCACGCCGGCCTGGTCGAACTTGCGTTTGTACATCGGCACATTGTCGTAGGCGTGGTGCAGCGTCCACTTCAGACGCGTCAGCTGCAACGCTTCAATCTCATCGCGCGAGGCGAATTCGATCGTTTCGAGGGGCTGTGGATTTATTGTCATGGTTAGCCTCAGGGGGTCAGACACGCTCAATGATCATGGCGATGCCTTGGCCGACGCCGATGCACATGGTGCAAAGCGCGTAGCGGCCGGCTCGCCGTTCCAGTTCAAACAGGGCGGCCAGCGCCAGGCGCGCGCCGCTCATGCCCAGCGGATGCCCCAGGGCGATCGCGCCGCCGTTGGGGTTGACCTGCGGGGCATCGTCCGGCAGGCCAAGCTGGCGCATCACCGCCAACGCCTGGGCGGCGAACGCTTCGTTCAGTTCGATAACGTCCATCTGCGCCAGGCTCAGCCCGGCGATTTCCAGCACCTTGCGGGTGGCCGGCAGCGGGCCGATGCCCATCAGCCGCGGCTCCACGCCGCAGGTGGCGGTGGCGACGATGCGCGCGCGCGGCGTCAGCCCCTGGCGCGCCGCCATCGCTTCGGAGGCGACGATCAGGGCCGCCGCACCGTCGTTCAGGCCCGAGGCGTTGCCGGCGGTGACGCTGCCGGGCTGACGGAACGGGGTTTTCAGCGCCTGCAGCTGATCAAAGGTGGTGTCGGGGCGCGGGTGTTCATCCTGGCTGAACAGCGTCACCGCGCCTTTTTTGCCGGTGAGGCTGACCGGGGCTATCTCCTGCGCCAGGTGGCCCAACGCCTGCGCCCGAGCGGCGCGCTGCTGGCTGCGCAGCGCAAAGGCGTCCTGATCGGCACGGCTGATGTTGAACTGTGCCGCGACGTTTTCGGCGGTCTCCGGCATCGAATCGGTGCCGAACTCGGCCTGCATCCGCGGATTGACGAAGCGCCAGCCGAGGGTGGTGTCGTACAGCTGCGCCTGGCGGCTGAAGGCGCTGTCTGCCTTGCCCATCACCAGCGGCGCACGGGTCATCGATTCCGCGCCGCCCGCCAGCAGCAGCCCGGCGTCACCGGCTTTGATGCTGCGCGCCGCCATCGCCAGCGCATCCAGGCCCGAACCGCACAGGCGGTTCACCGTGGTACCGGACACGCCGACCGGCACTCCGGCCAGCAGCAGCGCCATGCGTGCCAGGTTGCGGTTGTCTTCTCCGGCCTGGTTGGCGCAGCCGAGGATCACGTCGTCCAGCTGCGCCCAATCTACCTGCGGATGGCGTTCCAACAGCACGCGCAGCGGCAGGGCGGCGAGGTCGTCGGCGCGCACCTGGGCCAGCGCGCCGCCATAGCGGCCGATCGGGGTACGCACGCCGTCGCAGATAAATGCCTGATTCATGCCTGATCTCCTAAAATGCTGTGGCCGAGGCGGTGCGCGCGGCCGCGGAACCAGGCGACGGTTTTGCCCCGTTGGTTAACGATTTCGACGTCATACAGCCCGGTGGTTTTGCCCTGATGGCGCATCTCCGCGCTGGCGGTGAGGCGATCGCCGGCCAGCGCCGGGCGGACGAAGTCGATGCTGCAGCCGGAGGCCACCGCCGCCAACCCCTGGCTGTTGCAGGCGTAGGCGAAGGCGGTGTCCGCCAGGCTGAACAGCTGGCCGCCGTGGCAGGTCTGGTGGCCGTTGAGCATCTGCGGGCCGACGGTCATGCTGACCTGAGCGTATCCGGCGTCGACGGCATCGATGTGCATCCCCATCGCCTGAGCGCAGGTATCTTGCTGAAACATCTGTTCGGCGCAGCGCTGAGCCAGCGCGCGCGGCGTATTGGCGTTCATCGTTCGGCTCCTGGGAAAGAGGCGGGGGAAGCGTAGCGGCGCAGCAGCGGCATCGGGCGATAGCGCGCTTCGCCGTAATAGCGTTGCAGGTTTTCCAGCGTCGCCAGAATGTGGCGCCAGCCGAGCGCGGCGCCCCAGGCCAGCGGGCCGCGCGGATAGTTGACGCCGCGCAGCATCGCCAGATCGGTATCTTCGGCGCTGGCGACGCCTTTGTTCACCACGTCGAGCGCTTCGTTGGCCAGCATGGCCAGGGTGCGCATCGTCAGCAGGCCGGGGTAATCCGGCAACGGAATGACCTGCTTGCCGAGGGACTGCAGCAGGCGAATCGCTTTGGCATTGTGTTGCGCATCGTTTTGCGCCGCGCAGCTGATGGCGATGGCGGAGGCGTGCGCATAGTCGGCACAGAGATCGAACAGCACCACGGGCGTTCCACGTTCGTCGGCCCGTTGGCCGGCGGTTTTACCATTGGTTAACATCAGTGTAACGTTGTCGATCGTGACGTGTGGGCTGGTCTGGCCAGGTTGTTTGATCGCCCCCGCATTTTCGCTTAACAGCTGCGCCAAATCGGCCAGCGAAGACCAGTCGCCGTGCAGCGTAACGCGTTGCGGCAGTGCGGCCTGCGCCGGTGGCGCAAAGGCGATCGCGGCGGCGGATCGCGGCGCGTCGTAGCGGTAGAAACCGCGGCCGGATTTACGGCCGAGGTGCCCGGCGGCCACCAACTCCTGCTGCACCAGTGAGGGAGTGAAACGCGGATCCTGATAGAAGGCCTGATACACCGAGTCGGTCACGGCGTAATTGACGTCCTGGCCGATCAGATCGGTCAATTGCAGCGGGCCCATGGCGAAGCCGCCGGCGTCGCGCAAGACCGCGTCCAGCGTGGCGGCGTCGGCCACCCGTTCCTCCAGCGCGCGCAGGGTTTCGGCATAGAACGGCCGCGCCACGCGGTTGACGATAAATCCCGGCGTCGATCGGCACACGACGCTCTGCTTACCCCAGCGCTGCGCCAGGGCCTGCAGCGCGGCGAGGGTCTCGGCGCCGGTCTCCAGGCCGCTGACGATCTCCACCAGTTTCATCAGCGGCGCCGGGTTGAAGAAGTGCAGCCCGGCCATGCGTGCCGGGTGTTTCAGTGCCCCGGCGATGGCGGTGATCGACAGCGAAGAGGTATTGCTGGCGAACAGCGTCGTGGGCGAGCAGAGCGCCTCCAGATCGCGGAACAGAGCCTGTTTGATCGCCAAATTTTCCGCCACCGCTTCAATCACCAGCGTGCAGTCGGCCAGCTGCTCGAGCGAGTCGGCGCATTCGAGGCGCGCCAGCAGGGCTTCGGTGGGCGCGGCGTCGGCCTTGCCGTCGTTGACCCGCTGGCGCAGGCGGCGAGCGAGATCGTCGATCGCGCGCTGGGCGGCGGCGGGCGCGATATCGAACAGCCGCACCGGGTGGCCGGCGGCGGCGGCCACCTGGGCAATGCCGATGCCCATGGTGCCGGCGCCGATCACCGCCACCTGGCCGTTAAGAAGGGGCGCGTTCATGGCTATTTCCCGCTGAAGTTTGGCGTGCGTTTGGCAAAGAACGCGCTGACGCCTTCGCGATAGTCGTCGCTGCGGCCGCCCAGGCGCTGCAGATCGCGCTCCAGATCGAGCTGCTGATCGAGGCTGTTGGTGGCCGAACTGTAGAGGGCTTTCTTGATCAGTCCCAGGCCGTAGGTCGGCTGGGTGGCCAGATGGCGCGCCAGCGTTTGCGTGCGGTCGGCCAATTCATCCGCCGGTACCACCTGCCAGATCATGCCCCACGCCAGTGCCTGTTGGGCGCTGATTTTGTCACCCAGCATGGCCATGCCCATCGCGCGGGCGTGGCCGGCCAGCCGCGGCAGGAACCAGCTGCCGCCGGAGTCAGGCACCAGCCCCAGACGGCAGAACGACTGAATGAAGCTGGCATTGTCGGCGGCGATGACGATATCGCACGCCAGGGCCAGCGCGGCGCCGGCGCCGGCCGCCACGCCGTTGACCGCGCACACCACCGGCTTCGGCAGGGCGGTCAGGCGACGGATCAGGGGGTTGTAGAAACGTTCGACCGACAGACCGAGATCCGGCGCCTGTTGATCGGCGCTGACGTTGCGATCGTTGAGATCCTGCCCGGCGCAGAAACCGCGCCCGGCGCCGGCGATCAACAGGCAGCGCACGCTGTCGTCGCGCTCGGCTTGCGTCAGCGCTTCGCTCAGCTGGCGATGCATCTCATCGTTAAAGCTGTTGAGCCGATCCGGCCGGTTGAGGGTCAGCGTCAACACGCCGGCGTTGAGATGGCTGAGAATCAATGCGTTATCCATAAATCAGCGCCCCTGATAGTTTGGCGTACGTTTTTCGAAAAAGGCGGCGATGCCTTCGCGGCGATCGTCGGTGGCGGCCAGGGTGACGAACTGCTGACGCTCCATCGCCAGCCCCTGGCTAAGGCCGATTTCCTCGGCCTGTTTCAGCGCCTGTTTGGCGGCGCGGAGCGCCAGCGGCGCCTGACGGCTGATGCGATCGGCAATCTGCTGCGTGCGTTCCAGCGTCAGGGCATCGACGCACACTTCGCTGATAAGGCCGGCCTGCAGCGCGGCGCGGGCGTCGATGGGCTCGCCGGTCAGCACCATCTGGCTGGCACGCGACTTGCCGACGCAGCGGATCAGGCGCTGGGTGCCCCCGGCGCCCGGCATCAGGCCGAGGGTGATCTCCGGCAGGCCGAAGCGGGCGCTTTCGCCGCCGATGACGATGTCGCAGGCCAGCGCCAGCTCGCAGCCGGCGCCCAGGGCATAACCGTTCACCGCCGCCAGCAGCGGCTTGCTGAACTGCGCCAGACGCTGCCACAGCTGCGGACGGCGATCCGCCAGCGCGGCCGGCAGATCCTGCTGTTGCAGTTCGCGCAAATCGGCGCCGGCGGCGAAGAAGCGCGCCGCACCGGCGATCACCACGGCGCCCACGCCGCTGTCGGCGTCGGCCTGCTCCAGGCGAGCAACCAACTGTTCCAGGCACGGCGTGCTCAGGGCGTTGCGCGCCTCCGGCCGATGCAGCGTCAGCGTGACCACGCGGTGCTGCTGCTGATGCAAAATAAAGGGGGTGTCCATCGCGGCTCCTAGACGTCGAAGTCCAATACCACGCCGTCGTCTTTCGGCCACGACTGGCAGCTCAATACGTAGCCTGCCGCCAGCTGATCCGGCTCCAGGCTGTAGTTGATGCCCATCTCCACCTGGCCGGCCTTCAGACGGCATTTGCAGGTGGCGCATACGCCGCCTTTGCAGGCGTAGGGCAGGTCGGCGCCCTGGCGCAGCGCGGCGTCGAGAATGCTGTCGTCCTGTTCGCCGACCTCGATATCCAACCGGCGGCCGTCGAGCAGGATCGCCACCCGGGTGGCGTTGCGATCGCTGCTGCTTCGCGGGCGGGCGACCAGGCCGCTGGTGTTGAAGCGTTCGCTGTGGATGTGGTTGGCCGGGACGCCGGCCTGTTCCAGCACGGTTTGCGCGTCGTCCATCATCGATTCCGGCCCGCAGATAAAGGCGTGGTCATAGTCGCGGAAATCCAGCAGCGCGCCGCCGATCGCCGTCAGGCGTTCACGGTCGATGCGGCCGCTGAGCAGCGGGCTGTCGAGACTTTCCTGGCTGAACAGATACAGCTGCTGAAAACGCTGCGGGTAGCGGTTTTTCAGATCCGACAGCGCCTCTTTGAACATCATCGAACGGCTGTTGCGGTTGCCGTAGATCAGAGTGAAGCTGCTGCCCGGTTCGAGCAGCAGCGTCGCCTTGATGATCGACAGCATCGGCGTGATGCCGGAGCCGGCGGCGATCGCCAGGTAGTTGCCGTGGCGCTCTGCCTGCGGCTGGTAGCCGAAGCGCCCCTGCGGCACCATCACCTCCAGCGCGTCGCCGACCTTCAGCATGCGGTTGACGAAGCGGGAGAAGCGCCCCTGGTCAATCGCCTTTACGCCGATCTGCAGCAGGCCTTCCTGCGGCGAACTGCAGATGGAGTAGCAACGCCGCAGCTCTTCGCCGTTGACCAACGCCTTGAGCGTCAGGTGCTGGCCGGGGGTATAGCGGTATTGGTTTTGCAGCTCTTCGGGCACCCGCAGGGTGATGGCTACGGCGTCCGGCGTTTCGCGCTCGATGGCGGCAACGTTCAGGCGATGAAAGACCGTCATGGTGTCAGCGCTCCTATATGCATTTGAAATAATCGAACGGTTCCCGGCAGTCGCAGCAGCGGTACAGCGCTTTACAAGCGGTGGAGCCGAACTCGCTGATCTTCTCGCTGTGGGTGCTGCCGCAGCGCGGGCAGGCTACCGGGCCGTGGGCGTGCGGCCGATCGCAGGTGTGGCCCTGCGGGGGCGCTACGCCGTATTGCCGCAGCCGCTCGCGGGCGTCGGCGTTCATCCAGTCAGTGGTCCAGGCCGGGCTGAGGCGAATGTCCACCTGCACCGGGCTGAAGCCGGCGGCCGCCAGCCGCTGCTCGATGGCGTTGAGCAGAAATTCGGTGGCTGGGCAGCCGGAGTACGTCGGGGTGAAGGTCACGCGCCAGCCCGCGCCGTCGCGCGCTACGTCGCGCACCATGCCCAAATCGGTGATCGACAGCACCGGCAGTTCGGGATCGCTGATCTGCTGCAGGCAGTGCCAAATCTGCGGGATTTCGGCGGGTTGCAAACGGGTGACGTTCATCGTGGCCTCCTACCATTGACCGTTTGGATAGGCGCGCTGCAGGAACTGCATTTCCGCCAGCAGCGGGCCGAGGTGTTCGCTGTGCCGGCCTTGCTTGCCGCCGTGCCGGAACGCCTGCTCGGCAGGCAGCGCCAGCGTCGCCTGGCGCAGCGTCTCTGCCACCTGCGCTTGCCAGGGGGCCTGCAGTTCGCGCGGATCGACGGCGATGCCTTGTTCCGCCAGTTCCAGCTCCAGCGCGTCGGCGTGGAACAGCTCGGCGGTGAAGCGCCACAGGTTATCCAGCGATTGCTGGATCTTGCGGTGGCTGACGTTGTTGCCGTCGCCCAGGCGGATCATCCAGCCGTGGCTGAAGCGCAGGTGATAATCGGCCTCCTTCAACGACTTGGCGGCGATGGCGGCGATCTGCGCATCGCGGCTGCGGCTCAGCGCCTGGTGCAGCTGTACGTGGTAGGCATCGAGCAGGAACTGACGCACCAGCGTGTCGTTGAAACCGCCGTTCGGCTGCTCCGCCAACAGCAGGTTATGAAACTGGCGTTCGTCGCGGCCGAAGGCCAGGCTGTCTTCGCTGCAGGGCGGGCCGGCCAGTTCGGCGGCATAACCCAGAAAGTGGCGCGCCTGGCCGAGCAGATCGAGCCCGATGTTGGCCAACGCCAGATCGATTTCCAGCTCGGGCGCGTGGCCGCACCAGGCGCACAGGCGCTGGGCGAGGATCAGAGGCGTGTCGCCCTGGCGGAGCAAATAGCTGATGCGCGGATCGTTAACCGTCATGGTCGCCTCTACATGTTCTTGATGCCGTCGGGAATGGTGTAAAACGTCGGATGACGGTAGATCTTGTCTTCGGACGGATCGAAGAACGCGCCGCGATCTTCCGGCTGCGAGGCGATCAGATGGCGCGACTGCACCACCCAGATCGAGCAGCCTTCGTTGCGGCGCGTATAGGCGTCGCGGGCATTTTCCAGCGCCATTTGGTCGTCGGCGGCGTGCAGGCTGCCGACGTGGCGATGCGCCAGCCCTTGTTTGCTGCGGATAAACACTTCATACAGCGGCCATTCAACGTGGCTCATGATCTCGGTTCCTTATGTTGGCTATGCGGCGGAGGCAGCGTTTTTCGCGGCGTGGGCCATGGCGCCGTCGCGTACCCAGGCGCCGTCTTCCCAGGCGCGGCGTTTGGCCTGCAGGCGTTCGTGGTTGCATTGGCCGCGCCCTTTGATCACCTCATGCAGTTCGCTCCAGTCGATTTCGCCGAAGCGATAGTGGCCGGCGGCCTCGTCCCAGGTAAGGCTCGGGTCCGGCGCCGTCATGCCCAGCGCCTCAAGCTGCGGCACGGTGTTGTCGACGAATTTCTGCCGCAGCTCATCGTTGCTGTGGCGTTTGATTTTCCACGCCATGCTCTGGGCGCTGTGGGGGGAGTCGGCGTCGCTCGGGCCGAACATCATCAGCACCGGCCACCAGAAGCGATCGATAGCGTCCTGCAACATGGCGCGCTGCGTGTCGCTGCCGTTGGCCATCGCCATCACCGCCTCGTAGCCCTGGCGCTGGTGGAAGCTTTCCTCTTTGCAGATTTTCACCATCGCCCGCGCATAGGGGCCGTAGGACGCGCGGCACAGCGCCACCTGGTTGACGATGGCGGCGCCGTCGACCAGCCAGCCGATCACGCCGATATCCGCCCAGTTGAGCGTGGGGTAATTGAAGATAGAGGAGTACTTCATCTTGCCGTCGAGCATCTTTTGGTAGATGTCCTGGCGCGAACAGCCGAGGGTCTCGGCGGCGCTGTAGAGGTACAGACCGTGGCCGGCTTCGTCCTGCACTTTGGCCAGCAGCACCGCCTTGCGGCGCAGCGTGGGGGCGCGCGTCAGCCAGTTGGCTTCCGGCAGCATGCCGATGACTTCCGAGTGGGCGTGTTGGCCAATCTGCCGAATCAGGTTCTGACGGTAGGCGTCCGGCATCCAGTCTTTGGCCTCAATGGCGATGTCCGCCGCGATCTTGTCGTCGAAATGCTGCTGATACTGTGCGTCAGTTGTCATGCTTGCCTCTTGGTGATTCGTATTTTTCACATTAAACATAAAAATGTGAATCACTTCAACCAACCATAAGGCTACAAACTGATAACAAAAAGATCAAACGTAATTCATGTGGTTTTGCGAGGTGACTCACAAGGTGGTTTGTTATTTTGTTGATTTTATTTGATAAATAAAGTGATTAATTCCTTGTTTATAGCAGGTTAAATGCCCTGAAAGCGCCTTTTGTTTTCTTTTTGTTAAAATTTGGTTTGGCGCAGGCTGGCATTTATGTGATACGTAATTAAGCTATAGGGTGAAAATTTATGAATTTCGGAGGGCACATGCAGCAGTTACACAGTTATCTTTCTGGCGCCTGGGTGTACGGGCAGGGAGAGGGGCGCGAGATCCGCCACGCCGTGACCGGTGAGGCGCTGTACCAGGTCTGCTCCGACGGCCTGCCTTTGGCGGCGAGCCTGAGCTATGCGCGCAGCCACGGCGGCCCGGCGCTGGCGCACATGACGTTCCAGCAGCGCGCACAGATGCTGAAAGCGGTGGCGAAACACCTGTTGGCGCACAAAGAGGCGCTGTATCAGATTTCCTATCAAACCGGCGCGACGCGCAGCGACGGCTGGGTTGATATCGAGGGTGGCATCGCCACGCTGTTCGCCTATGCCGGCATGGCCGGTCGCGATCTGCCGGACGATACCCTGTGGCCGGAAGACGAGCTGATCCCATTGTCGAAACAGGCGCAGTTCGCCGCCCGCCACGTGCTGACCTCGCGCCCCGGCGTGGCGCTGCACATCAACGCCTTCAACTTCCCGTGCTGGGGCATGCTGGAAAAACTGGCGCCGACCTGGCTGGCGGGCATGCCGGCCATCATCAAGCCGGCCACCGCTACCGCGCAGCTGACGCAGGCAATGGTCAGGCTGATCGTCGACAGCGGGCTGGTGCCGGAAGGAGCGCTGCAGCTGGTTTGCGGCGGCGTCGGCGACATGTTTGCGCACCTGGATTATCAGGATGCGGTGACTTTCACCGGTTCGGCGCAGACCGGGCAGCGGCTGCGGGCGCATCCGCGCCTGCTGGAAAAATCAATCGCGTTCACCATGGAGGCGGATTCGCTCAACTGCTGCGTGCTGGCGGAAGACGTGACGCCGGAGATGCCGGAGTTTGCGCTGTTCATCAAAGAAGTGTGCCGTGAAATGACCGCCAAGGCGGGGCAGAAATGCACCGCGATCCGCCGCATCATCGTGCCGGCGGCGCAGGTGGCGGCGGTGCGTCAGGCCCTGTTGCAGCGCCTGGCGGGGGTGACGGTAGGCGACCCGCAGCTGGAGCAGGTGCGCATGGGGGCGTTGGTCAGCCACGAGCAGCGTGATGATGTGCAAAGCAAGGTGGATTTCCTGCTGCGCAACGGCTGCGAACCGCTCTGTGGCGCTGCGCTGGATAAGCTGGAAGTCCTGGGCGACGGTGCGCGCGGCGGGGCGTTTTATCCGCCGACCCTGCTGTATTGCGCCGATCCGCTCACCCATCAGGCGGTGCACGGCACTGAGGCCTTCGGCCCGGTGGCGACGCTGATGCCATATGCGGATACCGAGCAGGCGATCGCGTTGGCGTTGCTGGGGCAGGGCAGCCTGGCAGGATCGCTGGTGACCGCCGATCCGGCATTGGCCAAGCGCTTCATTCGCGCGGCGGCCTGCGCCCACGGCCGCATGTTGATTTTGGATGAGCAGGCGGCGGCGGAGTCCACCGGCCACGGTTCGCCGTTGCCGATGCTGGTGCACGGCGGCCCGGGGCGCGCCGGCGGCGGTGAAGAGCTGGGCGGGCTGCGCGCGGTGAAGCACTATATGCAGCGCACGGCGATCCAGGGCAGCCCGGCGATGCTGGCGGCCATCGGCGGCGAATGGGTGCGCGGCGCGCCGGTCGTCGAGCATCCGGTGCATCCGTTCCGGAAATACTTCGAGCAGCTGCAGCTGGGCGACAGCCTGTTGACCGCGCGCCGCACCGTGACCGAGGCGGATATCGTCAACTTCGCCTGCCTGAGCGGCGACCATTTCTACGCGCACATGGACAAGATCGGCGCCGCCGACTCGCTGTTCGGCGAACGGGTGGCGCACG
The DNA here is from genome assembly GCF_001808215.1 of Serratia sp. HMSC15F11. Lineage (NCBI taxonomy): Bacteria > Pseudomonadati > Pseudomonadota > Gammaproteobacteria > Enterobacterales > Yersiniaceae > Serratia > Serratia sp. HMSC15F11. Next base: position 73,428 of record NZ_KV792389.1, read on the forward strand.
GTTACTTTGTGGTGTCCGCCGCGGCCGGGCTGTTTGTTGACGCCGCCGTCGGGCCGGTGATCGCCAACTACGGCATGGAGAATCTGCGCTTTATCGAGCCGGTGAAGATCGGCGACACCATTCAGGTGCGGTTGACCTGCAAAAAGAAAATCCGCAAGCCGCAGAAAACCGCCGAAGATCGCCCGCACGGCGTAGTGGTGTGGGATGTGCAGGTGTTGAATCAGGAACAGCAGCCGGTGGCGCTGTACAGCATTCTGACGCTGGTGGCGCGCCAACAGGGGGATTTCGAGGCGTGATGCGCGTTTGCCGCCGCCGGTAACACCGACGGCGGCAAATCAGTCAGATCAACGGCTGGCCGCGCAGCTGTTCCAACACTTTCAGCGGTGAACGCTGCGGATCCTGCATTTTATTCACCGGCAGCAGGAAGGTCTGTTCCAGCATAAACTGGCCGCCCATCGCGGCATGGGGCGTTTGATCCGAGAAGCAAATCCAGCTGCTGCCCGGCGGGAACGCCAGCGCCAGCTGTGGGCCTCGCTGCTGATAATCGCCGTCGGCCTTCATGGCGTCATGCAACTGCAGCATAAGGTGGTCATAATGGCTGCGGCGGGTTTTGGTGATGCGCACCTGGTGCTGCAGCCAGCTGCTTAACGCCGAATAGCGAGCCAGACGCGGCATAAAGCGTTCCGCCAGCTCAGGGAAAGGTTCACCGACGCGCCATTGGCGATCTTCACCGTGCGGATTGATATTGGTGAAAATACGCAGAATGCGTTCGCCGTAGTTCGGGCGCGATGGGAAAGCGTCGACGTGCAGCCGGCTGTCGTCTTTGCGCCAGGAGCTGGCCGCACGCCAGGCGGAAACCGGATGCAAACGCAGGCTGCCGGTTGGGTGATGCAGCGCCTCCTGATACTCGGGCAGCAGCCCGGCGATCAGCTGGCGGCAGGATTGGTAATAGCGCTCCAGCAGTTGCTGAACTTGCTGCTGACGCTCCGCGACGGCGACACCGGTCAGCTTGCCGGACAATGGCTGATAGCTGATGTTCTTGCGCTTCGGATCGACCAACGCCGGATCCAGCAGTGGCATTTCCTGCTCAGACAGGTGGAAGGCCAGCTCAGGCAGAAACAGCACTTTGCCCTGCTCCAGTTCGCTGACCGCGCTGGAGGCTTCTTGCGCCGCCCATTGTTGCAACGGCAGCATCAGAACGGCCTGTTCACGCGTAATATCGCCAGTAGGCATGAGATCTCCTCGCAAATCTATATCGCTTTGTTCCCGCCTTTCAGGTTGCCGCGTGGTTGGCTGCACCGGTTTGCGCAGTGGCTGGCTGGAGCGGCGCCAGAAGTTTTGCGCCGGTCGCCCAATTGCAACGTGAAATTTGCGGGTTCTATTATGGGTGTATCAGTAGGGCGCATTGCGCCGAAGCATGCGATGGCTTCCTGATATATAGAATAGTCCTGTTAAGGGTATCACCGGCAGCGCCAATAAAAAGTAAATGGAAGTTAAACGAGGCCTGGCGGAGGCACGAATAATCAAAAAAGGCACGAATTGGCTGTCGAACGGTGAGTTTTTTATCTGATTGATTTTTAATGAAAATAAATATCCTGCTTATTTTTTGCCGTGTTGTAGTGAGAAAGCAGGATAAAACCGGTGAGGGAATATTTCTAAGTGAAATTATTTTACTTTCACGAAGGGAGTTAATCGGACCGCCGGCTCGCGACGGCCCGATTAATAATCAAGCGCCGTAAATGCAGTTTTTACCCTTTTTCTTGGCCTGGTACAGCGCGCTGTCCGCCTCATTGATAAAGCTGATTGGCGTATCGTTGTACATATGTGGCACTTTGGCGCAGATGCCGATGCTGATGGTAACGATGCCGTGCGGGTTGCCCTGATGCGGGATCTTCAGATCGCGAACCGCGTTGATGACGCGTTCGGCGAAAATCAGCGCGCCCTGCACGTCGGTATCCGGCAGGATAATCCCCATCTCTTCGCCGCCGTAGCGCGCCAGTATGTCGTTGCTGCGGCACGCCAGCCCCTTCAGCGTTTGGCCGATTTGCTGCAGGCACTGGTCGCCGGCGACGTGGCCATAGCTGTCGTTGTACTGCTTGAAGTAGTCGATATCCAGCATCAGCAGCGCCACGCTGCGGTAGTTGCGCGAAGCCCGCGCCAGCTCGTTCTTCAGCGCGATATCAAACTGGCGACGATTGGCCAGACCGGTCAGGCCGTCCAGCAGCGCCAACTCTTCGAGCATCTGGTTGATGCTGGTCAGCTGATCGCGGGTGCGCATCAGCTCGGCTTCGGTTTGCATGCTGTGCTTGATTTGCCGCAGCAGCACCATGCCCATCGCCAACAGGATCATCAGCAGAGAGAGGCCGCCGGCGGCAAACAGGCCGGCGTCGGTGCGCCAGTCCGCCAGCGCGTCGCGCTTCGACAGCCCGGCAGCGATCACCAGCGGAAAGCGATTGACCCGCGAATAGCCGTAGATGCGCTCTACTTTGTCGTACAGCGAGGTGATGGTGGCGTTGCCGAACTCCGAATGCGGTAAAATTTCGCTGAACAACACGCCCTTGGCGATGTTTTTACCGATCGAGGCCGCTGAGTAAGGGCGGCGGTAAAGGATGGTGCCGTCCGCCAGCAGCAGGTTCAACGAGGCGTCGGTGTTGAGGGCGAAGCTGTCGTAAAACTGGCGGAAATAATCGACGTACAGCGTCGCCAGCACCACGCCGCCAAAGCTGCCGTCCGGGTTGTTGAAGCGCCGTGATACGGGGATGATCAGATCGCCGCTAGTGCGGCTGCGGATCACCTTGCCGATGTACAGGCCGCCGCCGTCGCGGTTTTGATGGTATTTGAAGTAATCACGATCGGCGTTGTTGGCGTTCTTGATGAACTTGCCCGAGGAGGTCGCCAGCCAGCGGCCGCGCGCGTCGTAGATAAACAGCCCATGCAGCTGCGGCAGATTGCCGACCTGCGTCTGCATGACGCGCTGCAGCCGCGTCAGCTGCGATGGGCCCAGCCCGTCGTTCAGGAGGCGTTCGGTCAGATCGAGCAGATTGCCGTCCACCTGCATGAAGGTATCGTCGGCGTGCTGCGCCAGCGAGCGGGCGAGGTTGGCGGATTCATGCTCGGCGCTGCGCAGATCGCGCTGGTGCGCGTTCCAGATTTGCCAGCTGTTAAAGAGGATCAGCGTGGCGGCAACGATGATGACAAACACGCCGGCCTGAAATAATAATGGGGAGCTTTTAACGCTGCGCGGCGGCACGGCATCCTGTATGGGTTGCTGCTGAGTCATGTCACCCTTGTGGTTTGATTACTATTCAACTTGAGTTAAGAGCAATCCTATATTTTATGCATAAATGCGCCAGACCTCTAGCCCTTAACGAGGCGATACGGAGAAAGGCATGCCGCAATCTGCCTCTGCGGCGGTGTGAAGACTACGGAGTATAGAGTCAATGTCGGATTACATCATTATCGCTTTACTGACGCTGGCGGTGTATTACCCCCTTACGCTGGGGGCGCTGGCGGGGATGATGTACATCGCCTGGCGGCGCCGCCGATCGCCCTACTGGCGGTTGGGGTTGGTGCTGTTGACGCTGCTGTTCGTGCTGTTCGCCAAGGCGGCGTATGACTGGCACCGCTATAGCTAGCGGCGCCATGGCGGGTTATTCGACGTTGATCATCCAGTTGACGCCAAATTTATCGGTCAGCATGCCGAAGCCTTTGGCCCAAAAGGTGGCTTGGTAAGGCATCGTCACCTGGCCGCCCTGCGCCAGATTATCGAACAGCTTGCGCCCTTGCTCCTCATCGCTCGGATTCAGCGACAGCGAGAAGCCTTTATGCGAAGCGCCGCCGCTGTCGTCCTGCGGGCAGCCGTCGGAGGCCATCAGCACGCCGTCACCGATCAGCAGGCGCGCATGCATGATCGCCTCCGGGTTGACGTCCTGCGGCCCGCCTTGCCGAGCTTCTTCGGGCATGTCTTTGTAACGCATGACCATTTCAATTTTGGCATTCAACTGCTGCACGTAGAAGTTAATCGCTTGCTCACAGTTACCGCTGAAAAACAGATAGGGTTGTACCAGCATGACATTGACCTCGGTTGTGACCCGACAGGCAACGACCGGCCCGCAGGCAGGAAGAAATGGTTGCTGGCGGCAATGATTGCCGTCGGTGACTTATTAGTGTAGTTCCCGTGGCGAAGAATGCTTGTGCGAGGCGAGCGCGCCTTCGCCAGCGGTGTGGCGGGCGAAGGCGCGAGGGCGTTAATACAGCGAAGGTTCGCCGGGCGGACGGGTTTTAAACCGGCGGTGCAGCCACATGTACTGATCGGGTGCCAGCAGCACCTGTTCTTCCACCACGCGGTTCATCATGGCCGCTGCGCGCGTTTCATCGTCCAGCGGGAAGTCCTTCAGCGGCGGCTGTACGATCAGCTCATAGCCCTGCGCATGCGGCAGGCGGCGCGGTACGAAAGGCACGATCGACGGCCGCCCCATGCGCGCCAGGATAAAGGTACCGGTTGTCGTGGCGGCGTTTTCAACGGCGAAGAACGGCGCGAACACGCTGCTTTGCGGGCCGTAATCGTGATCCGGCGCGTACCACAGGATTTCCCCCTGTTTCAGGTTGCGGATCATGCCTTTGATATCTTTACGATCGATCATGAACTTATTCGAGCGCAGCCGGCCGCGGGTCTGTACCCACTCCATCAGCTTGTTGTTATGCGGGCGATGCACGCCGATGCCGGGATTTTGCATGCCGAAAATGCGCGCGCCCAGTTCCAGCGTCAGGAAATGCAGACCGATCAGCAGAACGCCTTTGCCGTCCTGGCGTGCCAGCTGCATGTTTTCCATGCCGCTCACCTTGAACCAGCGGGCGATGCGCCAGTCGGGCCAGAACCAGGCCATGCCGACTTCGAACAGGCCCATGCCGACGGACTCAAAATTTTTGACGATCAGCGCCTCGCGCTCGGCGGCGAGCATTGCGGGGAAACAGAGTGCCAAATTGCGGCGCGCTATTTTTACCCGGCGTTTCATCAGGCGCATGGCTATTCTGCCGAGGCCATGTCCAAGCCGATATATGAGCGGGTAGGGCAGTAACACCAAGAGATAGAACATTCCCAGCCCTATCCACAGCAACCAATAACGAGGGTGCAAGAATTCGCGCTCAAAGCGTTGGTTTGAAAGCATTTTTCCTGTTCTTCCTTTTCTTTCCCAATGGGACCTTAACCCAAATTGTTATAGGGCGAATGATAGAACATTTTGTGCTAAATAGGGTTTTCCATTAATGCTTTTTTTTACGCTTTATTTAATAACAGACGGAAAACGGAGCGAAATAGGATTTTTACCGAGGGAATGAAGGGTATTTACCGCTTTTTCAACCGGCTGGCGCAATTGAAAAATAAAGACACAATTAAGCGGATCGCAAAAGTGACAACCGCTATGTAACCTTAGAGAAACAGTAACGCGGCGGAACCGTCCCAAACGGCGGCCAGCGCGTACAGCAGTGCGAGAATCAGGACGAACGGGGCATTGAACATGGGCTTTTCCTCCCAGAGATTTGTGTAAAGTTTAGCCTGCCGAGATGACAGCAGGATGAAATTAGATCGTTTTTTGTACGGTGAAATTCAGACGGACGGAAATGGGTAAACCGCTGATTTTTTACTATAGTCATAGTGTGAAGTTGTGCGTTTGTCGCCGTACGCCCTGCATTGAGCGGCTGTGGGCAGATTGCCTGGAGCAAGATCGCGGGGCGGGCGGTGCCGGGCGTGAAACATGTGACGCAATTCTCAGAGGGTTGGTCTGTAAGGATTTGACATGTCATATGAAAATGACGATCTAAACGGTGTTGAGCAACCGAGCGACTACGTGAAAACCACCGCCTGCGAAGTGCGCAGCGGTGTAAAAGCGGCGCTCGAGCAATCATGTGCCTGCATCAAGGATAATCCTTGGGCGGGGATAGGCGCCGGCGCCGTCGTGGGCCTGGTAATAGGATTTCTGTTAGGCAAAAGGTAATAGGGAGAGTAGAGATGGGCATCATTTCCTGGATCATTTTTGGTTTAATCGCCGGTATCCTGGCTAAATGGATTATGCCGGGCAAAGACGGCGGCGGATTTATTATGACCGTGGTACTGGGGGTCGTGGGCGCCGTGGTCGGCGGCTATATCAGCACCTT
>NZ_KV792389.1:79600-85305 GCF_001808215.1 Serratia sp. HMSC15F11
GTGGTCGGCGGCTATATCAGCACCTTCTTCGGTATGGGTCGCGTTGACGGCTTTAACCTGGGCAGCTTTGTGGTGGCGGTAATCGGTGCCCTGGTGGTGCTTTTTGTCTACAGGAAGATCAAAGGCTAAGCAGCCGTTGCTCAACAGGGTCGCCGCGGCGGCCCTTTTTCGTGAAATCAATCCGGCGGTGCGGCGCGGGCCGTATCGGCTGAAAGGGGAATATCATGGGTCTGTTCGATAGCGTATTGGGTAACATTCTGGGCGGCGGCGCCAACGGTAAAGGCATCGATTACATCGCCATCATGCAGTGGGTTGAGCAACAAGGTGGCCTGCAGGCCATTTTGGACAAGTTCCGTCAGGGTCAGTTCGGCGATATTGTCGGCTCCTGGCTCGGCAATGGCGAAAACCAACCGATTACCGGCGATCACGTACAGCAGGCGTTGGGCAGCGATGCGATCAATCAGCTGGCTGAAAAGCTGGGTGTCGATCCGGCTCAGGCCTCCAGCACCATTGCACAGTTTTTGCCAACGGTCGCGGATGCCGCTTCGCCAAATGGCGAAGTGCAGCAAGACAGCAACGAACTGGGCGACATGGTCGGCAAACTGTTCAAATAAGGCTTATGCTCCCGGCGTCTGGCCGGGGGCATTCACTCCGCTAATTCCCTCGATCGCCGTCAACGCCTGTTGCAGATGCGCCACCCAGGCGCGCACTTTCTCCGGAATAAATCGTAATGCGGGATAGACCGCGTGCAGCGCCATGGGTGGATAGCGGTATTCCGGCAATACGGGCACCAGCGCCCCTGTCGCCAGCTGCTCGCCGATCAACGGCCGCTGAGCGCCGCCGATACCAAGCCCCGCCTCGATGGCCGTCAGCAGCGATAGCGTATTGTTGGCGCGGAACGTGGGCCGCAGCGCCACTATCTCGGGGCCGTGCGGGCCGATCAGGGTGAGCGTATCGCCGTCGTTCAATCCGCTGTAGCGAATGTGCGCATGTTTTGCCAGCTCCGCCGGCGAACGTGGAACGCCATGCTTTGCCAGATACGCCGGTGATGCCACCAGCAGGCGTTGCAGTTCGCCCAGCCGTTTCGCCACCATGCCGGGCGCGTGCAGTTCGCCGAAGCGCAGCGCCACGTCGATGCCTTCACCGATCACGTCGGCGCGGCGATCGTCCAGCAGCAGCTCGATGGTGAGGTCCGGATGGCGCTGCTGGAAAGCGATGGCCAGCGGCGTGACGTGCCGCTGGCCGAATCCGGTCGGTGCGTGAAGGCGCAGGTTGCCCTGCAGCCGGTGGCGCTGGCCGTGCAGCGCCTCTTCCGCTTCGTCGACCGCCGCCAGAATCGCTTTGAGGCGTTGATAATAACCGCTGCCGGCCTCGGTCAGGGAGACCGCCCGGGTGCTGCGAAACAGCAGCTGCGTCCCCAGTTCCTGCTCCAGACCGGCGATTTGCTGACTGACCGCCGGCTGCGTCAAGCGCAGATCGCGAGCGGCGGCCGACAGGCTGCCCAGCTCCGCCACCCGCATAAAGGTTTTCATTGCGTTCAGCTTATCCATGTCGATCTTGCCTATAGGTTTTTCTTATTAGTGTTAGTGGAGTTTCTCGTCTACCGCAAGCAGTGCTAATCAATAACACTCGGGGCATCGACAACCCGAGGAGTGACAAGATGAACGCAAAGCGGCAGGCGTTAGTGATCGGCGCCAATGGCGTAATAGGGCGCCGATTGATTGAGGAACTGACCGGTCAAGGCTGGCCCGTGGTGGGTGTCTCGCGCCGGGGTGGGGAACCGGCGCCTGGTGTGCGCCACCTGCAGGTGGATCTGCTGGATGCGGAGGCAACGCGCGACGCGCTGCGGCCGCTGAGCGCGATTAGCCACGTCTTCTATGCCGCCTATCAGGATGCGCCGGATTGGGCAGGCCTGGTGGCGCCCAATCTGCAGATGTTGCAACACGTCGTCGAGGGGCTGGAGCCGATCGCGCCGGCGCTGGAGCATATCAGCCTGATGCAGGGCTACAAGGTGTATGGCGCCCATTTGGGGGCGTTTAAAACACCGGCGCGTGAAAGCGACGCCGGGCATATGCCGCCGGAGTTTAACATGGCGCAACAGCGGTATCTGGTGCAGCGTCAGGCCGGCAAACGTTGGCATTGGAGCGCCATTCGCCCGAGCGTGGTGGGGGGCTTCTCTCTCGGCAATCCGATGAACCTGGCGTTAAGTATCGCGGTTTACGCGTCGATCAGTAAAGCGCTTGGGCTGCCGTTGCGTTTCCCCGGCAAACTGGGCGCTTACCACAGCCTGCTGGAAATGACCGAGGGCGGGCTGTTGGCGCGTGCCACGCTCTGGGCGGCGACCGAACCGGCGGCGGCCAATCAGGCGTTTAATATCAACAATGGCGATCTGTTTCGGTGGAGCGAGATGTGGCCAAAAATCGCCGCTTACTTCGGGCTGGAATGCGCGCCGCCGCTGCCGATGCCGTTGGAGAGCATGATGGCGGACAAAGCGATGCTGTGGCGAGAGCTGGTGCAACGGCACCAATTGACCGAACCGGACTATCGCGCGGTGGCCGGCTGGCGTTTCGCCGACTTCGTCTTTTCCTGGGACTATGACATGTTCGCGGACGGCAGCAAGGCGCGGCGTTTCGGTTTCCATCAGTTTGTCGAAACCGAAGCCATGTTTTTCTCGCTGTTCGATGAGTTCCGCCGCCGTGGCATCATTCCCTGAGTGCGGCATTGGTTTCCCCGCAGCGCAGGCTGCGGGGAACGGCTTCAGAACGTCAACATGATCTTGCCGATGTGCTCGCTGGACTCCATCAGCGCATGCGCGGCGGCGGCCTGCTCGAGCGGGAAGGTTTTAAAAATTTGCGGCTTCAGGACGCCGCGCTCCAGCAGCGGCCAAACCTTCTCGTGCAGATCGGCGGCAATCTGCGCTTTGTCCGCGACGCTGCGCGAGCGCAGCGTTGAACCGGGATGGGTCAGGCGTTTCAACAGCAGTGGCATCAGATTGAGCTCTTTTACCACGCCATTTTGCGTGCCGATTTGTACGATGCGACCTTCCATCGCCGCGGCCTGATAGTTCTTGGCCACATAGTCGCCGGCGATCAGATCGACGATCACGTCGGCGCCTTTGCCGTCGGTGGCGTCTTTGGTGCGTGCGACAAAATCTTCGCTGCGGTAGTTAATCGCCACGTCGGCACCCAACGCCAGGCTGGCCTGGCGCTTCTCTTCGGAGCCAACGGTGGTGATCACCTGCGCGCAGAAGGCTTTTGCCAGCATGGTGGCGACCGTGCCGATGCCGGAGGTGCCACCGTGGATCAACACGGTTTCGCCGGCTTTGAGGTGGCCACGCTGGAACACGTTGACCCAGACGGTAAAGAAGGTTTCCGGCAGCGCGGCGGCCTCGGTCAGGCTCAGGCCCGCCGGCACCGGCAGCGCATTGCTTTCATGCACGGTGCAGTATTCGGCATAGCCGCCGCCGGCGATGAGGGCACAAACCCGATCGCCGAGCGCGAAGTGAGTTACGCCTTCACCGATGGCGACGACTTCGCCGGCGATTTCCAGGCCGGGGATATCCGAAGCGCCGGGCGGTGGCGCATAGTTCCCCTGACGCTGCAGCACGTCGGGGCGGTTAACGCCGGCGGCGGCGATTTTCACCAGGAGTTCGCCCGCTTGCGGGACGGGCATCGGGCGTTCGGTGACGACCAGAACCTCGGGAGCGCCGGGTTGGCTGATCTCAATGGCTTTCATCGTGCCGGGCTGCGCTGCATTTGTTGACATGCTCATTCTCCTCATCGTGGCGGACGTGGTTATCCAGGCGGAACGCCCGCAATAAAGTCTGCTGTTAGCTTAGCGAAATCGAATGAGGTGCGCGTGGTCGAATAGAGCGGTTTTGCGAGAAAGGGAGGACGCCGCCGCGATGGGCGGCTGGATATCAATCGTTAGGGGGGATGCGGAACCCTTTTAACGAGACGATAAAGTGTTCTTTCCCTTTGGAGATCTTGGCGCCTTTATCGCACCACAGGCTGGCAAGCTGGAAGAAGTCATCGCTGCCGATATCGTAGGCCAGTTCGATTTTCTTGGCTGTGCCGGCGCGGATGAGCTTTTCTGCTTCCTGATGGTTTGCAGCTTTAATTATGGTCATGGGCGAAATCCTTGGTGTTAAGCCAGAGCGGATAATCGCGAATCATCATATGGCCATATTGTGACATTTTTGTGATGAAAACATGACGGTCCACGAAGGCGCGGCGTGCGGCGTGCCGCGCCTTTGCGGTGTAAACACGTTATCTATTACCGATCGTGCGGGCGAACGAATGTGCTTTTCTTCTGAGATTTTAAGTGTTTATAGAGCGAATAGCCCGCAATGCCGGCCAAGGCAGCCAAGAGGGCAAGGGATCCTGTGGCCATGAACATCACCTCCGAATAAGAATGGCAAGGAGGCGTATTTGTGACATTCATCACTTTACGGGGCAATGAGAGCAATCTGTAATCGGGAAACGGGCATGAGGGAGGAGCAAAAAAAAGCGCCTATAGGGAGGCGCATAAAGATTTGCAACACAGCTTGTTGTGTTCAACACCAGGAGGAGTGGTGAACTGGCGCTATTCTATGCAGCGGCGAGGGCGGCTGATATAGGTATTACTCCGAAAGCGCTGCTACCACTCATAGCCCAACTGAATGTTGTAATCGGGATCCTGATTGGTGGAGTAAGGATCGGATTGGCGGCGGCGATCGGTTTTCTTCACCGGGCCCTCATAGGCGGGATAAGGTTTGGCGCGCGGCTTGCTGCAGCCTGGATGATCGCATTCGATATCGACGCGAAAACCGTTCTTGTCGCGTGCCTCTGCCCAGGTAATCGGCGGTTTCGCCGCCTTGGGGGCCGGCCCCGGCGGAGCCACCGGTTTTGGGGACGGGGCAATGCTGGGCTCTGGTGGCTGATAATTCAGCTCCAGCGCGCCCAGTGGGGCGCTGCAAGCAGCAAAGACCAGCAGGGCGGTAACGCTGGCGGCCGGTAATGTGAGCCATCTCGGCATGGTGAATCTCCCTGAATGATTTCTTTGTGCAACTATAAAACAGCGTAACGATAATTACTATCATTTGCCTTCGATGAAATGGGGGGGAAGGTGGCGATCCCGTAGGCGGGCGGGGTCAAATCCTGTGCGCTTAGCCGAGATTAACGCCCCTGCACGGCGAAAAAGGTTGCTATTGCCGCTCGCTCGTGAGTTAATGATGTCGGCCTGTGGTACAGACCTATTTATGCACGACATTTTGAGTAAAGTAGTTCAAATTTAAAGCGTTATCCCGGATAGCCCTTCTCTGACGAATTTCCTTTCCAGTGCCTCCATAAGTAACTGATGACCGGCTATCTCGCCCATGGCGGCTAACATTATTATTGAAGGAAATTAGACATGTCCAACATGATCAAAGGTCAAGTGAAGTGGTTCAACGAAGCTAAAGGTTTTGGTTTCATCACCCCAGCAGACGGCAGCAAAGACGTATTCGTACACTTCTCTGCTATCCAGGATCAAGGCTTCAAGACCCTGGCTGAAGGCCAGAACGTACAGTTCTCTATCGAGAACGGTGCGAAAGGTCCATCTGCGGCTAACGTTACCGCTATCTAATTGGCGTCTACCGCTGATTGAAAAAAACCCGCCGCGGCGGGTTTTTTTATGCCTGCAATTCGGCGGTGCGCAAAAAAAAGGTTCATCGCGCTTTACCGGGG
>NZ_KV792390.1:0-6645 GCF_001808215.1 Serratia sp. HMSC15F11
TTAGGAGGTGGTTTAAGGCTTACAATAAAAAACCCGCTCAGGCGGGTTTTTTTATATCCGAAATCGCTTATTTGCTGCTGCAGTTCTTGCTGCGGTCGAACGCGATTTTACCGTCCGGCACCAGCGCCTTTTCGGTCAGACCTTCCTCCATCGACGGCTGCACGCTGAAGTGCGCGCTGAACGTCAGGAATACCGGCTCGCCGGCGGTCTTATATGCTTTGGCGTAACCTTGCTCCAGCGCGATGTTGTTGTCTACCGGGAAGGTTTTGCCGGTCGCGCAGTCCTTGAAGACGGCCGCGTCCGCCATATAGGTGTAGCTGCCTTTCAACGTCATCGGCGTTTTAGGCAACGGCTTCTCAACCGGATCCAGGCGGTAATTCAGTTTGGACTCGATCGGCACGCCGCTGCGATCCAGCATTTCCAGGCTCTTGCCCACCGGGCGGAAGTAGCGTTTTTCGCCGTTGCTGTCGGTCAGCACCAATTTATCCGCCGTGCGCGCCCATTTACCGTAATCGGCAAAGGTCTGATCGCCGTCTTTGGTGCCGCGATAGGTTTCCTGCAGCACGAAGGTGCCGTCCTCATCCAGGAACAGCGCCGTATCCAGACCGCCGCAATCGGCGCAAGGCAACACCCCTTGATAGCTCTGCGGCATCGGCTGCAGCGGTTGTTCCTTCGGTTGATAATGATTGTTGCATCCCAACAACGAGAGTGCGCCTGCCGCGAGGAACAGGGCTACCGTAATTTTTTTCACAGTTATTCTCCTACTGTGTTCATGTATTCCTAAGTGCGAACCTTGCCACGCAGCGCCTTGGTGGCGCCTTTACGCGCCTTGCCTTCCAGGCGACGCAGTTTGGCCCCTTTCGTGGGCTTGGTCGCCTTGCGGGTTTTTTCCACCACCATCGCCTGCCGAATCAGCGCGGCCAGCCTGGCCAACGCCGCTTCGCGATTCAATTCCTGGCTGCGGTACTCTTGCGCCTTGATAATCACCACGCCATCAGCGGTAATAAGATGATGATTCAGCGCCAGCAGCCGTTCCTTATAATACTCTGGCAGGCTGGATGCCCGGATGTCAAAGCGCAAATGGATCGCCGTTGAGGTTTTGTTCACGTGCTGGCCGCCCGCGCCCTGCGCGCGGATCGCCGTCAATTCCAGCTCATTATCCGGTATGGCTACGTTTCTTGACAGTTCCAGCACCGGTCACACCTGTGCCTGCTGCCACTCGGCAAACTGGATTTCCAGACTATTCTGAGCATCGGACAGCCAAATAGTTCCCTCTTGCAACGTCGCCTGCAGCGTCATGGTGCGGCTGGCCAATGCCGTCAGGCGCGCCAGCTGTTCGTCGTCGAGAAAACGCACGCTCAGGTTCTTGTGGCCGGCCACCTTGCCCTGCATTCCCTGCCACCATACGTGCGCGGCGCGCTCGCCGTAAGCGTACAGCACCACGCGCGGCGACTGGTTGCAGGCCTTGCGAATGCGCTTCTCGTCGGGCAATCCCATCTCGATCCACATTTCCAGCCCATTGTGGTCGTTGCGCTGCCAGATCTCCGGCTCGTCGTCGGCGCTCAGCCCTTTGGTGAACACCAGCCGTTCGTCCGCATGGCAGATCCAGGCCAGCAAGCGCAGCATCATGCGCTGCTCGTTTTCGGACGGGTGTTGCGCCAGCGTCAGCGTGGCGTCGTGGTAGAAGTGACGATCCATATCAGCAATATTGACCGCGGCTTTATAAATGGTTGCTTTCAGCGCCATGGGTGACCTCGTTATTATCCGGCGACAGTGTACTTGATCAGGGCCAAACCCCGCCAGCGCGGCCAGGCCGCGGCAGTGCGAAAGGCGTGCCAGGGTGCTGATAACTCCATAACAGCTGTGCTATAGTCGTCTAGGATAGGATAAAACTCCGAGAGCCTGCGCCTCATCGCGAGAGCGGTCTTGATGATGCAGAGGTTCTTAAGGGAGGAAACTGTGCAACAATACTGTGAGTTAGTACGCCGTACTTACGCCGAGATTGGCAGTGGAGATCTTGGCTACGTGCCTGATGCGCTGGCTTGTGCGTTAAAGGCATTGGACGATGTCGCAGCGAACGACGCGCTACCGTCCTCCGTTAGGGAACAGGCGGCCTTTGCCGCCGCTAACTTATTGGTGAGCGACTATGTTGATGAATGATGAGTACCAACCCATCAATTGCGATGACTACGACAACCTGGAACTCGCCTGTCAGCATAAACTTATTCTGAAGCTGGAGTTACGCGACGGAGAAGTGATCGAGGCCAAGGCGATCGACCTGCTGCAAAAGAAACGCGTTGAGTATCTGACCATCGAACAGAACGGCCAACAGCGCGACCTGCGCCTTGACCATATCAGCAGTTTCAGTCATCCGGAAATCGGTACCGTGGTCGTCAGTCTGTCGGACTGAGTAGCGGTAACCCCATCCCAACAGGGCAGCCCAACGGCTGCCCTCGTCATTTAAGGCTTCAGGCTGGCGTAAAAGGCCGCCAGATCGGCGATATCGTCATCCGACAGCCCCGACACATAGGCCTTCATCACCTCGGCTTGGCCGCCGTTGCGCTCCCCTTTCTTATACGCCTGCAGCGCGTGCTGCAGGTACATGGCATTCTGCCCGGCCAGATTCGGGTACATCGGCACCGTCACCTTGCCCTGCGCGCCGTGGCACGCCGCGCAGGCGGCGGCTTTCGCCTGACCGGCGGCCGCATCCCCCGCCGCCAACGCCGGCAGGCTGAACAGGCCGGTGGCCAACAGCGTGATCCCCACAAACTTCATCATTGCTCCTCGCTATTATGATTTTTTTCCCAGCGCAGCCGCCATGGGCGTTCGCCTTCCGGCACCAGCCCCGCTTCACAGACGAATACGCCCAGCGCGGCGATCAGCTGCTCATCATAATAAATCAACGGGATGCGTTCACGCTGCCAGGGCGGAATACCCAGCTCCTGCCACAGTTTTTTTATCGGCCGCGAATGGGCGCGCCCCACGATGCGTACCGTGCCCTGCACGCCGCCGAAACGAATGCTGATCCGCTGCGATGGCTGCGGCGCACGCAGCGCCAGCTCGCCCTCACCGGCGACAAGCCACCCCAGCCCATCCGGCAGCGCCAGCGGCTCGTCAGGCTGCCAGGGCAGATGCACATCGCGCAGCGCCGCCAACGGCGGCAACAGGTGCAACCGGCCGCGGAAACGGCGAATCTGATAGGTGCCGAGCTGCAGCTGCGGTTCGGCATCCTCCCGGCTGAGCGCCACCTCCTCCCACAGGCGTTGCAGCTGCTCACGCGCCGGCATGGCGACGTTAAACAACGCGATCCAGCGCCGCAGCAAGGCGAAGCGCCGCACCGGCGAACAGTCCGTCAGGCCGTCAATCGCCAATGAGCGATCCGCCGCCAACAGGTTTTGCAGCGGTTCCGCCAGCAGTTCGTCCAGCAGTTGCTCCTGCTCGGCGCACAGGCCGGCGCTGCGCGCCACCGCCGAGGCGAAGTGCGGCCAGCGTTGATTGAGCTGCGGCAGCACCTGCAACCGCAGGAAATTGCGATCGAAGCGCGTGTCCTGATTGCTGTCGTCATCGATCCAGGTTAAGGCGTGGCGTTGCGCATAGCTTTCCAGCGTCTGACGCGAACAGCCCAACAGCGGCCGCAACAGCAGGTGCTCACCCAACGCCGCGCGCGCCGCCATCGCCGACAGCCCCGCCGGCCCGCTGCCGCGCTTGAGCGCCAACAGGAAGGTTTCGCTTTGATCGTCGAGGTGTTGAGCGGTGAGCAGCGCTTCGCCCTCCGTCAGCGCGGTGCTGAAGGCGGCATAGCGCGCCGCACGCGCCGCCGCTTCGATACCGCCCTGGCGGGCGTCCACCTGCACGTGCGTCACCGTCAGCGGGATCTGCCAGTCGGCACAGCGGCTGCGGCAATGCTCAACCCAGCGGTCGGCAAAGGCGCTCAGGCCGTGATGCACGTGCAGCGCACGCAGCTGCAGCGCCGGACGCTGGCGGCGCAACTCCGCCAGCGCATGCAGCAGTACGCTGGAATCCAGGCCGCCGCTGAACGCCACCAGCAGCCGCTGCTGCGCGCCCAACTGGTCCGCCACCCGCGTCGTTAATTGATCAGTATTCATCGATAGGCTTTGTCACTTCTACATAGCTGCACGTTAACCCCGCCTACCGTCATCAATCAAGCATTAACCGTCCGGGCCTGGCGCCGCGTCAGCAACCACCAGCCGCCCAGCACCGCGCTCACCGCCAGCGCGCATCCGGCCGCTCCCCAGCCGATCTGAGCGAAAATGCGGCCATACGCCTGCATCGCCGCCCCCTCGATGTGATCCTCGGCGGTCTGATTGGCGATAATGCCCGCCAGGTAGTTGGCGATCGAGCCGGTCGCCAGCATATAGATACCGGTCAGCACGCCGGTGGCGCCGGGGATATTCAGCCGGGTGATCTGCGCCATCGCCACCGGATCGATAAACAGTTCGGCGAAGCCCATCACCGCCAGGCCGGCGATCATCAGCCCCATCGATCCCGGCCCGTGCAGCCGCGTATTGAGCGCCATCAGCGTAAAGCCGACGCCGATCAACAGCAGACCGAAGGCGAACTTGCACCAGATGCGCAGCGTGCGATCGCCCGTACCGTCGCCGCTCGCAAGCCATGCCAACGCCACGCCGCCCAGCATCACCGCGCAGGCGTTAACCGACTGGAACAGCGCGGTCGGCACCGTCCAGCCGAACCAGCGCCGATCGACGAAGTGATCGATAAACAGGCTGATGGAGCTGCCGCCCTGCTGGGCGAAAGCCCAGAACAGCGTGCCCAGCAGCATCAGCACAGCGATCTGCCACAGCCCCCGGCGCTGGCCGGCGTCCGCACGCAGCATAATGCGCGCCACCAGCACCACCGCCGCCACGCATACCAGCCCGAGCAAATAGCCGGCCCAGTCGTGCACAAACAGCAGCGTGAAGAACAGCGGCGATGCCAGCAGCGCCGCCAACAGCCAACCCCAGTGCGGCAAACCCAGGCTTTTGGCGCGCATCAGCGGTGCATTCACGCCGCGGGTATGGCGGAAGTGGCGCCCGCCAAGCAGGAAGATCGCCAGGCCGGCGAACATGCCGATCCCGGCCAACGCAAAGCCGACGTGCCAGCCATAGCGCTCGGCCGCCAACCCGCAGGCGATCGGCGCCAAAATGGAACCGACGTTGCCGGCGGCGTACAGCAGCGAGAAGCCCCCTTCGCGGCGCGAGTCCTGCGCCGGATACAGCTCGCCCAGCAGGCAGCTGATATTGGATTTGAACAGACCGTAGCCGCAGATGATGATGGCCAGCGCCAGATAGAGCGACTGGGCGGAGACCGCACTCAGGCCGAGCACGATATGCCCCAGCGTCATCAGCGCCGCGCCGGCAATCACCGCGACGCGATTGCCCAGCAGGCGGTCGGCGAGCCAGCCGCCCAAAATAGGAGTGACATAAACTAACGAAGCGTAAGCGCTGTAGAGATCGATGGCGTGGCTGTCGGTATAGCCGAGTTGGTGGGTCAGATAGAGAATCAGTAACGCACGCATGCCGTAAAAGCTGAAATATTCCCAAATTTGTATGGCTACGACATAGTAGATTGCGCGCGGCTGTGAGGGTGTTTTCATGGAGGTCTCCCATCAGTCGGTGAACGACAAAGGGGAAGCGCGAGCGCCTCCCCTGTTATTGGCTGCGGTTATTTCGCCTTCAGCACTTTCACCCGATAACGTCCGTCCGCCTGACGATAGGCGCCGTGAATGTCGGTTTCAAAGCCCGGATAATGCGCGCCGATTTCGCACAGCATCTGCAGGAACTCCAGCACCGGCCGGCTCTCCTCGGTCAGCATTTCGCCCGGCATCACCAGCGGCACGCCCGGTGGGTATGGGAGGATCATATTGGCGTTGACCTTGCCGACCATCTCTTCCAGATAGACTTCTTCCACTTCGCCGTGCAGCTCTTTCTGGAACGCCTGATACGGGTTCATCACCATGGTTGGCAGCACTTCGAACGCGCGATACATCAGATCCGGCAGGTTGTGTTGCTCCACCAGGCGGTGAATGTTCTGCGCCAGATCCTGAATGCGCATGTTTTCATAGAAATCAGGCGCTTCCTGATACAGCGAAGGCAGCATGTTTTTCACCCGCAGGTTCAGATCGAACGAGCGTTTGAAGTCGGTCATCGCGCGCAGCAGGCTGAGCGCCTTGGTTTTGTCGATGCCGATGCTGAACAGGAACAGCAGGTTGTACGGCCCGGTTTTCTCGACGATGATGCCGCGTTCGTCGAGGTATTTCGCCACGATGCTGGCCGGGATACCGAACGGCTGCATCTCGCCTTCCTTGCTCATCCCCGGCGTCAGAATGGTGACCTTGATCGGGTCGAGATACATGTGTTCGTTATCAATATTCTTGAAGCCGTGCCAGGCGCTGTCGGAACGCAGCGGCCAGCATTCCGGCTCATCGATATGCTCCGGCTGCCAGACGTCGAAGAACCAGCCGTCGGATTCAACTTTCAGGCGTTTGATCTCTTTGCGGAACTTGATCGCGCGCTCGATAGAGCCGTTGATCAGGCGCTTGCCGGCGTTGCCTTTCATCATCGCCGCGGCGGTTTCGGTCGACGCCACGATGCCGTAGTGCGGCGAGGTGGTGGTGTGCATCATGTA
>NZ_KV792390.1:6665-7201 GCF_001808215.1 Serratia sp. HMSC15F11
GTGGTGTGCATCATGTAGGCTTCGTTGAAGGTTTCTTCGTTGATGTCACCCTTCACGTGAATCATCGAAGCCTGCGAGAAGGCCGCCAGCAGTTTGTGGGTGGACTGGGTTTCATAGATCACCTTGCCCTCCACGCGGCCGCCGCTCATGCCACACTTGCCTTTGTAGATCGGGTGGAAGTTGGTGTAAGGCACCCAGGCGGAATCGAAGTGGATCGACTTCACGTCCAGGGTGTTCTTGATAAAGTCGGTGTTGTACAGCAGGCCGTCATAGGTGGAGTTGGTGATCACCGCGTGTACCGGCCAGGTGGCGTTCGGGGTGTCCTTCACGCGTTTGGCGATGGTGGCGCGCTGGAACTCGCTCTGCGGAATGCCGCCGAGGATGCCGTAGGCGTTG
Source organism: Serratia sp. HMSC15F11 (assembly GCF_001808215.1). NCBI lineage: Bacteria > Pseudomonadati > Pseudomonadota > Gammaproteobacteria > Enterobacterales > Yersiniaceae > Serratia > Serratia sp. HMSC15F11. Next base: position 7,062 of record NZ_KV792390.1, read on the forward strand.
CGGGTCGGGCGGAAGTAGATCGGCGTGATGTCACTCATCATCATCAGGTGAGTCAGCGACTTGTGGCAGTTACGGTCAATCAGCACCGTGCTGCCCGCCGGCGCCGAGTACATGCCGACGATCTTGTTGGCGGTGGAGGT
>NZ_KV792390.1:7221-13070 GCF_001808215.1 Serratia sp. HMSC15F11
CTTGTTGGCGGTGGAGGTGCCGTTGGTGACCATGTAGCTGCGTTCGGCGTTGAACACGCGGGAAATGTACTCTTCCGCCTCTTTGTGCGGGCCGGAGTGATCCAGCAACGATCCCAGTTCGGACACCGAAATCGAGATATCCGACTTCATGGTGTTCGGGCCGAAGAAATCGTAGAACAGGCTGCCCACCGGGCTCTTCTGGAACGCGGTGCCGCCCATGTGGCCCGGCGTACAGAAGGTGTATTTGCCTTCGCGCACGTATTTGAACAGCGCCTTGGTCAACGGCGGCAGGATGGTGTCGATATACTCGTCGGTATTCTGTTTGATCTTGGCGGCGATGTCGGTTGCCGCGCCGAGCGCATATTCGAAGAAGCGCACCTGCATGCGCAGATCGTTCAGGCTGACGTCCAGCGTCGAATAGGTGTTGGCGAACGCGTACAGCGGCATGTACTCGTTCAGCTGGCTGATCTCTTCGCACAGCTCCAGGTTGTATTTGTCCCAGTCGAAGATCACCCCGCACAGACGGGCGTTGTTCTCGATCAGTTTCAGCAGGTCTTCGCGATCGTTAGGGTAAACGATGCGGAAATCCAGACTTTCCAGCGCCTGATGCAGTTCACGGATAGGCTCTTCTTTGAAGTAGACACCCATGTGATTCATGATGGCGATAACGTTCATATGCATTTCTCCTGGCAAAGCAAGCCCCTTCCCGTCGCGGCTGACAGGTCGGAAAGAAAGGGGCTGGGTAAATTCAGTCGGTCAGCGGACGCGAATCAGTGCGCTTTGGCCGTGGTGTTTTCATCGACCGCCGCTGCGTTGGCAGCCTGGCGGGTATTCATTTTCCGGGCGTAGAACATCAGGATAATCAGGCTGATGATAAAGGTGCCGGACAGTTCGAATGAGTTGGCGCCCATCAGCGCGATGAAGCAGAAGCCACAGCCGCACACCGAAGCGATCAGGCTCAGCAGGTTGCGCACGTTGACCCCTTCGAAGCGGATCAGGTCTACGCAGGAGTAGAAGTAAGGCAGCATGGTCAGCAGCACCGCGATGCCGGTCAGTTCGCCGAACAGGTCGGACGCTTTGCCGCCGGCGGAGCTCATCAGGGTGATCAGCACCATCAGCGCGGTCATTTTGCAACCGGCCAGCAGCAGGCCTTTCTTCGGAATGCCGTTTTTATCCAGCTCGCCGTACACTTTCGGGAAGTTGCCGTCGTTGGCGGCACGTACCCCGGCCTGGCCGACCAGCATCATCCACGAACCCAGTGACGTCAGGCAGGCGAAGGCGGTGAAGGCGGAAACCATCGGTGCGGCCCAGTTGCCCATAATCGCCGAGGCGCTGATGGCGAACGGCGCGCCGCTGGCGGCCATTTCAGACGCCGGGAACATACCGCTGATCACCTGGGTGGCAGCGATGTAGATAATGCCAGCCAGGCCGGTGCCGAGCATGGTTGCCAGCGGCACGGTACGTTTCGGGTTTTTCACCATGCCGGTGCTGACCGCTGCGGATTCCACGCCGATAAACGCCCACAGGCACAGCAGGATACTCTTGATGACCGCATGGCTGTCGGTGGTGCCGGAGGTATTCCAGTTAGCCTGATAGGTGGCGACGTCAAACCAGTGCCAGCCGATGGTGGCAGTCACGATCACCGGGATCAGCACCAGCACCAGGCCCAGGGTGGTCAAACGGCTGACCCAGGTTCCGCCCAGCATGTTCACGAAGGTGAAGACCCACACGATAGCGATACAGGCGATGCCGGCAGGTACCGGGTTGTTCAGAGCCGGGAAGAAGGTGGAGAGATAAGAAACGGCGGTAATGCCGATGGCCAGGTTACCGATCCAGTTGGCATGGTAATAAAGCACGCCGGTCTGGAAACCGAAGGCCGGGGAGATTTCACCCGCGTAGGCGATAGGGCCGCCCTGCTGCGGGTTTTTGGTGGCGAGGCGGGCATACACATAGGCCAGCGACATCGCCCCGATAATCGAGATCACCCATCCCCAGATGGCGATAGATCCGAGACTCGCCAGATTGGCGGGCAATAAGGCAATCCCGCTCCCCATCATATTACCGGCGACGACGCCGGTGCAGGCAATAAGCCCTATTTTCTTGGGTGAAGCCATGGTCAGTTTCTCCTGATTTACGTTTCTTATAAGCCACACCCATAAATAAAAGATTTTAATGAGCCGGCTTGATAGTCAGGATGCTAACCATCGGGGGGAATAAAGTCCTAAAGATAAAGTGAGATTACGCTCATGATCATACAAATGATAACCTGAGGTTTTTCATTAACACATCAAGATAAAAAGGTAAGCTAAAGAAAAGATAAACATCATTTTAAAACAACAATATAGAAAGGTTAAAAACAAATAACAAACGGCAGAAAAGAAATAATATCGCGCAGCAAAATAATACACTCACGCAACATACCTTCACCAATAAATAACGCCACCATGATTCCCGGAGAATAATGGCGGCGTGATATCGGTTAATTATTGGCGCTGATAGTTATTTAAATAAGGCACCACGTTGGTCAATGACGTCTGGAATACGCCATTGGTTATCCAATGCAATGTGTCTTCGCCGGGGCGAAGATTGAATGCGGTAATATAAGAATCCGCTGCCAAATGGTTCTGCCCCTGCATTTCATACACCTTGCCCAGCAGCACATAATTCAGCCACGACATTTGCAATTCAATCCCCAGATCGATCGCCCGGTGCGCCTCGTCAATGCGCCCCTGCGTCAATGCATCTACCGCCAGAACTTGCTGCATGATTGGCGTGTTTTTCAATTCGGGGATCGTCGCCAGATGGCTGATATCGGCGCGCAATTGCGCCAGGGCCTGGCTGTCGAACGGTTGATAAGAATTACGCAGCAGATCCACCAGCGCCTTTTCGGCCAGCAGGTAGTGGAAGTTCGGCGCGCTTTTAATCAGCTCGCTCAGCTGGGCGCTGGCGCGGGTCAACGAATCGGCGTCGCCGTGGATCAGCAACTGATGCGCCTGGTAGAAACGCTGCAGCAACGGCCCGTTGTCGGGCAGCAGCTGCGCCAGGCGCTGCGCCAGCTGTGGCGGCCAAGGCTGCTTCAGCGCAGCGGACAGGCTGGAGAGGAAGTCGGTCTGGATCTTCAGCTGGTTATCGGCAGTAATAAAGTAACGCTTGTCCAGCATGACTGAGCTGTCGGCGTTATCCACCAGCCGCACGGACAGGAAACACTGCTGGGCGCGGTAGTGGCGCTGATTGACGAACTCGATATACAGCGACTTGCCCGAGTTGCTGGGGCCGGAATAGTTGTAGTTGGTCTGGTCGTGCACCAGGAAGGTCGAGTAGGTGTTCAGCGAATCGGTGATCAGCTCGCTGACGCCCACCACATAAGAGAGCTGCGGCATCCAGTTACTGCAGCTCTCGCCGCCCTGGATGCGAATATCGATATCGCGCGGGTTGAGCAACACCGGCATGGTGGATACCGGCACGCGCTGCGACAGCGTGGCGATGCCGACAAACGCCACGCAGACGCTGAGCGCCGCCAGAAACGCCAGCCACACCCAGAAGGTCGAGCGACGATAAAAACGCGGCTTCTTTTCGCCGGGCGTGGCAGGCGGTGCGCTTGCCCGGCGCGGCGGCACATACGGCGTCTCGTCTTCCTCGCTGCCGTCTTCCGGCTCATGCATGATCACCGCGATCTGCGGCGCCAGTGCGGGAGCGGGTTGCGTCTCCCCTTCTTCACACCAGATCACCGACGTCGCCAGCTTATACCCGCGCTTGGGCACGGTGATAATGTATTCCGGGCTGTCGCTGTCGCCGTCTTTCAGGTATTTGCGCAGCTCTGAAATACATTGGGTCACCACGTGGTTGGTGACGATATTGCGCTTCCAGACGTTGTCGATCAGCTCGTCGCGGCTCAGCACCACGTCGGGATGCCGGGCGAAATAGCACAGCATGTCGATCAGGCGCGGTTCCAGCGTTTTTTGGCGTCCGTCGCGGCTGATGGTGTTGTCGGCAGGGGTCACCAGCCACTCCCCGACGCGAAAAGCAGGCTCTTGCATGGCGGAAATAACTCTGTAGGCATGTAGGGCAAGGGCGCGATCATAGCATAACCGCCCCCGGCTGTGGCCGCCGGGAGGCGATTAAGCCGTTAACTCTCGTATAATTCTAACGGTAAACCATCGGGATCGCTGAAAAAGGTAAAACGGGATTGGGTATAAGGATCGACGCGGACCGGTTCGCAGGCGACGCCGGCCGCCTGCAGATGGGCGATGGCCTGGTCAATGTCGTCAACGCTGAACGCCAGATGGCGCAGGCCGCAGGCCTCCGGGCGGCTGACGCGGGCCGGCGGCGAAGGGAAAGAAAACAGCTCGATAGTGTATTGCCCGTTGAGCGCCAGATCGGCTTTCCAGGAGCCGCGCTCCTCGCGGTAGACTTCGCTCAGCAGGGTAAATCCGAGAATGTCGCAGTAAAAATGCTTACTGGCGGCGTAGTCCGCGCCAATGATCGCGATATGGTGTACCTGACGTAACGCCAGCATGGCGGCCTCTCCTGTTCGGTTTGATGAGGCAAGGTATCCGGCGGCGGCGATGACGTCAATGAGAACGCCCGGCATATCTTTCCAAACCGCCGGGCGTGTAATGCATTACGGCTGCGGGGCTTTCAACACCTTCACCAGATAGCGTCCGTCCTCCGTCAGTTTGGCGCCGTGGATGTCGGTTTCAAAGCCGGGGTAGCGTTCGCCGATCGAGCACAGCATCAGCAGAAAATCGAGCACTGCCCGGCTCTCTTCGGTGATCATTTCTCCCGGCATCACCAGCGGCACGCCCGGCGGATACGGCAGGATCATATTGGCCGCCACCTTGCCCACCAGCTGATCCAGCTCACAGGTTTCCACGTTGCCGCGCACCTGCTCCTGGAACATCTGGTGCGGCGTCAGCTTCATTTCCGGCAGCACATCGAACGCCTGCTACATCAGGCGCGGCAGCTCGTGCTGGCAGATCAGGCGGTGAATGCCGGCGGCCAGCTCCTGAATGCGCATGTTGCGATAGAAATCCGGATCCTCGGCGTACAGATCCGGCAGCATGTTCTTCACCCGCAGGTTGAGATCGTAGGCGCGTTTGAAGTCGGTCAGGCCGCGCAGCAGGCTCATCGCCTTGGTTTTATCGATGCCGATACTGAACAGGAACAGCAGGTTGTACGGCCCGGTCTTCTCCACCACGATGCCGCGCTCGTCGAGGTACTTCGCCACCAGCGCCGCCGGGATCCCCTCCTCCTCCAGCGTGCCCAGCTCGTTCATGCCCGGCGTCAGGATCGTCACCTTGATCGGATCGAGGTACATGTGATCGCGATCGGTCTGGCCAAAACCGTGCCAGTTGTCGTCCGGATCCAGTGGCCAGCATTGCGCTTCATCGATCTCTTCCGGCTGCCAAATGTCGAAGAACCAACTGTCGCTTTCCTCGCGCAGCCGCTGCACTTCACGGCGAAAATGCAGCGCACGCTCCACCGAGCGGTTGATCAAGCGGCGCCCCGGGTTGCCGCGCAGCATGGCGGCAGCGGTCTCCATCGATGCCACGATGCCATAGTGCGGCGAGGTGGTGGTGTGCATCATGTAGGCTTCGTTGAAGGTGCTCTCGTCGTAGTCGCCCTTGATATGAATCATCGAAGCCTGCGAGAAGGCCGCCAGCAGCTTGTGCGTCGATTGGGTTTCGTAAATCACCTTACCGGGCACCCGCTCGCCGCTCATGCCGCTTTTGCCGTCGTAAATCGGATGGAAGTTGGTGTAAGGCACCCAAGCGGAGTCGAAGTGGATCGACGGCACCTCCAGCGTCTGCTTGATGTAGTCGGTGTTGTACAGCAGGCCGTCATAGGTG
>NZ_KV792390.1:13090-13371 GCF_001808215.1 Serratia sp. HMSC15F11
TACAGCAGGCCGTCATAGGTGGAGTTGGTGATTACCGCGTGCACCGGCCAGGTGGCGTTCTGGGTCTCCTGCACCCGGGCGGCGATGCTTTCGCGGGTAAACTCGCGCTGCGGAATGCCGCCGAGGATGCCGTAGGCGTTGCGCAGCGGGCGCAGATAGATCGGCACGATATCGCTCATCATCAGCAGGTGACACAGCGATTTGTGGCAGTTGCGGTCGATCAGCACCGTGCTGCCGGCCGGCGCCGAATACATGCCGACGATCTTGTTGGCGGTGGAGGG
>NZ_KV792390.1:13391-62604 GCF_001808215.1 Serratia sp. HMSC15F11
CTTGTTGGCGGTGGAGGTGCCGTTGGTGACCAGATAGCTCTGCTCGGCGTTGAAGGTGCGCGCGATATACTCTTCGGCCTCCAGGTGCGGCCCGGTGTGATCCAGCAGCGAACCGAGCTCGGTAACCGAAATCGAGATGTCGGCCTTCAGGGTATTGGCGCCGAAGAAATCGTAGAACAGGCAGCCCACCGGGCTTTTTTGAAACGCGGTGCCGGCCATGTGGCCCGGCGTGCAGAAGGTGTACTTCCCTTCGCGCACATAGTTGAACAGCGCCTTGGTCAGCGGCGGCGTAATGGTGTCGATGTATTCCGCAGTGTACTGCTGGATGCGCTGCGCGATATCATCGGCCGCATTCAGGCCATACTCGAAGAAATAGAGCACCATGCGCATTTCATGCAGGCTGACATCGAAGGTGGAGTGGGTATTGATAAAGGCGTACAGCGGCAGGTATTCGTTCAGCTCGTTGATCTCGCTGCACAGCTCCAGGCTGTAGTCGTCCCAGTCGAAGATCACCCCGCAGATGCGGGCGTTGGCTTCAATCAGCTTCAGCAGGTCGCCGCTGTTTTTGGGGTACACCAGCTGGAATCCCATGGAGGCCAGCGCAGCGTGGAGCTCGCGGATCGGCTCATCTTTATAGTAGACGCCCGTCGGGCCCATGATGGCGATGATATTCATCGGCAGCTCCTGTCAGTTAACGGCCAAGTCTCTATAACACCACGAAAATCCGGCGGTGTGTAGCCAAAAAAAAACCGCCCGAAGGCGGTTTCTTGCAGCGAAGAACAGAACTCAGCAGTAGCCGTAGTTCATCAGACGCTGATAGCGGCGGTTGAGCAACTCTTCGTCGTTCAGACCATCCAGATCTTTCAGATCGGCCAGCAGCTGCGCTTTCAGCGCGGCGGCCATCGCCGGCACATCGCGGTGGGCGGAACCCAGCGGCTCCGGGATCACCGAGTCGATCAGCTTCAGCTCTTTCAAACGCGGCGCGGTGATGCCCATCGCTTCTGCGGCCAGCGGCGCCTTGTCGGCGCTCTTCCACAGGATGGAAGCACAGCCTTCCGGCGAAATCACCGAGTAGGTGCTGTACTGCAGCATGTTCACCTTATCGCCCACGCCGATCGCCAGCGCGCCGCCGGAGCCGCCTTCGCCGATAACGGTGCAGATGACCGGTACGTTCAGACGCGACATCTCACGCAGGTTGCGCGCGATGGCTTCGGACTGGCCGCGCTCTTCCGCGCCCACGCCCGGATACGCGCCTGGGGTATCGATAAAGGTGATGATCGGCATCTTGAAGCGGGCGGCCATTTCCATCAGGCGCAAAGCCTTGCGGTAGCCTTCCGGCGCCGGCATGCCGAAGTTACGGCGGATCTTCTCTTTGGTTTCACGACCTTTCTGGTGCCCGATGATCATCACCGGGCGGCCATCCAGGCGCGCAATACCACCGACGATCGCTTTGTCATCGGCGTAAGCGCGATCGCCCGCCAACTCTTCGAAGTCGGTAAAGATGTGTTTGATATAATCCAGGGTATAAGGACGGCGCGGGTGGCGTGCCAATTGGGCAATCTGCCAGGCCCCAAGATCGGCAAAAATCTTGCGCGTCAGCTCAACGCTCTTTTCACGCAGGCGCTGAACCTCTTCGTCCAGATTAATATCTAATTTTTCGTCTTGACGGCTGACTGCAGTCAGCGAGTCAATTTTCGCTTCCAGCTCTGCAATCGGCTGTTCAAAATCAAGAAAATTCAGACTCATAGCATTCCTATTTTAGTCAAATTCCAAGTCCACCTGCTCATTGCCTACCAACGTCCGCAAGTCGATCAACAAGCGGTCGGTGGGCGTCACGCGCCAGGTTGCGCCAAAACGCAGCTTGGCTCGCGCATCTTCCCGTTGATAGTAGAGATGCACTGGAATCGTCCCCGATCGATGGGGTTCCAACGACTGACGGAGACGGTTCAAAAGCTGGTCATCAATTTGCCTGTCAGTCAGCGAGATAGCAAGCCCGCGAGCGTATTTTTCCCGGGCTTCACTGATGTCCATTACCTCGCGGGCCATCATTTTAAGCCCGCCGCTAAAGTCATCAAAGCTGACCTGTCCACTGGCGATAAGGATACGGTCTTTTTCCAACAAATGCTGGTATTTTTCTAACGCTTCGGTGAATAACATCACTTCCAGGCGGCCCGAACGGTCATCCAATGTACAGATACCGATGCGGTTGCCGCGCTTGGTCACCATCACCCGCGCGGCGACCACCAGCCCGACGGCGGTGGTCATTTTGCCCCGATCCGTCGGGTGCATGTCTTTCAAACGCTGGCCACCGGCGTAACGTTCGATCTCCTTCAGGTACTGGGTGATCGGGTGGCCGGTCAGGTACAGCCCCAGCGTCTCCCGTTCACCGTCCAGCACCACCTGCTCCGGCCAGGGGGCGATATTGGCGTAGGATTGCTCCACCTGCTCCGGCGCCTCCGCCAGCACGCCGAACATATCTACCTGGCCAATAGCTTCGGCTTTCGCATGCTGATCCGCCGCTTTCAACGCGTCGCCGAGCGAATTCATCAGCGCGGCGCGGTGCGGCCCGAGGCGATCGAACGCGCCGGACATGATCAGTTTTTCCAGAATGCGGCGATTCAGTTTCTTGATGTCGGAGCGCGCGCACAGGTCAAACAGGTCTTTGAAGTAACCTTGTTCGCCGCTGTTGCGCGCCTCGATAATGGCCTCGATCGGCCCTTCGCCCACGCCCTTGATGGCGCCGATGCCGTAAACGATCTCGCCGTCGTCGTTGACGTGGAAGTGATACAAACCGCTGTTGATGTCCGGCGGCAGGATCTTCAGCCCCATGCGCCAGCATTCGTCCACCAGCCCCACCACTTTGTCGGTGTTGTCCATATCGGCGGTCATCACCGCCGCCATAAACTCGGCCGGATAGTGCGCCTTCAGCCACAGCGTCTGATACGAAACCAGCGCATAGGCGGCGGAGTGCGATTTGTTGAAGCCGTAACCGGCGAACTTCTCCACCAGGTCGAAGATTTTCACCGACAGTTCGCCGTCGATACCGCGCGCTTTCGCGCCGTCTTCAAAGCCGCCGCGCTGCTTGGCCATTTCGACCGGGTTCTTTTTACCCATCGCACGGCGCAGCATGTCCGCGCCGCCCAGGGTATAGCCGGCCAGCACCTGGGCAATCTGCATCACCTGTTCCTGATACAGGATGATGCCGTAGGTCGGTTCCAGCACCGGCTTGAGCGACTCATGCTGCCACTGAATGTCCGGGTAGGAGATCTCTTCGCGGCCGTGTTTGCGGTCGATGAAGTTATCCACCATGCCCGACTGCAGCGGCCCCGGGCGGAACAGCGCCACCAGTGCGATCATGTCTTCGAAGCAGTCGGGCTTCAGACGTTTGATCAGGTCTTTCATGCCGCGCGATTCAAGCTGGAACACCGCCGTGGTTTCCGAGCGCTGCAGCATGTCGAAGCTTTTCTTGTCGTCGAGCGGAATGGCGGCGATGTCGATCGGTTCCAGCCCGGTCTTGGCGCGCCGGGCGTTGATCATCTCCAGCGCCCAGTCGATGATGGTCAGGGTACGCAGACCGAGGAAGTCGAACTTCACCAGCCCGGCGTATTCCACATCGTTCTTGTCGAACTGGGTCACCGGATGGTGCCCTTCGGCGTCGCAGTACAGCGGCGCGAAGTCGGTGATCTTGGTCGGCGCAATCACGACGCCACCGGCGTGTTTACCGGCGTTGCGCGTCACCCCTTCCAGCTTGCGCGCCATGTCGATCAGCGCCTTGACCTCTTCGTCGGCCTCGTAAATTTCCGGCAGCTGCGGTTCGGCGGCGAAGGCTTTTTCCAGCGTCATGCCCGGATCCGGCGGCACCAGCTTGGAAATGCGATCGACGAAGCCGTACGGATGCCCCAGCACCCGGCCCACGTCGCGGATAACCGCTTTCGCCGCCATGGTGCCGAAGGTGATGATCTGCGATACCGCTTCGCGGCCGTACATCTCCGCCACGTGCTCAATTACCTGGTCGCGCTTCTCCATACAGAAGTCGACGTCGAAGTCGGGCATCGAGACACGTTCCGGGTTCAGGAAGCGTTCGAACAGCAGGTCGAATTCCAACGGATCGAGGTCGGTGATTTTCAACGCATAGGCCACCAGCGAACCGGCACCGGAGCCACGCCCCGGCCCCACCGGTACGTTGTTGTCCTTCGACCACTGGATAAATTCCATCACGATCAGGAAGTAGCCGGGGAACCCCATCTGGTTGATCACCTTCAGCTCGACGTCCAGACGCTCGTCGTATTCCGGGCGGCGCTGCGCGCGCACTTCAGGGTCGGGGAACAGGAACTCGAGACGCTCTTCCAGCCCCTCTTTCGATTTGAGTACCAGGAAGTCCTCGGTGCTCATATCGCCGGTCGGGAACTGCGGCAGGAAGTATTCGCCGAGGCGAATGGTGACGTTGCAGCGCTTGGCGATCTCGACGCTGTTCAGCAGCGCTTCCGGGATGTCGGCGAACAGCTCGCACATCTCGTCTTCGCTGCGCATATATTGTTGCGGGCTGTAGTTGCGCGGCCGCTTGGGATCGTCCAGCGTAAAGCCGTCGTGAATGGCGACGCGAATTTCATGGGCGTCGAAGTCGTCTTCCACCAGGAAGCGCACGTCGTTGGTGGCCACCACCGGCAAACCGCGCTCGGTGGCCAGCGCCACCGCCGCATGCAGGTAGTTCTCTTCATCCGGGCGGCCGGTGCGAATCAGTTCCAGGTAGTAACAGTCCGGAAAGTGCTGCTGATAGAAGTCCAGGCACTGATCCACCTGCACCTGGTTGCCGCGCAGCAGAAACTTGCCGACGTCGCCCTGACGCGCGCCGGAGAGCAGAATCAGCCCTTCACGATGTTCAATCAGCCAGTCGCGATCGATGGTCGGGCCGGCGGCCCCGTAGCCACGCTGATAGGCACGGGAAATCAGCAGCGTCAGGTTCTGGTAGCCTTCGTTGTTGCTGGCCAGCACCGTCAACTGAGCCAGTTCGTCGCCCAGTTCTTCGCTTTGCACATGAAAATCCGCGCCGATGATCGGTTTGATCCCGGCGCCGTGCGCGCTGCCGTAGAACTTCACCAGCCCGCACAGGTTGGTGAAATCGGTGATTGCCAGAGCAGGCATGGCTAACGCGGCGGCTCTTTTCACCAGCGGCGCCGTCTTGGCCAATCCATCAATCATGGAGTAGTCACTGTGGACGCGCAGGTGAATAAAACGAGGTTCGGCCATCTCCAGATACCTGATTGAAGGGGCTCAGCAGGCTGAGCCCGGGTTAATGCTATCGTCGAGCCTGGTCAACCAGGCCCGCAGACTACAGCGCCAGCGCCCTTTTCACCGGCGCGAAGCTGCGGCGGTGGTGCTCGGTGGCGCCCAGCGCGGCCAGCCGTTCCAGGTGGAAGGCGGTCGGGTAGCCTTTATGCTGCGCGAAACCGTAGTCCGGGAACTCGCTGTCCAGCTCGGCCATTTCGCGATCGCGCGTGACCTTCGCCAGAATGGACGCCGCGCTGATCTCCGCCACGCGGCTATCGCCCTTCACCACCGCCTGCGAACGCATCGGCAGGCTCGGGCAACGGTTACCGTCGATTAAAACCATGTCCGGCGCGATATGCAACCCGGCCACCGCGCGCTGCATCGCCAACATGGTGGCGTGCAAAATGTTCAGCTGGTCGATTTCCGCCGGTTCGGCGCGCCCCAGGCTCCAGGAAAGCGCCTTGGCGACGATTTCGTCATACAGCGCCAGGCGGCGTTTTTCACTGAGTTTCTTGGAATCCGCCAGCCCGACGATCGGCTGTGCCGGATCGAGGATCACGGCGGCGGTGACCACCGCGCCGACCAACGGGCCGCGGCCCACTTCGTCCACACCGGCAATCAGCGTGGCAGCGGGATAGATAAAGGGTTCAATCATGCTTTCGCCAGCTCCAACACAGCCTGAGCGGCCTGTTCGTCCGCACCGCAACGGATGCTTTGGTGCAAGGTAAGGAAAGTTTGTTTCAGCGCTTCGGTTTCCGGGCTCTCTTCGAGCAGCGGCATCACGGCGGCGGCCAGTTTGTCCGGCACGCAGTCATGCTGCAGCAGCTCGGTGACGATCTCGCGCCCCGCCAGCAGGTTCGGCAACGAGACGTAAGGCGTTTTCACCAGCTTCTGCGCCAGCCAGAAAGTGAACGGCTTCATGCGATAGCCCACCACCATCGGGCACTTGGCCAACATACATTCCAGCGCCGCCGTGCCGGATGCCAGCAGCGCCGCATCGCTGGCGATCATCGCCTCGCGCCCCTGGCCGTTCAGCAGGTGCACCGTCAGATCCGGCGCCACTTCCGCCTTGATGCGCTCAAACTGCTCGCGCCGCTTGGCGTTAACCAGCGGCACCACCACTTCCAGCTCGGGATAACGCGTGCGCAGCAGTTGCGCAGTTTTGAGAAAGTCGGCGCTCAGCATCTCGACTTCGGCGCCGCGGCTGCCCGGCAGCAAGGCCAGACAGCGCGCCTGCGGAGCGATGCCAAGCTGGGCGCGCGCCGCCAGCCGATCGGGCTGCAGCGGCATGGCATCCGCCATGGTATGGCCGATAAACCGGCAAGGCACGTTGAAACGATCGTAAAACGCTTTTTCGAAAGGGAGAAAGGCCAGCACCAGATCGGTGGCTTTGCCAATTTTGAAAACGCGCTTTTGCCGCCAGGCCCACACGGAGGGGCTGACGTAGTGGATGGTGCGAATACCGCGCTGCTTGAGGCGGCCTTCCAGCGTGATGTTGAAGTCCGGCGCATCGATGCCGACAAACACGTCCGGCCGCAGTTCGCCGAAGCGGCGGGTGAGATCCTTGCGGATCTTCAACAGGCGTGGCAAACGCTCAAGCACTTCCACCACGCCCATGACCGCCAGCTCTTCCATTTCGTACCAGGCTTCGCAGCCTTCGGCCTGCATCAGCGGGCCGGCGACGCCAACAAAACGCGCGTCGGGGATCTGCGCCTTGAGCGCGCGGATCAAACCGGCGCCGAGAATGTCACCGGAGGTTTCTCCGGCGACCAATCCGATAGTCAATGGACGATTCGACATAACTCAGCGAATGATGCCGCGGGTAGAACGGGTGAAGAAATCGAGGTACTGCTGCACCACCGGCTGCTCTTTGGCCAGGGCTTCGATTTCCGCTTTCGCTTCATCCAGCGTTTTCTCGCTGCGATACAGGATCTTGTAGGCATTGCGGATCGCCTGCATTTCATCCTTGTCAAAACCGCGACGCTTCAGGCCGACCGCGTTGACGCCGAACGGCGTCGCGTGGTTACCCTGAGCGATGACAAAAGGAGGTACGTCCTGAGCAACGCCGGAGCAACCGCCTACCATCACATGCGCGCCGATAATGCAGAACTGGTGGATCGCCGTCATGCCACCGATGATGGCGTGATCGTCGATTTCCACATGCCCCGCCAGCGTGGCATTGTTGGCCAACACGCAAGAATTGCCGACCACGCAGTCATGGGCAACGTGCACGTTGACCATCAGCAGGTTGTCGCTGCCCACTTTGGTCAGGCCGGTGCCCTGCGCGGTGCCGCGGTGAATGGTGACGCTCTCGCGAATGCGGTTGCGATCGCCTACTTCAACGCGCGTCGGTTCACCCGCGTATTTCAGATCCTGGTTCACTTCACCGATGGAAGCGAACTGATAAATCTGGTTATCGCAGCCAATCTTGGTAATGCCGTTCACCACCACGTGGGATTTCAGCACCGTGCCGGCGCCGATTTCCACCTGGGAGCCGACGTAGCAGAAAGGGCCGATATGCACGTTGGCGCCGATGACGGCGCCCTCTTCGACTATCGCGCTAGGATGGATAAAGGCGGTTTGGTCAATCACGGATTAAGCCTCCCGGCTGCGGGCACACATCATGGTTGCTTCGCAGACAATTTTACCGTCAACGGTCGCTACGCCTTTGAAGCGGGTCAGGCCGCGGCGCGTTTTCTCGAAGGTGACTTCCATGACCATCTGATCGCCTGGTACCACAGGGCGCTTGAAGCGAGCTTCATCGATACCAGCGAAGTAATACAGCTCGCCCGGCTCCAGTTTGCCGACGCTTTTAAACGCCAGGATACCGGTGGCCTGCGCCATGGCTTCCAGGATCAATACGCCTGGGAAAATCGGTTTGCCAGGGAAGTGGCCCTGGAAAAACGGTTCGTTCACCGATACGTTCTTCACCGCACGCAGATATTTGTGCTCTTCAAACTCGAGGACGCGGTCGACCAGCAAGAACGGGTAACGGTGAGGAAGCAGATCCAAAATTTCTGCAATATCCAGAGTATGAGTGTCAGTAGTCAAAATACTCTTCCTGTCTCTAAAAACTGATGGCATCAACAACACGGCCTGCGCTGACCCCAAAAGGAGATCATCATGCAGGCCGCAAATTAACATCTCTTTGCGCTTTTGGTCTTACGACCAACGCGTTTCGTTTTGTACCCACCAAGGCGGGCGGCAATGATTAGTCTTTTCCGACTTTACGTTCGACAGCTTTCAAGCGCTTGCTGATCTCATCGATATTCATCACCAACGCAGCGGTTTTACGCCAAACCTTGTTAGGCTGCAACGGAATGCCCGAAGAGTATACCCCAGGTTCGGTGATTGGTCGCATAACCATTCCCATTCCGGTAACAACAACCTTGTCGGCAATCTCCATGTGACCGTTGATCACGCTGGCACCGCCGATCTGGCAGTAGCGGCCGATTTTCAGGCTGCCGGCCATGATCACGCCGCCGGCGACGGCGGTATTGTCGCCAATCACGACGTTATGTGCAATCTGACATTGGTTGTCGATGATAACACCATTCCCGATTTGGGTGTTATCCAAAGCGCCGCGGTCAATGGTGGTGCAAGCGCCGATTTCGACGCGATCGCCGATAATCACCGTGCCCAACTGAGGGATTTTGATCCACTCGCCGCGCTCATTCGCATAGCCGAAACCGTCCGCGCCGATCACGGTGCCGGACTGGATCAGGCAGCGCTGGCCAATTTCAACCGCATGATAAATTGTGACGTTCGCCCACAGACGCGTTCCCGCGCCGATGCGTGCGTGTTTGCCAATGAAGCAGCCCGGGCCGATAACCACGTTATCGCCCAGCACCGCACCCGACTCGATCACCGCGTTCGCCCCAATGGCGACGTTGTGCCCCAGCTGCGCCTCAGGCGAGATCACCGCGCTTGGCGCGATATCCAGCGCCGGTGCCGGCGTGGTGTCCATCAGCTGCGCCATGCGCGCGTAGGTCAGGTAAGGGTTCTTAACCACCAGCGCCGCAGCACGGCAGTGTGGTAAATCCGCTTCGGTAAGCACCACGGCGCTTGCCTGGCAGGAAGACAGCTGCTCTTGATAGCGGCTGTTTGACAAAAACGTGATTTGGCCAGGCTGTGCCGAATGCATAGAAGCAATGCCGGTGATGACAAGATCGCCATCACCGTGCAATTGTGCATCCAACTGCTGCGCTAAATCAGCCAGTCGAATTGAAAGCATGTGTTATTTAACCTGTTTCAGCACGTCAGCAGTGATATCTTTGGAAGAGTCTGCATAGGCAACGGCGTTAGCGTCGATCACCACGTCATAGCCGCCTTTGCTGGCGACAGATTTCACAGCGTCCTGGATACGGCTCAGGATTTTGTTACGCTCTTCCATCTGGCGACGACGGTTGTCCTGCTCGAAAGCCTGCGCTTTCTGAGAGAACTGCTCGCGCTGTGCCATCACGTCTTTTTCCAACTTGCTGCGGTCACTGGCTTTCATGGTAGCGCCGTCACGCTGCAGACGTTGCATTTTGGTCTGCAGGCTACGTTCCATGTTCTGGAGTTCGCTTGCACGGCCCTTAAACTCGTTTTCCAGCTGTTTAGCGACCGCTTCGCGGGCCGGCAGCTGTTGGAAAATGCTGGAGACGTTAACGACAGCGATCTTATCTGCTGCCTGAACGCCAGCTGAAGCAGCCATTGCTAAACCGAGGCCTGCGGCACACAACCACTTTTTCACTATAAACTCCTTACCATCACCCATTTGTGTCATATGACACTGAAGTACACAATTTGCCAGACTTATCCCACCAAACAATGAGAATCATCTCCCTCTGCCGGCGGGCGCCTGGCCATTGCGATTCTTAATAACTGTTATGCCCAGAGGCGAGACCCGTTACCAGGTCTTACCGATGTTAAACTGGAACTGTTCGGACTTGTCGCCTTCGTATTTCTTGATCGGGTTGGCGTAGGAGAACACCAACGGCCCCAGCGGTGACATCCACTGCAGCGCGATACCGGCGGAGGAACGAATATTGCCCGCTTTACTGTAGTCCGGCACGCCGTACATCAGCGTCTCGTTGGTATTCTTCCACTTGGTATCCCACACGGTACCGGCATCGATGAACAGCGACGTCCGCACGGAGTTGGCGTATTTATCGCTGATGAACGGCGTCGGGGTAATCAACTCCAGGCTGGCAACCGCCATGGCGTTACCGCCCACCGCGTCATTCGAGCTGCAGATGTTCTGACGATCGGTCGTGCTGCCGGCTTTGAACTGGCACCGGTACGAGTTGGAGTTGTAGTACACCGCCTTCGGACCGATGGTGTTGGACTGGAAGCCACGCACGGTGCTCGAACCACCGGCATAGAAGTTCTCATAGAACGGCATTTCCTTGCCGCCCAGCCCATCCGCGTAACCCAGACGGCCACGGCCCAACAGCACCCAGGTGCGATCGTCGTTGATCGGCACGTACTGAACGCTGTCCAGCGTCACCTTATAGTATTCGTTGTCCGAGCCCGGAATGGTGACCTTGCCGTTCAACGTGGTGCGGTTACCCGACGTCGGGAAGTAGCCGCGGTCCAGGTTGTTGTAGGTCCAGCCCAGGTTCAAGGTAAAGTCGTCCGTCGAGTAGCTGGCGCGATCGGTTTTGTTCGCATTCACGCCCATCGAGTCGAGATAACGCCACATGGCGATCTGCGGCTGCATTTTCGACAGGCCGTTGTGGACGTAGCCCAGACCGGTGCGCAACGAGTTGTTTTCGTTGATCGGGAAGCCCAGCGTGCCGTCAACACCGTAACTCTTGTTGGTGTAGTCCGACAGATCCGCGTTATCCGCTTTAAAGTCGTTGTAGAACACGCGGCCGCCCAGGCTCACACCGTCAACGGTGAAGTACGGGTTGGTGACCGACAGTTCGGTATAGGTTTGGTAGTCGTTTTTGGTGCCGCTGATGCCGACCGAGTAGCCGGTACCCAACCAGTTGTCCTGCTGCACGCCGGCCTGGAAGCTGACGCCGCTCTCGGTGCCGTAACCGACGCCGAAGTTGAAGGTACCGGTGTTGCGTTCTTTCACCTTGTAGGTCACGTCGACCTGATCGGCGGTACCCGGCACGCGCTGGGTTTCCACGTCAACCGTTTCGAAGTAGCCCAGACGGTTCAAACGCTCCTTGCCCTGCTCGACCTGTTCGTTGCCGAGCCAGGCGCCTTCCATCTGGCGCATTTCGCGACGCAGTACGGAATCCTTGCTGGTGTCGTTGCCTTCGAACTTGATGCGGCGCACGTAGAAGCGGTTGCCCGCGTCGACGTTGACGTGCAGCTTGACGGTTTTATCCGCGTCGTTGATCTCCGGCTGAGTGCCGACGCGCGGGTAGGCGTAACCATAACGGCCCAACATCGTTTTGATGTTGTCTTCCATTTTGGTCACCTTGCTGCCGTTATACAGCTCGCCCGGTTCGATCTTGGTGATCTGAGCGACTTCCGCCGAGTGGCCGGCCAGGTTGCCGTTCACGACAACATCGGAAAGCTTGTACTGATCGCCTTCGGTGATGTTGATGGTGATGTAGATGCCTTTTTTATCCGGCGTCAGGCTGACCTGGGTAGAATCGATGTTGAAGCGGGCATAGCCGCGATCCAGATAGAAGCTGCGCAGGGTTTCGAGATCGCCCGCCAGTTTTTGCTTCTGGTATTTGCGATCGCCGACCAGGTTCCACCACGGCACCTCGTCACGCAGTTGGAAGCGCGAGATCAGTTCGTCGTTGGTGAAGGCATGGTTGCCGACGATGTTGATTTGTTGAATCTTGGCGGAGACCCCTTCCGTGAACACCAGCTTCAGGTCGACGCGGTTGCGCGGCAGCGGCGTGACTACGGCTTTCACCGAGGCGCTGTATTTACCGACGCTGTAGTAGAAGTCCTCCAGCCCTTTTTCAATGCTGGAGATCGTGGTGCGGTCGAGCGCCTCGCCCACCCGGACGCCGGAGGCTTCCAAGTTCTGCTTGAGCATGTCATCCTTCACCGACTTGTTGCCGGAGAAAGTGATGCTGGCGATGGTAGGACGTTCCTTCACCTGCACGATCAAGGTATTACCATCGCGCAGTACGCGCACGTCCTCGAAGTTGCCGGTGGCAAACAAGGCACGGATGGTATTACTGATGTCATCGTCAGTGACGGTATCGCCGACGCGAACCGGCATGTTGAGTAACGCCGCACCGACGGCGACTCGCTGCAGGCCTTCGAAATGAATATCTTTCACTACGAACCCGTCTGCACCGTATACGGTGGCGCTGCCAAACAGCAGCGACGCTATGAGCAACTTTTTCATCGCCATCGTTGTTATGCGTTCTTCCTAACCTATCCCCGCCCCTAAAGGCGGGAAAAATCATTGAAAAGTGCAAGACCCATCAACAACACCAGCACGATCGAACCTATGCGGTAGCTGTAGTCCTGTACTCGCTCGGAAACCGGCCCACCCTTCAGCTTTTCTATCGCCAGGAAGAGGAGATGCCCACCATCTAACACCGGTAATGGGAACAGGTTGATGATACCCAGATTGACGCTAATCAACGCCAGGAACATCAGATAATACACGAACCCGACTCCGGCTGACGCCCCTGCTCCCTGTGCAATCGAGATCGGGCCACTCAGGTTGTTCAGCTTTACATCACCGGTTATTAATTTGCCCAGCATGTTAACCGTCAGCCGCATCAGCTGCCAGGTCTTGTCGCCGGCCTGATACAGCGCCGGGAACGGTCCATACTGGCGAATCGTCTTATACTCGTCCGGCAGCGGCAGCACCTTTGGAATGATGCCTGCAAAACCCACCGATTTGTCTTTTCCCACCGGCTTTGTATCCGGTATCAGCGTCAAAGACAAGGGGGCGCCGTTTCTTTCAATCTCCAAAGCCAGCGGTTGCCCCGGGCCATCGTGGATACGCTTCACCAGCGTCTGCCAACGACCCAACGGCTGACCATCGACTTTAACGATCCTGTCCCCCGCTTGTAAACCCGCCTTTTGCGCCGCCGAGTCAGGCTGCACTTCCGCCAACACGGATTCAATCTGCGGGCCGCGCGGCATAATGCCCAGCGCGACAACGGGATCCTGCTTGTCCGGCTCAAAGTTCCACTGGCGTAAATCCAGGGTTTTGGTCACTACCTGCGAAGAGCCGAATGGGGCAACGCCGACTTCGGTTTGCGCATCGCCAATCTTCGCCACCAGCGCCAGACGAACTGACTCCCAATCAGGCGTTTCGATGCCGTCAACCGACTTTAGTTCCATGCCAGACGAAATTTCGGCCCTGGCGGCGATGGATTGCGGCGCGATTTCGCCGATCACCGGGCGGAAACTCGGCACGCCGATGATGAACACCAGCCAGTAGGCAAGGATAGCAAACAGGAAGTTGGCGATGGGGCCGGCGCTGATGATGGCCGCGCGCTGCCAGACGGTTTTGTTGTTGAAGGCCTGATGGCGCATTTCCGGCGCCACCGACTCCACGCGCTCGTCCAGCATCTTCACGTAGCCACCGAGCGGAATCAAGGCGATGACGTACTCGGTGCCCTGGCGATCGGTGCGGCGCCACAGCGCGCGACCGAAGCCGATGGAGAAACGTTCAACGCGCACGCCGCAACGGCGGGCAACCCAAAAGTGTCCGAACTCGTGCACGGTTATCAAGATACCGAGCGCAATCAGAAACGCCACCAGGTTCCAAAGCACGCTGACCATCATCCCTCACTTTCCGTCATCGACGGATTAAAACACCAACAGCATCAGGCAGGCAAACACCGGTACCGCCGCGGTCAGGCTGTCGATACGATCCAGTATGCCGCCATGACCGGGGATCAAATGACCGCTGTCCTTGATACCCGCTTCGCGTTTGAACATGCTTTCGGTCAAATCGCCCAGCACCGAAGCCAGCGCGGCGAGCACCGAACAGGCCAACAGGGTGGTCGGCACCACGTTCAGTGGCGCATAGCGGCCGAACAGCCAGGAGATTACCGCCGACGTCAACAACCCGCCGATCAGCCCTTCCCAGGTTTTGCCCGGCGAGACCTTCGGCGCCAGCTTATGCTTGCCGAACAGCTTGCCGAACATGTAGGCGCCGGAATCCGCGCCCCACACCAGCAGCATCACGTACAGCAGCCACCAAGCGCCGGTATACGGGTTTTGCTCGTAGCCGAACTGACGCAGCGCCAGCATACCCCAGAAGAACGGCACGATGGTCAGCAGGCCGAACAGCAAACGCAGCGGGCGCGAATTGCGCCAGATAGCGGCCGAACCGGGGTAGAACAGCACCAGCAGCAGCGCCGCCAGCCACCAGGCCAACGACAGCCACAGTGAACCGCTCACCTGCGGCACGGATTGATGGTACGCGGGGACGCTGAGCATCATCAGCGCCAGCAAGAAACCACACAGTATCGCCAGCCAGATGCGCTGCGGACGGGAGGTAAAACCGGCCAGTTGGCCCCACTCCCAGGCTGCTAACATGCACACGACGAGCGTTACCAGAGCAAAGGCCAGCGGCGGCAACAAGAACAGCGCCGCGATAACGATCGGGATTAAAATCAGAGCAGTTATGAGGCGATACTTCAGCAAAAGTTCTCCCTAGGACGCATCGGCGCCGATAGGTGTTGTTCCCCCGAAGCGGCGCTCACGTTGTGCAAATGCATTCAGCGCACCTTCAAAGACAAGTTCATCGAAATCAGGCCAGAGCACATCAGTAAAGTAAAGTTCAGCATAGGCGATTTGCCACAGCAGGAAGTTACTGATGCGATGCTCGCCACCGGTGCGGATAACCAGATCCACCGGCGCCAGGTCGCTCATGCAAACCCGCTCGCTCAATAATTCCTCGCTGATCTGATCCGGGTGCAACTCTCCCACCCGTACCCGTTCGGCCAGTTCCCTTACTCCCTGAATGATATCCCAACGGCCGCCGTAGTTGGCAGCGATATTGAGCGTCAGGCCATCGTTATTTTCCGTCAGTGCTTCAGAACGGCGGATCCGCTCCTGCAAACGCGAGCTGAACCGGCTGATATCGCCGATCACCCGCAGCCTGACGTTATGTTTATGCAGGCTTTTTACTTCACTATCCAGAGCACGGACAAAAAGCTCCATCAGGGCGGAGACTTCCTGCACCGGACGATTCCAGTTTTCGCTGCTGAAGGCATAAAGCGTGAGTGCATCTAAATGGTTGCTGGCGGCAAAGCTGACCGCGCGGCGAACCGATTTCACCCCTGCTTTATGACCGAAGACACGTAACTTGCCCTGACGTTTGGCCCAGCGTCCGTTACCGTCCATGATAATGGCGACATGGCGCGGCCCCGGGGAAGATGGATTAGCCTCTTGTTGGTTTGCGGACGACATAACTCGTACTTATTTCCTCAATAGAAATATAACTGCCTTTCCGGAACATCAGGCCCTTACGCGCAAAAAAAGCCGTGTGCCCGACACGGCTTTCAGCCTGCCCTCGCGATACCCGGCACAGCCGGGTCGCCATTGGCGCACAGGGCACCAATCGGGCCATAATTCAACGGTATAACCGCTGACAGGTGGCGCAGACTATACCACCTCAGCGGGGCATGAACAAACGGCCCCGCTGCGGCATACGCGAATTACGAGCAAAATCGGATAATCGCCGTGCTCAACCGCGCAGCGCGCGAACGCGCTCCTCGGCGGCAGCGCGCGCCTGGCGGTCAATGTCTAAGACCGCTTCGATGCACGTCGGTTCCTGCAGCGCAAGGCGCTCCACCACCTGGCGGTTGACCGCGGCGATATCGGTAAAGCGAATCTGCTGCTGCAAAAATGCCGCCACGGCGATTTCATTCGCCGCGTTCAGTGCGGTGGTCGCCGCCTGGCCGGCGTCGAACGCTTCGATCGCCAAATACAGGCAAGGATAGCGCTCGCGCTCCGGTTCGGCGAAGGTCAGCGAACCGATGCGGCAGAAGTCCAGCGCTTCCACGCCGGAGTTTACGCGCTGCGGATACGCCATCGCATGGGCGATCGGCGTGCGCATATCCGGCGTACCCAGCTGCGCCAGTACGCTGCCGTCGGCATAGCGCACCATCGAGTGAATCACCGACTGCGGGTGCAGGATCACTTCCATTTGCTCGGCCGAGGCGTTAAACAGCCAGCGGGCCTCAATATATTCCAGACCTTTGTTCATCATGGTGGCGGAGTCCACCGAGATCTTGCGGCCCATCGACCAGTTCGGATGGGCGCAGGCTTGATCCGGCGTCATCGCGGCGAACTGCTCCAGCGGCGTGGTGCGGAACGGGCCGCCGGAGCCGGTAAGCACGATGCGCGAAACGCCATGACTGTCCAGTGAAGAGTATCCCAACTGACGCTGAATGCTCTCAGGCAAACTCTGAAAAATCGCGTTGTGCTCGCTGTCGAGCGGCAGCAGCTGCGCCTGACTTTGCCGCACTGCATCCATAAACAGACGGCCACAGGTGACCAGCGACTCTTTGTTGGCCAGCAGCACCTGCTTGCCTGCGCGGATCGCCGCCAGCGTCGGCAACAGCCCCGCGGCGCCGACGATCGCTGCCGTCACTTGATCGACGTCATCCAACGCCGCCAGTTCGCAGGCCGCTTGTTCTCCTGCCAATACCTCGGTAGCGACGCCGTTTTCCGCCAGAATGGCGCGCAGTTCGCGCGCGGCGCTTTCATCCGCCATCGCGGCAAAGGCGGGCCGGAATTCCATGCATTGCTGCGCCATGACCGCGACGTTGCGGCCGGCCACCAGTGCTTTGATCACAAAACGGTCGGGATTCGCCCTGACCACGGCCAGGGTGCTGGTCCCTACCGAGCCGGTCGAGCCAAGAATGGTCAGTTGCTTCATGAGTTCACTCTGAATAACTGTCTGATGAGATCGGAGGTGCTCCAGTGTGGAACCTTGGACACCGCTTGTCCATGATCTTTCAGTACGATGAAACGGGATCTGCGCCACAAAAAACAAAGCGCCGCCCAGGCGACGCTTTGTTTCTGCGCGATGTTGATTAGAAATCCATCAGCTCTTTTTCTTTCTCTGCCAGCGCGGCATCGACCAGCTTGATGTAAGCGTCGGTCATTTTCTGAATCTCGTCTTGTGAACGACGCTCTTCGTCTTCGCTGATCTCTTTGTCTTTCAGCAGCGCCTTGACCTTATCGTTAGCGTCGCGACGCACGTTACGCACCGCTACACGGCCCTGCTCGGCTTCGCCGCGTACGATCTTGATCAGATCCTTACGACGTTCTTCGGTCAGCGGAGGCAGCGGAACGCGAATGTCAGAACCGGCGGAAGACGGGTTGAGGCCCAGATCGGAGCTCATGATCGCTTTCTCAACGGCCTGGCTCAGGCTGCGGTCGAACACGTTGATTTTCAGCGTGCGGGAGTCTTCCACGGTCACGTTGGCCAGCTGGCGCAGCGGCGTAGCGGCGCCGTAGTATTCCACCATGATGCCGTCCAGAATGCTTGGAGAAGCGCGGCCGGTGCGGATCTTGCTGATTTGGTTTTTGAATGCTTCTACGCTTTTTTCCATGCGTGAATCAGCATCTTTTCTGATTTCATTAGTCACGTTGCAAACCCTTGGAAGCTGGTTACTTGGCAGGCGATACTCAAGTATAGCCCGTAATCGTACTCGGAGAGCGCGCAGCGCCTGGCGTCGCGCGCACCGAAAAAGGGGTGTGAACAGCCTTATTTGCTGATCAGCGTACCTTCGTTCTCACCCATCACCACGCGGCGCAGCGCACCAGGCTTGTTCATGTTGAACACGCGGATCGGCAGACCGTGATCGCGGGCCAGCGTAAACGCCGCCAGATCCATCACTTTCAGCTCGCGCTCCAGCACGTCCTGATAGGTTAATTGTTCATACAGCGTCGCATCCGGGTTTTTCACCGGATCGGCGGAATATACGCCATCCACTTTGGTGGCTTTCAGCACTACGTCCGCTTCGATCTCGATGCCGCGCAGACAAGCGGCGGAATCGGTGGTGAAGAACGGGTTGCCGGTACCGGCGGAGAAGATCACCACGCGGTTGTTGCGCAGCAGGCTGATAGCCTCTGCCCAACTGTAATTATCACATACGCCGTTCAGCGGGATCGCTGACATCAGGCGGGCGTTCACATAGGCACGGTGCAGTGCATCACGCATAGCCAGGCCGTTCATCACGGTAGCCAGCATTCCCATGTGGTCGCCCACTACGCGGTTCATGCCGGCTTGCGCCAGGCCCGCGCCGCGGAACAAGTTCCCGCCGCCAATAACTACACCGACCTGAATTCCCAGTTCGACCAGCTCTTTTACTTCCTGAGCCATGCGATCCAAAACGCTGGCGTCGATACCAAAACCTTCTGCACCTTGCAGGGCTTCGCCACTCAGTTTAAGCAGAATACGCTGATATACGGGTTTTGCATTGGTTGCCATGGTGTTCTGTCCTAAGAAGCAGTATTAGTATTGGGGATTTCAGCCGATGAAACGCGCCTGAGGTGAGTATCACGCTGCAGGGCCTGCCACCGGTGTAATTCTGGCTGGATAGTATGGAACCGCCAGACGGCGGTTCCATCGACAGTCATTAAGACTGTTTGCTCATCGCGGCAACTTCAGCAGCGAAGTCGGTTTCGACTTTCTCGATGCCTTCGCCCACTTCGAAGCGAATGAAGTTGGTCACGTCAGCATTGTGCTCTTTCAGCACCTGAGCAACGGATTTGCTCGGATCCATAACGAAAGGCTGACCGGTCAGAGAAACTTCGCCGGTGAATTTCTTCATGCGGCCTTCAACCATTTTCTCTGCGATTTCTTTCGGCTTGCCGGACTGCATGGCGATGTCCAGCTGAACCTGGTACTCTTTTTCTACCACTTCAGCAGACACGTCTTCTGGCTTCACGAACTCTGGCTTGCTTGCCGCAATGTGCATTGCGATTTGCTTAACCAGCTCTTCGTCAGCGCCTTTAGCCGCAACCAGTACGCCGATACGCGCGCCGTGCAGGTAGCTGCCCAGCACTTCGCCTTCCAGGGAAGCAACGCGACGAATGTTGATGTTTTCGCCGATTTTTGCCACCAGCGCTACGCGCTCTTCTTCGAACTGTGCTTTCAGCACGTCAACGTCAGTGATTTTGCCGGCAACAGCGGCATCCAGCACTTTGTCAGCGAACGCCTGGAAACCGGCGTCTTTTGCTACGAAGTCAGTCTGGCAGTTAACTTCCAGAATGATGCCGTAGTTGCCTTCGATCTTGGTTTTGATCACGCCGTCAGCAGCCACGTTGCCTGCTTTTTTAGCGGCTTTGATCGCACCGGACTTACGCATGTTTTCGATTGCCAGTTCGATGTCGCCGTTGGATTCAACCAGCGCCTTCTTGCAATCCATCATGCCAGCGCCGGTACGCTCGCGCAGTTCTTTTACCAGGGCAGCGGTAATATCAGCCATTTATTTTTCCTCGGTTATCTCGCGTGGAGACAGTTCTCATTCAGATAAGCAAAGGGGGCCTTTACAGGCCCCCCTAACCAACATATGTCAATACCTGGTTAATAAGGGCTCAGTGATGAGCTTGCCTTATTATTCAGCTTCTACGAAGCCTTCTTCCGCCTGAACGGCCAGATCTTGAGAACGACCTTCACGCACAGCGGCAGCAACGGCAGTCAGGTACAGGTTTACTGCACGGATTGCGTCGTCGTTACCAGGGATGATGAAGTCAACGCCGTCTGGGTTGGAGTTGGTATCAACGATAGAGAATACCGGGATACCCAGGTTGTTGGCTTCTTTGATCGCGATGTGCTCGTGATCGGCATCGATAACGAACAGTGCGTCTGGCAGACCGCCCATATCTTTGATACCGCCCAGGGAGTTTTCCAGCTTGGCCAGTTCACGAGTGCGCATCAGCGCTTCTTTCTTGGTCAGCTTGTCCAGGGTGCCGTCTTGAGACTGGATTTCCAGATCTTTCAAACGCTTGATGGACTGACGAACGGTTTTCCAGTTAGTCAGCATGCCGCCCAACCAGCGGTGGTTCACGAAGAACTGGTCACAGCTGTTAGCAGCGTCTTTTACCGCTTCGCTTGCTGCGCGCTTGGTACCAACGAACAGGATCTTGCCTTTACGGGAAGAGATCTTGCTCAGTTCAGCCAGAGCGGCGTTGAACATTGGTACGGTCTGCTCCAGGTTGATGATGTGAACCTTGTTACGAGCGCCGAAGATGAAAGGCTTCATTTTCGGGTTCCAGTAACGGGTCTGGTGACCGAAGTGAACACCAGCCTTGAGCATGTCGCGCATGGAAACAGTTGCCATGATTAAACCTCTATAGATTAATTGGGGTTATGCCTCCACGTATCCCATAACGCCGACCCTGGCGGCGACAAGTCACCTCAGGGCACCCCGGCGGATGTGCCGATACGTGTGTGTTATTTACACAAAATGAGTGCAGTTAAAGTATTTTCGGCCAATTCCTGCCAGGTCACAAGAACCAAGTCGCGGATCGCCGGCGCGCTTTATACCATAAACCCGCCGCCGACACCAACTTTTGTTGCTTTGCGCCGGGCATCGGGAAATGAAATTTGGCAGCCTCCGGCCGGGCTGATACCATAAGTCACTGCTTCTTATTGTCGACGATAACGACACCTGCGGACGAATTTCATGGCAATCTCAATTAAAACACCTGATGACATCCAAAAAATGCGCGTGGCCGGCCGCCTGGCCGCCGAAGTGCTGGAGATCATCGAGCCGCACGTCAAACCTGGCGTGACCACCGGCGAACTGGACCGTATCTGTCACGAGTACATCACCAACGAGCAGCAGGCCATTTCCGCCTGCCTCGGCTATCACGGCTTCCCGAAATCCGTGTGCATCTCGGTGAACGAAGTGGTGTGCCACGGCATCCCGAGCGACGACAAAACGCTGAAGGACGGCGACATCGTCAATATCGACGTGACCGTAATTAAAGACGGCTTCCACGGCGACACCTCGAAGATGTTCATCGTCGGCAAACCGACCATTCTGGGCGAGCGCCTGTGCCGCGTCACTCAGGAAAGCCTGTATCTGGCCCTGAAGATGGTCAAGCCGGGTATCCGCCTGCGCACTCTGGGCAAGGCTATCCAGCAATTCGTCGAGGCCGAGAAGTTCTCCGTGGTGCGCGAGTACTGCGGCCACGGCATCGGCGAAGTGTTCCACGAAGAGCCGCAGGTGCTGCATTATGATGCCGATGACGGCGGCGTGGTACTTCAGGCGGGCATGGCCTTCACCATCGAACCGATGGTCAACGCCGGTGACTACCGCATCCGCACCATGAAAGACGGCTGGACGGTAAAAACCAAAGACCGCAGCTTGTCGGCGCAGTATGAGCATACTATTGTGGTCACTGATAACGGCTGCGAGATAATGACGTTGCGCAAGGATGACACCATCCCCAACATCATTACGCACGAGATGTAAGCACCGCGGCGAACGCCGCGTGCAGAATATCACCAGGCCGGCTTTTGCCGGCCTTTTTTATGGGCTGCGCACTATGTCTGACAATCTCCTTCAACAAGCGGCCCCGGCCGTGCCGATGCCGCCCGCCTCCCCCAGCACCTACGGCAACGACGAGCTCACCTGTCCGGTGCTGAAACAGCGGCTGGAGCAGTTCCAGCTGTGGCTGGCGGCAGCGTTCGACGCCGGCGCCAGCGCCGAAAGCCTGGTGGCGGCGCGCAGCGACTTCATCGATCGCCTGCTGCGCCGGCTGTGGACCTTCTACGGCTTCGAAGATATCCCGGAAACCGCGCTGGTGGCGGTCGGCGGCTACGGCCGCGGCGAGCTGCACCCGCTGTCGGACATCGACGTGCTGGTGCTCAGCCAGCGCCGGCTGACGGAACAGCAGTCGCAGCGGGTCGGCGAATTCATCACCCTGCTGTGGGATCTCAAGCTGGAAGTGGGCCACAGCGTGCGCACCCTGGAAGAATGTCTGCTGGAGGGATTGGCGGATCTGACCGTGGCCACCAACCTGATCGAGTCGCGCATGATCTGCGGCGACGTCGCGTTGTTCCTGCAGATGCAAAAACATATCTTCAGCGACGGCTTCTGGCCTTCGCCGCAGTTTTTCCACGCCAAGGTCAACGAACAGCAGGAGCGCCACCAGCGCTACCACGGCACCAGCTATAACCTGGAGCCGGATATCAAAAGCAGCCCCGGCGGCCTGCGCGATATCCACACCCTGCTGTGGGTAGCGCGGCGCCACTTCGGCGCCACCTCGCTGGACGAAATGGTCGGTTTCGGTTTCCTCACCCAGGCCGAGCGTAACGAGTTGAACGAATGCCAGAGTTTCCTGTGGCGCATCCGTTTCGCGCTGCACCTGGTGCTGCCACGTTACGACAACCGCCTGTTGTTCGATCGCCAGCTCAGCGTGGCACAGCTGCTGCGCTATGAAGGCGAAGGCAACGAGCCGGTCGAGCGCATGATGAAAGACTTCTACCGCATGACGCGGCGCGTCAGCGAGCTGAACCACATGCTGCTGCAGCTGTTCGACGAGGCCATCCTGGCGCTGGATGCCACCGAAAAGCCGCGCCCGTTGAACGACGATTTCCAGCTGCGCGGCGATCTGATCGATCTGCGCGACGAAACGCTGTTTATCCGCGAGCCGCAAGCCATCATGCGCATGTTCTACCTGATGGTGCGCAACCGCGAGATCAAGGGCATTTATTCCACCACCGTGCGCCAGCTGCGCCACGCGCGCCGCCATCTGAAACAACCGCTGTGCACCATTCCGGAAGCGCGCGATCTGTTTATGGCCATTCTGCGCCACCCCGGCGCGGTCTCGCGCGCGCTGGTGCCGATGCATCGTCACAGCGTACTGTGGGCCTACATGCCGCAGTGGGGCAAGATCGTCGGCCAGATGCAGTTCGACCTGTTCCACGCCTATACCGTCGATGAACACACCATCCGCGTACTGCAAAAGCTGGAGAGCTTCGCCGATGCGCAAACCCGGCCGCGCCATCCGCTGTGCGTGGAACTGTACCCGCGTCTGCCGCATCCGGAACTGCTGCTGCTGGCGGCGCTGTTCCACGATATCGCCAAAGGGCGCGGCGGCGATCACTCGATCCTCGGCGCGGAAGACGTGGTGGAGTTCGCCGAACTGCACGGCCTCAACTCGCGCGAAACCCAACTGGTGGCCTGGCTGGTGCGCTGGCACCTGCTGATGTCGGTCACCGCACAGCGCCGCGATATTCAAGACCCGACGGTGATCCAGCAGTTCAGCAGCGAAGTGCAGAGCGAAACCCGCCTGCGTTACCTGGTATGCCTGACGGTGGCGGATATCTGCGCCACCAACGAAACCCTGTGGAACAGCTGGAAACAGAGCCTGTTGCGCGAGCTGTACTTCGCCACCGAGAAGCAGCTGCGCCGCGGCATGCAGAACAGCCCGGATCTGCGCGAACGCGTGCGTCATCACCGCCTGCAGGCGCTGGCGCTGCTGCGCATGGACAACATCGACGAAGAGGCGCTGCACCGCATCTGGAGCCGCTGCCGCGCCGACTATTTCCTGCGCCACTCACCGAACCAGCTGGCCTGGCACGCCCGCCACCTGCTGGCCCACGACTCCATCCAACCGCTGGTACTGGTCAGCCGCCAGGCGACGCGCGGCGGCACCGAGATCTTTATCTGGAGCCCGGATCGCCCCTACCTGTTCGCCGCCGTCGCCGGCGAGATGGATCGCCGCAATCTGAGCGTGCACGACGCGCAGATCTTCACCAACCGCGACGGCATGGCGATGGACACCTTTATCGTGCTGGAGCCGGACGGCAGCCCACTGGCGCAGGATCGCCACGCGGCGATTCGCCAGGCCTTGCTGCAGGCCATCACCCAGCGGGAGTACCAGCCGCCGCGCGTGCGCCGGCCTTCTTCCAAGCTGCGTCACTTCAGCGTGCCGACCGAGGTGACCTTTCTGCCGACCCACACCGATCGCCGCAGCTACCTGGAGCTGATCGCACTCGACCAGCCCGGCCTGCTGGCGCGGGTGGGTGAAGTGTTCGCCGATCTGGGGCTTTCGCTGCACGGCGCGCGCATTACCACCATCGGCGAGCGGGTCGAGGACTTGTTTATCCTGGCCGACGGCGAGCGACGCGCGCTCGATCAGGAAACGCGCAGAAAGTTGGAGCAACGGTTGACAGAGGCCCTCACCCCAAACGATAAAATGTGATACAAGTAACTTTTTACCGACAACATCAGGAAAGAGAACAGCATGCAGCAATTACAGAACGTTATTGAAAGCGCCTTCGAGCGCCGTGCGGACGTCACCCCGGCGAACGTAGACACCGTAACGCGCGAAGCGGTAAACCAGGTGATCGGCCTGCTGGACAGCGGCGCCCTGCGCGTCGCCGAGAAGATCGACGGTCAATGGGTCACCCATCAGTGGCTGAAGAAAGCCGTGCTGCTCTCTTTCCGCATCAACGACAACAAGGTGATGGACGGCGCGGAAACCCGCTACTACGACAAGGTGCCGATGAAGTTCGCCGACTACGACGAAGCGCGCTTCCAGAAGGAAGGTTTCCGCGTCGTGCCGCCGGCCACCGTGCGCCAGGGCGCATTCATCGCTCGCAACACCGTGCTGATGCCGTCTTACGTTAACATCGGCGCCTACGTCGACGAAGGCACCATGGTCGACACCTGGGCCACCGTCGGTTCTTGCGCGCAGATCGGCAAAAACGTTCACCTGTCCGGCGGCGTCGGCATCGGCGGCGTGCTGGAACCGCTGCAGGCCAACCCGACCATCATCGAAGACAACTGCTTCATCGGCGCGCGCTCCGAAGTGGTGGAAGGCGTGATCGTGGAAGAAGGCTCGGTGATTTCGATGGGCGTATACCTCGGCCAGAGCACCCGCATCTATGACCGCGAGACCGGCGAAATCCATTACGGCCGCGTGCCGGCGGGTTCGGTGGTGGTTTCCGGCAACCTGCCGTCGAAAGACGGTTCTTACAGCCTGTACTGCGCGGTGATCGTCAAGAAGGTCGACGCTAAAACGCGCGGTAAAGTCGGTATTAATGAGTTATTGCGCACTATCGACTAAATTGAAATAGCGGGTGATTCACCCGCTATTTTTTTGTCTGCGTTTCGCTGGCAGTCACAGTCGCAGATCTCGCTTTCCGCCATAATCGCAGTCGTGGAATATAACGATCACATCTAAAGAGGGCGCAGTATGTACGATAACTTGAAGAGTTTGGGCATCAATCAACCGGAAGACGTCGATCGCTATAGCCTGCGTCAAGAGGCCAACAACGACATCCTCAAGATCTATTTCCGCAAGGACAAGGGCGAGTTCTTCGCCAAGAGCGTGAAGTTCAAGTACCCGCGCCAGCGTAAAACCGTGGTGGCGGACAACGCCGGCCAGGGCTACAAGGAAATTCACGAGATCAACCCGAACCTGCGCTACGTGATCGACGAACTGGATCAGCTGTGCCAGCGCGATCAGGTGGAAGTGGATCTGAAGCGTAAAATCCTCGACGACCTGCGCCATCTCGAAGGAGTGGTGTCGCACAAGATTGCCGAGATCGAAGCCGATCTGGAAAAACTCACCCGCGGCAAATAATGCGGATCGGTTGACCCGCATCATCGCCAAGGCGCCCTTTCGCGGCGCCTTTTTACTTTACGATTGCAGCAGCGTGCCCCACTGCTCGACCCACGGGCAGGCGGCCACTTCCGGCTCCGGCTGTTCCATCGCATCGATCTCCAGCACTTCGCCAACGCGGGTGGCGCCCTGATCTTGCAGCAGCGCGTCGAATGCGCGCCCGGCGCCGCAGAAGTTGTCATAGCTACTGTCGCCGAGGGCGATCAGCCCGTAGCGCAGCTCCGGCTGGTAGCCGACCTGATCGCGAATGGCGTGGAACAGCGGCGCGATGCTGTCCGGCAGATCGCCCTGCCCGGTGGTGGAGGTGATCACCAGCGCGTAGTGCTGACGATAAAACTGCCAGGCCTCCAGCGTGCCCTCTTCGAACAGTTTGACCTCATGGCCCTGCTCGCTGAGGATGTTTTGCGCCTCTTCCGCCACCAGCAGCGAATTGCCGTAGACCGTTCCCACGAAGATACCAATCTGAGCCATGGCTCCTACTCCCTTCATTACCTTTTAAAAATTGTCAGCTATCCTGACCGTTAGCCGCGCTAAACTCAATCCCGGCAAGTTCAGGGAATACCCCCGCCCAGCCGAACTGCGCCATCACCCCTTGCCAGTCTTCGTCCCAGCGCGCCGTCACCCGCAGCGGTTCGCCGGTCACCGGATGCGTCAGCTGCAGATGGCTGGCGTGCAGCATCAGGCGCGGGCAGCCGAAATGCTGCGCCATACCGCGGTTCTGCCGCAGATCGCCGTGCTTGCTGTCGCCGATGATCGGATGGCGAAGATGCGCCATGTGGCGCCGCAGCTGGTGCTTGCGGCCGGTTTCCGGCTGCAGCTCCACCAGGCTGTAGCGCGCGCTGTCGTAGCGGCCGACGGCCACCGGCATCTCTACCTGTGCCAACGGCCGGTAGTGCGTCACCGCCGGCTGTGGCCCCTTGTCGGCATCGGCATGTTTATCGGCGATTTTGTCCAGCTCCGCCGTCAGCGGGTAATCGAGGGTCGCCCCCTCCTGCACGTAACCGCGCACCACCGCATGGTAGGTTTTCTGCACCTGATGCTGCTCGAACTGCTGCGACAGCAGGCGCGCCACCTCGCTGGAGAGCGCCATCAGCAATACGCCGGAAGTCGGGCGATCGAGACGGTGCACGGTAAAGACGTGCTGCCCGAGCTGATCGCGCACCGTCTGCATCATAAAGCGAGTTTCATGACGGTCCAGCCAACTGCGGTGCACCAACCAGCCCGACGGCTTGTTCACCGCCACCAGGTGTTCATCCTGATACAAAATCTCAATCACATCGCTTTCCCAGGTAAATAGCCGTTTCGGGCGCGAGTATAACAGGCGTGCGGCTCAGCGCTAGTTCACCCATTCGATGGTCACCAGACGCGTATCGGCGCGGCCGCGATCGTCCACTGCCCGAATGCGATAGCGCCCGTTGTTGATCGGCCGCCAGTCGATCGGCTTTTTGCTGGCGCTGCTGCCGAGATAGATATCGTCGACGAACCAGTACACCGTCTTGCTGTCGGCGTCCGTCACCGCGTTGAAGGCGATTTTATCCCGCCCCTGCTGCGATTGGCGCAGGGTATAGGTGGTATTTTTCAGTGGCGAAGTGATGCGCGGCGCGTTGCCGCCGACGGCGACGCCGTTGTCCTTGCAGCGGTTGACCGGCGGCGCCCGCTTCGGCAGCCCGGCCTGGGCAAATACGTTGGCCAGATCGGAAGGCCAGAACTCAAAGATTTCGGTGCGGGTCTGCGCCGCGTCATACGGCGGGCAGACGACCTCACCGCTGTGAATATCCAGCACCACCGGGCGGTAAACGCTGTCGACCTTGATCGGCGACTTGCCGGGAATAAACCAGGTCTTGCCCTTCTGCTGGCACCACGGCGTCGGCAGATCGCCGCTGGCGAGGCAAATGTCCACCCGCCGCAGCCGTTGGGGGAACGGGTGCTTCGGTTCCCGCAGGCCTGGGTAGCTGGCGTTGACGCTGTCGATGATATTGAAGAACAGCGGCGCGGCCGCCTCGGCGCCGACCAACGCATTGTTGCCGCGCCCGTCGAAGTTGCCTTCCCACACCACCAGCACGTAAGGGCCGAAAATCCCGACGCTCCAGGCGTCGCGAAAGCCCCAGGAGGTGCCGGTCTTCCAGTACACCGGCAGCGAAGAAGAACGCTGTGCCAGCGTATCGCCCGGCCGCCGATGCTGGCGCAGCATATCCAGCGTAATGAAACTGGCCTCCTCGCTCAGCAGCCGAACCGGCGTCGATTCAGTCTCGTTCAGCTGCATACGAAGCGGCCGCAGCTCGCCGCGGTTCGCCAGCAGCGCATACAGCTTCGCCAATTCCTGCGCCGTCACCTCGCCACCGCCCAGCACCAGCGACAGCCCGTAGTGGCTCTCGCTGGCCATATTGGCCACGCCGGTCAGACGCAAAAACTGATAAAAGGTCGGCTGGCGCAGCTGCGAGGCGACATACACTGCCGGAATGTTGCGGCTGAAATTCAGCGCATCGGTGGCGGTCACCGGGCCGAGAAAGCGCCGGTCGAAGTTTTCCGGCGCATAGGCGCCGAACGACGAAGGCACGTCTTTCAGGATGGTCATCGGATGCAGCACGCCCTGCTCCATGCCCAGCGCGTAGATGAACGGCTTCAGCGTCGAACCCGGCGAGCGCTTGGCGTTGGTACCGTTCACCTGCCCTTGGATCGGCCGATTGTAATAGTCCGCCGATCCCACCAGCGCACGCACCCCCATATCGCGGCTGTCCACCAGCAGCACCGCGGCGTTTTGGATGCCGCGGCTGCGGTTGCGGGCGATAAACGCGTTGACCTGCCGCTCGACCAGCCGCTGCAACCCGGCGTCCAACGTGGTATCGACGCGCGTATCGCGCTGCACCAGTTGCTGCGTCTGCTGGCGCAGCTGTTCGATAAAGTGCGGCGCGATATAGGGCACTTGCTCAGGCTGCCGCAGCGCCAGCGGCAGGCGGAACAGCGTTTGCTGGCTGGCGTCGGTGGGGTAAACCCGCTGCCAGCGCTGGAACAGACGGTTGCGCGCCTGCGTCAATGCAGCGCCGAGCACGCCGGTTTTCGGCTCCAGACGGTAGCTGGGCGACTGCGGCAGCACCGCCAGCGTCAGCGCCTCCGGCAGGGTCAAATCCTTCGGCGACTTGGCGAAATAGATCAGGCTGGCGGCGCCGATGCTTTCGATGTTGCGGCCGTAGGGGGCATAATTCAGGTAGGCTTCCAGGATATCGCGCTTGGAGTAGCTGAGCTCCAGCTGCACCGCGCGCAGCACCTGCAGCAGCTTGCCGCCCGGCGTGCGGGTGTTGAGATGCCAGCGCATGCGCGCCAGCTGCATGCTGATGGTCGATCCGCCCTGCATTTTGCCGCCGGCGACATAGCTGCGCCAGAAGCCGCGCATCAGGCTGACGGGGTTAAAGCCGGGGTTGTAGTAGAACCAGCGGTCTTCGTGCAGCAGCAGCCCGCGCACCGCCAGCGGCGACACCTGCTCCAGTGGGGTCCACAGCCGGTAGCGGTCGTCGTTGGCCAACGTGATGCGCAGCAGCGCGCCGTGCCTGTCGTAATAGACGGAAGACTGCGGCAGCCCCTGCCACAGGGGCGGATGCGGCCACAGCCGAATCGCGGTCAGCAGCAGCGCCAGTAAAAACGCCGCCATCAAGCCGTTTTGCAGCACGCGCCCGGTCAGGATCTTCATACGTTCTCACCACCCCGGCGCCAGACGCTGGCCTGGCGCCGGATCCGGCCTAGTCGTTGCCCGCCGGCACCACCACCAGCTTGCCGCCGCCGGCCGACATCGCCTGTACTTCACGGTCGTACATGGCTTCGCCGTAGGCCGGTGGAACAATAAAGCTGCCGGTATTGGTGGCCTTGATCTGATAGACGAACTCCTGCACCTCGGTGCCGGCGCTGCCGTAGATAATCACCCGATCTTCACGGATATCGCTGTAATCCGGCGCCCAGGTGGAGCCGGTAGCGGCCAGCGGCGACTGCCAACCGCCGCGGTCTTCGCTCTCCTCGCCGGCGTCGGCCGGTTCCGGCGGCGTCTGCTGCACCACTTCGAACCCGCCCGGCAGCAGATCGACGATCGCCAGGTTGCTCTGCCCCTCTTTCGAGTTGGCGCGCACCTTCAGATGGACGTTGATCTTCTGCCCCAGCGTCACCTGCGTCACCGGTTTGCCCTGTTCGTCGGTGTAATCGCGAACGATCTCAATCCCGCGCGACAGCGCTTTTTGCGGCGCATTCAGGTCGTAACCGGCCTGCGTCACCACATACCAGGCCGGCGCATTGCCGCCGTTGGTGAAGCGCACGACGGTAGCATCGGCGTTGAACTGCCCCTGCACGAACAACCCCTGCAGCTCACTGATGCGCTGCGGCTCGCCGCCGGCTTTGCCTACCTGCACGATGCCCAAGGCATCCGCATTGGCGGATTGCGCCGCCACCTGGGTCGAGTAGCTTTCCAGCGCCAGAATGCTCATTGCGGAGGAGTAGGTGGTGTAACGCTCTTCTTTCAGCGCCTTGACCATATTCTCCAGCGCCTGCGGCGGGATCGACGCCACCTTCTCAGGGAAGTGACGGGTAATCAGATACAGCCGCGTCGCATCCTGCACCAGCGGATCGAAATAGTTCTGCGTCCACCAGGCGCTGTCATACGCCTTGCTCAGCTGCTGCCAGCTGGGTTGCAACAGCGCGGCGGCTTCGTCGTCCATCTTCAACAACCGATAAGAAGAGGCCAGATACAGCGCGCTCAGATCGGTTTTCCACCCTTCGCCATAGCGTTTTTGCAGCGTATCCTGCACCGCCGCCAGCGAGTTGGTGGTCACTTCGCCCTGCAGCGTCAGCAGGTAAACCGCCCAGCTGCGCAGGCGCAGCAGATACAGATCGTCGAATCCGCTGGCCGCCAGCTCGCGCAACGCGCCGTTGGCCTCGTCCAGCATGCCTTCCGGCAGGGCGTAGCCCGCCGCTTTGGCTTCGAGCAGATACTGCACCACATAAGGCGTGACGAAAGGATCGGCATCCGGCGACGAACGCCAGGCGCCGATCGCCCCGCTGTCGTTCTGGCGCGCGCGCAGCACGCCAAGCAGGTTGCGCAGCTGCTTGCTGACTTCCGCCTGGCTCAGGCTGCTTTTCATCTCTGGGTGGCGGCTCTGCAGCATCAGCGGAATGGAGCGGCTGACGATCTGCTCGGAACAGTAATACGGATAATCCGCCAGGTATTGCGCCAGCCCGCGGGTCAGCACCAGCGGCGAATTCGACACCGCCGCCCGGCGCTGCGCGAAAGCGTCGAACATCTGGCGCAGGCCATCGACGTTCTGGCTGCTGCCGCTCATGCGCCCCATCACCGACTGGGTGCGGTACGGCGCCGCCGGCCGCACCGAGGTGCTGACGGTGCGGCGGCTGGCCTGGTCGCCGTAACGGGCGTCGAACACCAGCGGTGCATCGCCCAGCGCGGATTTGGCGCGCAGACGGAAAGCGATCACACCCTCGCGTTTTTCCGCCAGCGTCAGGCTTTGCGTCGCGTTGCCCACCACTTCCAACTGCGGCGGCGGCGTCAACAGAACGTTGATGGCCACCGACTGGCCGTTCAGCCCTTCGAGGTTGTTGCTGACGCCCACGCTGACGTCGAACTCGTCGCCCGGCGCTACCATCGCCGGCACGTTCGGCGTCATAATGAAGTTGTCGCGCACCGTGGCGGCGGTTTGCGCCTTGCCGATTTTCTCCGGCGTCACCGAAATCGCCATCACGCGGATCTTACCGTTAAAGTAGTCCGGCACCGGGTAGACGAACTGCTTCTCGCCGCTGACCTCGGTAATGCCGGACCAATAGGCCACCGGCTTGTCGCGTTTGCGCTTGAACGGGTTGAGGTTGAGATCCAGCCCTTCGCCCGCATCGCCGCCCGGCGCCGCGGTCAGCGCCATCAGCTTGCTGAACTCCGGCAGGATCAGGTCGAGGATCTGCGAGCTGCTCACGTTCAGTTCACGCTTGCTGAAAAAGAACTCCAGCGGATCCTTCAGGCGGTAGCGCGCCACCTGCAGAATGCCCTCATCGACGGCAAACAGCGCCACCTGCTGCGGCGCGTCGGTCTTGACCGTCATCGTCAGGTTTTCACCCGGCTTGATGACCTCCGGCGCCGTCACCTCAAGGCTGTTTTGGCGCGCCTGTGTGCTGATCTTGAACGGCATCACGCCATAGCTCAGCGGGCTCATGAAGATTTCGCTGGAGTTGATGTCGCGCACGAACTGCACGTTGATGTAGCCGTTGCCCTCCATGCCGGCCGGCACGCGGATCTTCTGCACCGAGCTGGTAGTGTCGCTGTGGAACCACTGCCAAGCGTAAACCTTGTCCTTCTCGATGGTGATCAAGCCGCTACCGGTATAAGGCGCGTTGATCGCCACCTCGATCTCCTCGCCCGGCTGATATTCCGCCTGGTTCAGTTTCAGCTTCAGTTCGGCGTTGCGATCCAGCGAACGGCTCAGGTTGGCGTTACCGGCCACGCTGTAGGCGACGCGGTTGAGCGTCTTGCCCTGCGCATCTTCAATCACCAGCACGAAGTCGCCCGGCTTATCGGTCGCCAGCCGCAGATCCGCGCCCTGCTCGCTCAGCGCCAGCGGCTGTTCCGACAGCTGCACTTCCTTCATCTTCGACTGGTATTTGTAAACGCCCGAATCCTGTTTGGTCAGCACCGAAATGTATTTCTGCTCGATCAACACCTGCTTCAGGTTCGGCATGGCGATCTGTTTCAGGTCCGGATCGATGGCGATCACGTTCAGATGCCGCTCCGCGTCGCGGTTGATGTAGCCCAGATCGCCGTCCGCCTTCACCCCAATCAGGTAATCGTAAGGCGAGACCAGCGTGCGGGCGGTAGCTGCCACCGAGCGCCCGCCGCCGGCGACGAACGCCTCCGACAGCAGCTGCAGCTGATAGGTCGCGTCGGCATAGGATTTCAGATCGAGCGGAATATCGGCCACACCATGCTCATCGGTGGTGCGATCTTCCAGCTCGGTTTCGAACCCGTCGCTGTTTTGCCGGTTTTCATAGAACGCATAATCCGGGAAGCGATCGAAGCTCGGATACATCGGCCGCAGCGTCAGCCTGGTGGTCACGCGGCGATCCTGCGCCGGGGTACCGAACAGGTTCTGCACATCGATGCTGGCCTTCAGCTCGGACGGTTTGACCCAGCCTTGCTGGCGATTCGGCGTCAGCGCCAGCTTCACTTTCAGCTGATCCGGCTCGAACTCCTTCACATTGACCGCGGTATGGCCGAGCAGCGTGGAGGTATCGTTGTTTTTGCCGATCAGATACAGATAGACGTTCCACTCGCCGGTGGGCGAGTTTTCATCGGTGGTATAGCTCAGCTCGTTGAAACCGCTGGCGCCCAGCGTCAGCGGCACGGTGGTCATCAGCTTGTCGCGCGGATCGCGGACTTCGGCGCGCACCGGCACGCCGGCCAGGCCAACGCGCCAGTCGGCGGCGCGGGTGATCAGGCCAATATTGAAAGTATCCCCCGGTCGATAAACGCCGCGATCGGAGAACAGGTAGCTGCCGAGCGTGCGCGGATCGGTCGGCGTTTGTTCACCGGCGACATCGAAGCGCGAGAAGTCCAGCCCGCGATCGTTATAGCTGCCGGTCGGCAGGAAGGAAACATCCCCTTCCTTTTCCACCAGGAACATCACCGGCTGGCGCTCGTTGGTGTACACGTCGAGCGCCGGGAAACGCACGTGGCCGTCGGCCCCGGTGGTTTGGCTGAGCAGCGTCACGCCGTTTTTGGCCACTACCGACACGTTGGCGCCGCTGACCGGCGCGCCGCTTTGAATCGACTGCACGAAGACGTCGCGCGTCTTATCCTGCGAGCTCTTGGCGACAATGCCCAGATCGGTCACCACCACAAAGCGCGAATCGCCGACGTCGGGCTGATCATCCCCGGTGCTCTCGTCCGGTTCCTGTTCTGGTTCGGCGCCCGCCTCTTCCGCCGCCGGTTTCCGGTTCGGCTGCCATTCAGACAGCGTCAGCAGGAACACCCCGCGATGGGAACTGGCGTTGGTGGAGAGATAACGGGAAAGATCGATGCCCTGATAGTTCACTTCCCCCGGCCGCTCGTTATTGAGCGCCGTCTGGTATTTGAAATGCTCGGTGAAATACTCATCGTTGAGCCGGTTGAATTCCGTGGACGAATATTCCCGGCTTTTGAAGGAGACGATGTGCTGCAGCTGGCTCGGGATCCCCCGCTTGATGTCCAGCCGCAGGCCCGCCACGTTGCGCGCCGCCACGCTGATCTGTTTGTCGCCGTTGACCGACAGCAGCGAGCCTGCGGACATGAACTGCAGCGATTTCGGGAACTCCGGCACTTCGACCACCCGATAAACCTTCTTCGGCATTTTGTAACCGCCGACGGAGACCAGCTGGTTGTCTATCTCGATCAGCACGAAGCGGTGCGCCGGAGCTTCAAAGCGGAAGCTGAACTGCGGTTGATAGGCCTCTTCCGCCTCGTTAAGCGTCAATGGCAATGCCGTCGCCTGCGCCAGCACGTTTTTACCGACGCTGTCGACCGTCCATTGATAGAAGTCTTCGGCATCGTTGGCGGTCTCGGCATCGCTCGGATCGTGCTGCGGCAGCAGCCAGGCTTTGGTGGCTCGCGCCAGCTCTTTATCCTTCACCGCATCGCTGAAGCCGACCACCAGCGCACGCTGCCCTTGGCCGCCGTCGGTATCCACAACCTGTGCACTGGCGTCGCTCAGCGCCAGGCTGTACAGCGTCGGGACTTTAACCCAGTTGCTTTTCGCCTCTTCGACCGCATTGCCGGCCGCCGTCGATTTGACGCCCTTGCCGACGGTCAGATGCACAGCGCCGCCCTGATCCAGCGCCTGCAGCGGTTCGGAATGCACCCAGGCGTTCAGTTTTTTCTCGTCATAGACCAGAGAGAAGTTCAGCTTTTTCTCGGAGGAAGTGCTGCCTTCTTTCAACCCCAGCGAAATCTGTTTTTCAAAGCTGGCGACGTCGACCGGCGCGTTGAACTGCAGATTGAAAATCGCGCTGCGTTTCTGCGCATCTTGCGGATCGCGGTAATACTCGGCCTGCCCCAGGCGGTAATCGAACGCGGGCACGGTGAAGGCATAGCGGGTTTTGGCCAGTTTGATCTGCGGCGCCAGCAAGGTGGCGGGCTCAAGGGTCACGTCATACTTCGCGCCCATCGGCAGCGGCTTTTTCGGCGTGAACAGCAGCGTCGACTCATTGATCCATGCCCACTGCCCTTCCGCCGTCGGCTTCAGAATGATGCCGGCGCTCACGGTTTTACCCACTGCGGCGATCGGCGCGACCGACCCGCTGAAGGTCAGGCTCACCGTTTGCGGCACCTGCCGGGCGGCGGCGTAATCTATCGGCTCGGGGTTGGCAAGCGATGCGCTGACCTCCTGAACCACCATCGGCGCAGGCTCGATAGGCTGAGGCCGGTTTTGCCACCAGTGCCAGCCGTAAAATGCGCCGCCTGCGGCGCCAGCCAACAGCAACAGGCCTAAACCGATCGCTTTCGGGTGTTTATCCACGCCGCTTTCGAGCCGCATGAAACCGCGCGGCAGCGCAGCCCACCAGGCCGGCGCACGCCAGCTGAGGTTACCGACCAGCGGTCTCAGCAGCCGCCCCAACAGCGACAACGCCCCACCCAGCAGGCGACAGACGCCCTTAACCAGGGTAAAAGGCAAACGCAGGATAAACCTTAATAAATCCATTATTGCAGCACCTCATCATCCTAATGCAGCCCCCGGTCAACCGCCGTGGTTCAACCGAGCCGAAAGACGCCGTCGGCTCTCCTGCCCGGCATCCGCGCGAGTACTCTACACTGCCGGGCGGCAAAAATCTGCGCGCCGCCGGCGAATTACGGCTCTTTATTCAACATCAAATCCAGCTGTTGCAGCAGCACCAACAGCGGCAGGCTGCTCGGTTCACGATCTTTCAACGCCTCTTCGAAATAAGGCGTGATGGCGAAGCGCGTCGGCAGCGGCGCTTCGGCGTCCAGCAACGCATACATGCGCGGCAAGAACACCCACTGCAGCCAGGCTTCGGCCGACATGCTGTCGATGCAGAACGGCTCGGTGCTGGAGAAAGCCTCATGATCAGGCGGCGCGGCCTGCCACAGCGCCAGATCGCGCATGGATTGTTCAATCGCCTGCAAACTGCGGCGCACCTGGTTATGTATACTCATCTGCATTCCCGATCTCTTTTCATCATGGTATTCAGCGCGCTGGCTGAAAGGCGGCAAAGCATAGCATTTTTATAGCCCAAATTCGGCGCGCCTGAGACAGTCCGCCGTTTTTATCTGGTGGCGTTCGCCGCCGCGCGGCACAATAGGCCCACCGAGTTCACCACACAGATAAAGATTCATGTCCGTAATAACAGAGAAAAAAAACCACGCGACGCCCGGTAAAGCCATGCTGGCTTCGGTCACCGGTTATGCCATGGACGGGTTTGACCTGCTGATCCTCGGCTTTATGCTGCCGGCCATCAGCATCGAATTGGGATTAACCTCATCGGCCGCCGGTTCTCTGGTCACCTGGACGCTGATCGGCGCGGTGCTGGGCGGCGTGATTTTCGGCCACCTCAGCGATCGTTTCGGCCGTATCCGGGTGCTGACGATCACCATTCTGATGTTCTCCCTGTTCACCGGCCTGTGCGCCGTGGCGCAAGGGTATTGGGATCTGCTGGCCTATCGCACCCTGGCGGGCATCGGGCTGGGCGGCGAATTCGGCATCGGCATGGCGCTGATCGCCGAAGCCTGGCCGGCGGAGAAGCGCAACCGCGCTTCGGCTTACGTCGGCATGGGCTGGCAATTGGGCGTGCTGGCGGCCGCCTTCCTGACGCCGCTGCTGCTGGAACACATCGGCTGGCGCGGCATGTTTTTGGTTGGCCTGCTGCCGGCGCTGGCGTCATTCCTGATCCGCCGTACCCTGGGCGAGCCGGAGGCGTTCGTGCGGCAGAAAGAGGCCGGGCAACCGCTCTCCTTCCTGCAGCGTTTGCGCCTGCTGTTTAAGGATCGCGCCACCAGCAGGGCCAGCATCGGCATCTTCATTCTCTGTTCGGTGCAGAACTTCGGTTACTACGGCCTGATGATCTGGATGCCGACTTACCTGGCGAAAAACTTTGGCTTCTCGCTCACCAAGTCCGGCCTGTGGACGGCGGTGACGGTGGTCGGCATGACGTTCGGCATCTGGCTGTTTGGCATGCTGGCCGACCGCTTCGCCCGCTGGAAGATCTTCGTGCTTTATCAGATCGGTGCCGTGGTGATGGTGATCGGCTACGCCCAGTTGAGCGACCCGACGCTGATGCTGTTCGCCGGCGCCGTGATGGGCATGTTCGTCAACGGCATGATAGGCGGCTACGGCGCGTTGATTTCCGATACCTATCCGGTGCAGGCGCGCGCCACCGCGCAGAACATCCTGTTCAATCTGGGGCGCGGCGTCGGCGGCCTGGGGCCATTGGTGATCGGTGCGCTGGTGACGCAGGTGTCGTTTACCGCGGCCATCAGCCTGCTGGCGGCGATTTACCTGCTGGATATCTACGCCACGCTGTTCCTGCTGCCGAAAAAACAGGGCGCAGGCGATACGCTGGGCGCGATTGGTTAACGCTGAAGAGGGATTAAGGCGGGGCGCACGCGCAGCGGGATAAAACAAAAAGTTGGGGGCACTGCGTTAACAGTGCCCCCGGTTCGTTTTATAGCTATCCCGCTACACAGCGTGCTCCCTGCTCAATCCTTGAAAACTTTTCCTGCGGCCATCCTGACCAAGTGGTCCTTGCATCATCCTGCAGCATCATCCTGACGCGGTTCCTCAGCCTTCCTGACCCGCCGACAGTCCTGTGCCGGCTCTCAATCTCCGTCCTGGAGGTGTCCCTGGTTTCTATCCTGAAACATCCTGGGCATCTCCTGACGCCATCCTTCGCTCTTGCCTGAGCGCATCCCTTTCTTCTTCCTGAAGCTGCATCATCCTGATGCTTTCCTGCTCCGCCGGTTCCGTTCCGGTAACGATAAGATCGCTTAAATTCCCCGGAATCACAAGGGTTTGGGAGGTGTCTCACACTAAATCAAGACTAAGAGTTATCCTAAAGAAATTCTAACCAATTGATCTGGATAACAATAATCTCATAGCCTGGAGAAAGGCGGGAAAAATTAAGAGCGATCTCTCACAGGCCGTGTGAGAGATCTCTCACACGGGCGACGGCGAATCCGTCGCGATTCAGTCCAACACCGGGCGCAGCGCATCGAGGAAATTCCCCAGCGTCGCCGCCAGCAGGGTGCGTTTATCGCTGCCGAACTGTTCCAGCACCACGTTGCCGCTGACGTTGCACAACGACACCATCGTCATCTCGGATTCGGTGGTCGCCAGGAACAGCGTTGGCGACAGCTTGAGACGTTTTTGCGTCACCAGATGGCCGATCAGGTTCTCCTGCAGGCGGATAAAATCCTCTTCGCTCCAGACCTGCAGCAGGCTCAGGCGATGCTCGCCGAACTGCGCGCTCATGTCGCCGGCGTATTGCTGCGTGTAGAAGCGGTGCGCATCCGGCTGCAAACGCAGCTCCAGCGCGGTTTCTACCTTTTCCAGCGTCGCCGCCGGTTCGAAAGGCCGCGGCAACCACAGCACTTCGTCCTCGCGGTTCTCCACGATGCAGGGCGACGGCACGCCGTACAGCGCCTGGCTGGCCGGCGCGTGGCCGCGCTCTTGCTGCCACAACTCGACATAGCGTTGAGTGAAT
This sequence comes from Serratia sp. HMSC15F11, assembly GCF_001808215.1. NCBI lineage: Bacteria > Pseudomonadati > Pseudomonadota > Gammaproteobacteria > Enterobacterales > Yersiniaceae > Serratia > Serratia sp. HMSC15F11. The sequence goes on from NZ_KV792390.1 coordinate 51,924, forward strand.
TCACGCAGAGCGTGCGATACATCATGGTCCATATTCTTTCTCGCATACGTTAAACTGACGGCCATTGTACCTATCTCTGACCGAGGTGACAGCAGATGTCCTCATATCAAGACCACCAGGCCCTGTCGGGGCTGACGCTGGGCAAACCCACCGCCTACCGCGATCGCTACGACGCCACGCTGCTGCAGGCGGTGCCGCGCAGCATGAACCGCGAGCCGCTGGGCTTGTATCCCGATAACCTGCCCTTCCACGGCGCGGACATCTGGACGCTGTACGAGCTCTCCTGGCTGAACGCCAACGGCTTGCCGCAGGTAGCGGTTGGTGAAATCAGCCTCAACGCCGACAGCCTGAACCTGATCGAATCGAAAAGCTTCAAGCTGTACCTCAACAGCTTCAACCAAACCCCGTTCGCCGATTGGGAAACGGTGCGCAGCACCCTGCAGCGCGATCTGTCCGCCTGCGCCCAGGGCGAGGTCAGCGTCACCCTGTTCAGCGTCGAGCAGCTGGAAGACACGCCGATCGCCCGCCTGGCCGGCGATTGCATCGACCAGCAGGATATCCGCATCGACAATTATGAGTTCAACGCCGACTACCTGCTGAACGCCGCCGGTGAAGAGGTGGTGGAAGAGCGCTTGGTCAGTCACCTGCTGAAGTCCAATTGCCTGATCACCCATCAACCGGACTGGGGCTCGGTGCAGATAAGCTACCGCGGCGGCAAGATCGATCGCGAAGCGCTGCTGCGCTACCTGGTTTCCTTCCGCCACCACAACGAATTCCACGAGCAGTGCGTCGAGCGCATCTTCAACGATCTGATGCGCTATTGCCGGCCGCAAAGCCTGACGGTCTACGCTCGCTATACCCGCCGCGGCGGGCTGGATATCAACCCGTGGCGCAGCAACGTCGCGTTCGCCCCCGAGCACGGCCGCCTGGCGCGCCAATAAGTGCGAAACATTGCTCAACAACTGAGCTAACGAGCGGTTTGTGTTGGTAAAAGCACAGGGACGGCGGTAAGGTTAAAACGAGGCTGCGGCCGGGCAGAGCGCCCGCTTCGCCGCAGCACGCCAACCATAACGAGATGCTGTTTTGCTGCGTATGGATTACTACCGCCCCGCACCGGGTGCAAAGGAGTTACCTTGATTACACACATCAGCCCGCTTGGCTCTATGGATTTATTGTCGCAGCTGGAAGTAGACATGCTGAAGCGCACCGCCAGCAGCGACCTGTACCGCCTGTTCCGCAACTGTTCGCTGGCCGTGTTGAACTCCGGCAGCCAAACCGACAACAGCAAGCAGCTGCTGTCGCGCTATGAAACCTTCGACATCAACGTGCTGCGCCGCGAGCGCGGGGTGAAGCTGGAGCTGGTCAATCCGCCGGAAGAGGCGTTCGTCGACGGCCGCATCATCCGCTCGCTGCAGGCCAACCTGTTCGCCGTGTTGCGCGACATCCTGTTCGTGCATGGCCAAATCGCCAGCGCCGGCCGCTTCCAGCACCTGAACCTGGAAAACTCGGCCCACATCACCAACCTGGTGTTCTCGATCCTGCGCAATGCACGCACGCTGCATCTGGATGAAGATCCCAATATGGTGGTGTGCTGGGGCGGCCACTCGATCAACGAAAACGAATACCTGTACGCGCGCAAGGTCGGCAGCCAGCTGGGCCTGCGCGAGCTGAACATCTGCACCGGCTGCGGGCCGGGCGCCATGGAAGCGCCGATGAAAGGCGCGGCGGTCGGTCACGCGCAGCAGCGCTACCGCAACAGCCGCTTCATCGGCATGACCGAGCCGTCGATCATCGCCGCCGAGCCGCCTAACCCGCTGGTCAACGAGCTGGTGATCATGCCGGACATCGAAAAACGCCTGGAAGCCTTCGTGCGTATCGCACACGGCATCATCATCTTCCCGGGCGGCGTCGGCACCGCCGAAGAGCTGCTGTACCTGCTGGGTATCCTGATGAACCCGGAGAACAGCGAACAGGTGCTGCCGCTGATCCTGACCGGGCCGAAAGAGAGCGCCGACTACTTCCGCGTGCTGGACGAGTTCATCATGAACACGCTGGGCGACGAAGCACGCCGCCATTACACCATCATCATCGACGATCCGGCGGAAGTGGCGCGGCAGATGAAGCAAGCCATGCCGCTGGTGAAGGAAAACCGCCGCAACACCGGCGACGCCTACAGCTTCAACTGGTCGATCCGCATCGCGCCGGATCTGCAGCTGCCGTTCGAGCCGACCCATGAGAACATGGCGAACCTCAATCTGTATCCGAACCAGCCGCCGGAGCAATTGGCCGCCGCGCTGCGCCGCGCGTTCTCCGGCATTGTGGCCGGCAACGTGAAGGAAAACGGCATCCATGCCATCGAGCAGTTCGGCCCGTACAAGCTGCACGGCGAACCGCAGATGATGAAGCAGATGGACAGCCTGCTGCAGGGCTTTGTCGCCCAGCACCGCATGAAGCTGCCGGGCAGCGCCTATGTGCCCTGCTACGAAATCGTAGCCTGACCCTCAATCCCGGGCGGCGTAACGGCCGCCCTGTTTTTTCTGACCTTGCCGCCCATGATGATACACCTACTGATTGTCGACGCCCTGAACCTCATCCGCCGCATTCACGCCGTGCAGGGCTCCCCTTGCGTCAACGCCTGCCGCCACGCGCTGCAGCAGCTGATCCAACACAGCCGCCCGACCCACGCGGTGGCGGTCTTCGACGAGGACGATCGCCGCGACAGCTGGCGCCACCAAATTCTGCCGGACTACAAGGCCGGGCGCTCGCCGATGCCGGAAAACCTGCAGCAGGAGATGCCGCAGCTGCGCGAGGCCTTCGCCGAATTGGGCGTCGCCAGCTGGCATTCTCCCGGCAACGAGGCGGACGATCTGGCGGCTACGCTGGCGGCCAAGGTCGCCGGCGGCGGCCATCAGGTGACCATCGTCTCCACCGACAAAGGCTACTGTCAGCTTTTGGCGCCGAACGTGCAGATCCGCGATTACTTCCAGAAACGCTGGCTGGATATGCCTTTCGTGCAACAGGAATTCGGCGTACAGCCGCAGCAGCTGCCGGACTATTGGGGGCTGGCGGGGATCGGCAGCAGCAAGATCCCCGGCGTGGCGGGTATCGGGCCAAAAACCGCCGTGCTGCTGTTGCAGCAGTCGGGCAGCCTGGACGGGCTCTATCAGCACCTGGAGCAGGTGCCGGAGAAATGGCGCGGCAAGCTGGAGCAGCACCGCGAGCTGGCCTACGTCAGCAAACAGGTGGCCACGCTGCGCACCGATCTGTCGTTGGACGGTAACCTGCAGCAGCTGCGCCTGCCGATACAATAAGGGCGCTGCAAGCAGCGCCCTTTATCAGGCTTAACGCGATTAATCGCGCTCGTCGCGCCGGCCCGGCACCGCCGACCACATGCGGCGCACGTGTACGGTGATCTCTTCGCGGTCGTGATACAGCTGCTTGGCGTGCACTTCGACGCTGATACCGGCGGCGCCCAGCGCTTCGCGGATGCTCGTCAGGTTTTGCGACACTTCCTCATAGCGCTTTTTCATCGGCAGCTTGAGGTTAAAGATCGCTTCGCGGCACCAGCCTTTCACCAGCCACTGAATCATCAGGCTGGTCACCTTCGCCGGTTTCTCCACCATGTCGCACACCAGCCAGTAGATCTTGCTGCTGTTCGGCTCGAACTTGAAGCCGTCGGCGCGGTGGTGCGTCACCTGGCCGGTTTCCATCAGGCTCGGCGCCATCGGGCCGTTATCCACCGAATGCACCATCATACTGCGTTTCACCAGCTGATAGGTCCAGCCGCCCGGGCAAGCGCCCAGATCGACCGCGTGCATGCCGCTGGCCAGGCGTTCGTCCCACTCGTCGGCGGGGATGAATACGTGGAACGCTTCTTCCAGCTTCAGCGTCGAACGGCTCGGCGCATCGGCCGGGAAGCGCAGACGCGGAATGCCCATGTAGAACGGCGAGTTGTTGTTGCTGTAGGAGTAACCAACGTAGCAGCAGCCCGGCGCGATGAAGAACACGTGCACCACCGGGCGAGTCGGGTTCTCGCGCGCCATCAGCACCTTCTGCTCGCGCATCGCGCCGCGCAGCGGCACCGTCAGCTTGCGGCAGAACTTCATCAGCTCTTTGCTTTCGTTGGTGTCCGGCACTTCCACCCGCAGCTCACCGCCACGGTCAACCACACCGATCAGCATGCCGACGATCGGCGATACCCGATCTTCCGGCGGCAGATCGCGCAGCAGCTCACCCACCACGATCATCTGGCGGGCGAAAATCAGTTCGCGGAACGGAATTTCCCGCGCCAGGCGGTCGGCATCGTCCGGCTGATAGCATTCGAACAGCACGTAACCGCTGTGCTCTTTTACCCGTGCAAAGCCGTAAATCTCCCGCTGGGCGGCTTTGTCGGTGATCTCCGCCGCACACTCTTTTTCAAAGCCGGGGCGGCAGTACAACGCAATCTTATTCATGGCGCTCGGCCTTTTTCCTCAGACGCAAAGCGCCAATCAACATCAATATCCAGCCGATCAGGAAGCACACGCCGCCAACCGGCGTGATATAAACCCAGACCTTCAGGTGCGACAGCGCCAGGCAATAGAGGCTGCCGCTGAACAACACGGTGCCGAACGCCAACAGCGCTCCGCTCCAGTAAAACCACAGGCTCACGCGGCGCTGCATCGCGACCGCCAGCGCCAGGATGGCCAGGGTGTGGAATCCCTGATATTCCAGCCCGGTGCGGATCCAGGCCATTTCGTTGGCGCCGAGCGTACCGCTTAGCACATGCGCGCCGAATGCGCCCAACGCGACAAACACAAAGCCGCTGATAGCGGCGAAAACCAGCATGGAACGGCTGCTCATCGTGATCTATCCCATTAAAAATCACCGGCCGCGGCAAGGCGGCGGCCGGCCTTATTGTTCGTAGCGGAAGCGGAACTTCTCTTGTTCGCTGGCGGCACGCGCCAGGATCCACTGCCGGAAGGCGGCTATTTTACCCAGTTCTGCCTGGCTGTCATGACATACCAGATAAAAAGCGTTTTTACTGACCAGCACATCGTTGAACGGGCACACCAGGCGACCGGCTTCAATCTCGGTTTGCGCCATCACGTTGTTCACCAGCGCCACGCCCTGGCCGTGTACCGCCGCCTGCACCACCATGGCGCTGTGGCTGAAGATCGGCCCCTGCTGCACGTTGATGTGCTGCAGCCCCAGCTGGCGCGTATAGGCCAGCCAGTCGCGGCGTGAAACGTCGTGCAGCAGCGTATGATAAGCCAGATCCTCTGCGGTTTTCAGCGGATGATCGCCGGTCAGCAGGCTCGGCGAACACACCGGCAGCAGATATTCCGCATACAGGCGCTCGGCGCGCAGCCCCGGCCAGTTGCCGCGGCCGTAGAAAATCGCCACGTCGACGTCGTCCGCCAGCTTGTCTTCTTCGCGGTCCACCGCCTGGATGCGCACGTCGATCCCCGGATAAGCTGAGTTAAAACCGGACAGGCGCGGCACCAGCCACTGAATGGCGAAGCTCGGCGGCAGGCTGACGGTCAATGCCCCCTTGGCGCTGCGCGCCTGCAGCTTGCGCGTCGCCTCGTTGATCGAAGAGAAGATCTCCTTGATATCAAGGTAGTAACTTTGCCCCTCTTCGGTCAGCAGCAGCGAGCGGTTGCGCCGACGAAACAGCTTCAGCCCGAGGAAGTCCTCCAGCGACTTGATCTGGTGGCTCACCGCGGCCTGAGTCACGAACAGCTCTTCCGCCGCCTTGGTGAAACTCAGGTGGCGAGCGGCCGCATCGAACACGCGCAGCGCATTGAGGGGAGGTAAGCGTTTAGACATTAAATTAGCTACTTTTGTGTAACATTAATCCGAATGATTCGGCGCCGAAAATCGGGCGGCTTTGTGTGGCAAGCCATCGGTAAACGCTAACGGCGTATTGCCATTAGTTTTTTTAATCCGAGCCATTATAATTTGTCCGTTGAGGATGCGCCAGCAAATACCTATAGTGGCGGCACTTCCCGGGCCGGAACGAAAAGGGAGTGGGTGTCGAGGACGCCGATGAACTTTTGGCTTGTGGTTGTGATGTTGTGTTTGCAAATTGTCCGGCGATTCCGGACATGGTAGCTAGGCTACTGTTTTTTCACTTCCTGTACATTTACCCTGTCTGTCCATAGTGATTTTATGCAGCACCGCAAAACTTGCGGTGCTTTTTTTTGCCTGACGATTACTGGTTGCTTTCAACCATCTCTTTCACATCGGCACGGTTGATCTGCTGCTCGACGCCGTTGGCGTCTTTATAGCTGATCATGCCGGTATCGTTGTCCACTTTAGGCTTGCCGTCAGCGACAATGGTGCGTCCGTCATTGGTATGCATCACGTAGTTGCTGGAACAGGCGGCCAGGGTGAACGTAAGCATCAGAGCAGAGAGAACTGCGGCTGTTTTCTTCATTGAGGACTCCTTTGTAGTTTTAAATGCTGATAAATACCTTTTATCTGTATAGATGCGATTAATTAGCGCACATTTAATAGCATAACAAACTTTCCCAATTTTGCCAGGCGATAAGTCCTAATAGGCAGGATCGCTTGTCTCCGGCGGCAAAATAGGACAGGATCACCCATCGACTCAAGCCAGTGACAATCAGGGTATGACGCCTTTTAACCCCAGCCTTTTTCGCCAACAGTTTCCCGCGCTCGCGCAGGACGGCATCTATCTGGACAGCGCCGCCACCGCGTTGAAACCGCAGGCGGTGATCGACGCCACGCAGCAATTTTATCGCGATGACGCCGCCACCGTGCACCGCAGCCAGCATCGGGCGGCGCAGGATCTGACCGCCCGTTTCGAACGAGCGCGCGGCCAGGTGGCGCAGCTGATCAATGCGCCGTCGGCCGACGACATCGTCTGGACGCGCGGCACCACCGAGGCGATCAACCTGGTGGCGCAGAGCTACCTGCGTCCGCGCCTGCAGCCGGGCGATGAAATCCTGGTGAGCGAAGCGGAACACCACGCCAACCTGATTCCCTGGCTGATGGTGGCAGAGCAAACCGGCGCGCGAGTGGTGAAACTGCCCATCGGCGCCGATCGGTTGCCGGATTTGACGCAGCTCCCCCCCCTGCTCAACGACAAAACCCGCCTGTTGGCGCTGGGGCAAATGTCCAACGTCACCGGCGGCTGCCCGGATCTAGCGCCGGCTATCGCGCAGGCGCATGCCGCCGGCGCACGCGTGATGATCGACGGCGCTCAGGGCGTGGTTCATGGCCCGGCCGACGTACAGCGGCTCGACATCGATTTCTACGCCTTCTCCGGCCACAAGCTGTATGGCCCGACCGGCATCGGCGCGCTGTACGGCAAAGCCGAGCTGCTGGCGCAGATGGCGCCGTGGCAAGGCGGCGGCAAGATGCTGACCCAGGCGTCGTTCGACGGTTTTACCCCGCAAAAACCGCCTCACCGCTTCGAAGCTGGCACGCCGAACATCGCCGGCGTGCTGGGGTTGGCCGCAGCGCTCACCTGGCTCAACGAGCAGGACATGGCGGCGGCGGAGCGCTACAGCTGCAAGCTGGCGGACCAGGCGGAACAGCGGTTGGCGCAGCTGCCGGGCTTTCGCAGCTTCCGCAGCTCCGGCTCCAGCCTGCTGGCGTTCGATATCGCCGGCGTACACCACAGCGACATCGTCACGCTGTTGGCGGAGCAAGGCATTGCGCTGCGCGCCGGCCAACACTGCGCGCAGCCGCTGATGGCGGCGTTAGGCGTCAGCGGCACGCTGCGCGCATCGTTCGCCCCCTACAATACGCAACAGGACGTCGATACGCTGGTCAGCGCGTTGACTCACGCTCTCAATCTGCTGGCCGACTGACTTGACTCCCGGAGACGCTATGCTCGCCCCCCATCCTTTTGGCCGAGAGGTCACCGCCGAAGCGTTGATCGCCACCTTCAGCACGCTGAAACAGTGGGAAGACCGCTACCGCCAGCTGATTATGCTCGCGAAACGGCTGCCGCCGCTGCCGGAGGCCTTGCGCAGTGAAGAAATAGCGTTGAGCGGGTGTGAAAACCGCGTCTGGTTGGGGCACCAGTTGCTGGAAGACGGCACGCTGCACTTCTATGGCGACAGCGAAGGCCGCATCGTGCGCGGCCTGTTGGCGGTGCTGCTGACCGAAGTGGAAGGGAAAACGCCGCAGCAGATCGCCGCATTGGATCCGCTGGCGCTGTTCGACCGCCTGGCATTGCGCGCGCAGCTGAGCGCCACCCGCGCCAGCGGCCTGGCGGCGCTGGCCGCCGCCGTAAAGGCGATCGCCGCCCGTTACGCCTGACGCGCCGCCTTCGCCACCATCTTTTTCAGCGCGTGCGACACGGCGACGAAGCCGAAGGTCGCGGTGACCATGGTCGCCGCGCCGAATCCCGCGCTGCAATCCATTCTTTTCGGCCCTTCCGCCGTGCTGCGCGAAGCGCACACCGAACCGTCCGGCTGCGGGTAAACCAGCGGCTCGCTGGAGAAGACGCAGTCGATGCCCAGCTTGCCCTTGCCGTTTTTCACCACGTTGAAATCGTGCTTCAACCGCTCACGCAGCTTGGCGGCCAGCGGATCCTGGATGGTTTTCGCCAGATCGGCCACTTCGATCTTGGTCGGGTCAATCTGCCCGCCGGCGCCGCCGGTAGTCACCACCGGGATCTTGAAGCGGCGGCAGTATGACAGCAACGCCGCCTTCGGCCGCACGCTGTCGATCGCGTCGATGACGTAGCTGAAGTTATGGTCCAGCAGCTCGGCGACGTTGTCCGGGGTGATGAAATCGTCGATGCAGGTCACCCGGCATTCCGGGTTAATCGCCAGGATACGCTCCGCCATCACCTCGGTTTTCGACTGTCCGACGTGTTGGCGCAACGCGTGGATCTGGCGGTTGGTATTGGTGACGCAAACATCATCCATGTCGATCAGGGTGATGGCGCCGATGCCGGTGCGCGCCAGTGCCTCAGCCGCCCAGGAACCCACGCCGCCGATGCCGATCACGCAGACGTGCGCCTGCGCGAACACCGCCAGCGCCTGCTGGCCGTACAACCGCGCCGTGCCGCCGAAACGCTGCAGATAGGCTTCCGAATAAGCTGTGCTCATAACGCTTTAATTACCTTCGTAATGCAAATGATAAGGGCCGGAAAATCCGGCCCTTGCGGGTCACTCTTTTCACGCCGTATGCGTTTAGCGGGTGGCCAGCAACGAACCGCCGCCGTTTGACTGATTGGCGCTGAACAGCTGGCCACCGCCGTTGTTCTTCAGCACCCAGACGCGGCCATAGTGGTTGTAGTATCCCGCCGAGTGGCCGGCTTCCGGCCCGATGCCCTGATACATGTCAAAATGCTGGCCCTTGATGGCGCCGCCCACGTCGAGCGCGACCATCAGGCGCATCTCGTATTTTCCCGTGAATTTGCCCTTGTTGTCCAGCAGCGGCACTTCGGCCAGCAGCGTGGTGCCCGCCGGGATCAGCGAACGGTCGGAGGCCACCGAGGCTTTGGCGATCAGCGGCACCGCGCTGGCGCCCTTCACCGGCGCAAAAGCTTCCGGGCGGAAGAACACGAACGACGGATTCTGCTCCAGCAGCTCACGCACCTCTGCGGCGCTGTGGGTATCCGCCCACTGACGGATCGCCTGCATCGACATGTCCGCCTTGGCCACTTCGCCGCGATCGATCAGCACCTTGCCGATGCTGCGATAGGCGTGGCCGTTCTTGCCGCCGTAGCCGAAGAACACCAGCGGCTGGCCGTTGCCGTAGTCGACGTAGCCACTGCCCTGGACTTCCATCATGAAGTTGTCCATCAGCGAGTTGGTGTAAGCGATGATATAGCGATCGTCGAGCGCGCCGGAATAGATGCCCGCGCGATCCGGCAAGCGGCCTCTGCCCTTCGGCGGCATGCGGTACAGCGGATAGCGGAACTCGCCCTGTTGGGTATAGCGCGCCTGCACCACCGGCGTGTAGTAGCCGGTAAACTGCACGTTGCCGTAATTGTCGACGCCTTCCATCTGGTAAGCGCTGAGGCCGTACTGGCTCAGCATGCGCGTGTCGGCGCCGGACGCCATCCAGCTTTGCACCGCCTGATAGGTGCTGCTGTTGCGGTTAAACAGCGAAGGCGACGCGTACTTGATCTCCATCAGCTGATCCGAGTAGTCCTTGGCGTTGACCGGCGAACCTTTGGCGTTGGGCTGATTGACCAGCTCCAGCGATTGATCCAGACGGCCGTCTTTATATTGCTGACCCCGATCGGTCGGCTTGGACGAACAGCCCGCCAACACCGCCACCATCAACCCGCCCAGCAGGTATTTGCCCCAACGTCCTTTCATCGCGCACACTCTCAAACTGATATGATCTACCGGCTGAACGATAACAAACGCTCATTGATAAAGGAATCGCTGCAAATAAAAAAAGCCGCATGGAGGATGGTGATGAAAAAGAAGGCAAATTGCGGGCAAATCCAGCAGAAAAACGGGTTTAGGCCAATAAAATGCAAAAAGGGTTTGCAACAAAACGCATGGAGAGTATAGTGCGCATCCATCGGACGCGGGGTGGAGCAGCCTGGTAGCTCGTCGGGCTCATAACCCGAAGGTCGTCGGTTCAAATCCGGCCCCCGCAACCAACCGAATGCCGTACCAGCGGCATACCATGAAACGGTGGTTTCGTAGTAATACAGCATCAAGACGGACGCGGGGTGGAGCAGCCTGGTAGCTCG
>NZ_KV792390.1:62624-152111 GCF_001808215.1 Serratia sp. HMSC15F11
ATAACCCGAAGGTCGTCGGTTCAAATCCGGCCTCCGCAACCAACTCTTGATGACAACAGACAAGCACCCTGAGGGGTGTTTTTTTGTATCTGCAATCCGCAAAAATAGCCGGACTCGCGCCCGGCCCGGCTTCTATCGGCTCGCCAGCGCGCCGCCGTTGGCGAAATAAGCCTTGATGCCCGCCAGAATCGACTCTGCCACCTGCTGCTGGAAATGGCTGGTGCGCAGCTTGCGCTCCTCCTCAATGTTGCTGATAAACGCCGTTTCCACCAGGATCGACGGGATATCCGGCGCTTTCAACACCGCAAAACCGGCCTGATCGACGCGATTCTTGTGCAACCGGTTGATTTTCCCCATCCGATTCAACACTTCCTTGCCGAACTTCAGGCTGTCGTTGATGGTCGCGGTCTGGATCAGATCAAACATGGTGTGGTCGAGATAGCGGTCGCCGCTCTTGCTGACGCCGCCAATTTGGTCCGAAGCATTCTGCGTCTGCGCCAGGAACTTGGCCGCCGAGCTGGTGGCGCCCTTGGTGGACAGCGCGAACACCGATGAACCGCGCGCTGCGCGGCTGGTAAAGGCGTCGGCGTGAATCGAAACGAACAGATCCGCGCGCTGCTTGCGCGCCTTGGCGACGCGCACCTTGAGCGGGATAAACACGTCTTCGTTGCGCGTCATGAACACCTTCATGTTCGGCTCGCGCTTGATCATGGCGCTCAGCTTGCGGGCAATCTGCAATACGATGTCTTTCTCGCGCGTCTTGTACTTGCCGATAGCGCCGGGATCTTCACCACCGTGGCCGGGATCCAGCATGATAACGATCGGCCGATCGCGCCCCGCCTTGCCGGCCTGCGGCGCCTCCGGCGGCAGCGTGCGCTCCAGATCGCCCTTATTGTAATCTTCCAGTAACGCCAGTAGCGGATCATGCTCCTCGCCGCCGCTGCCGGCCTTGGTCGGGTAGAGATCCATTACCAGGCGGTTGCGATACTCCGGCACCGGCGCCAGCGTGAAAATATGCGGGCTGACGCTCTGCTTGAGCTCCAGCACCAGCCGCACGGTATTCTGATCGAACTGGCCGACGCGCGCCTGCTTGAGATAAGGGTCGTCGGCACGTACCTGCCCGGCGATGCCTTTCAGCACGCTGTTAAGGTGAACGCCTTCGATGTCCACCACCACGCGATCGGGATTGGTCAGGGCAAACTGCTTGTATTTCAGCTCGACGTTGGATTCCAGCGTGACGCGGGTATAGGTGGAGGATGGCCAGACGCGCACGGCGATCACGTGCGATGACGCGGCGAAGCCTGTACGACTCACACTCAGCAACCAGCTGGCGGCAACGCCCTGTAATAAACGACGGCGGCCCAGATTGTGATTAGAGTTTGGCATGCGGCTCCGGCAGTAATAGCTGTTTACAACAGATGAAAAAAACACCAATAAAATGGGGATGCCGAAAACTTTAACCAATCATTCCAGCCCTGTCATCAGAAAATCTTTTTATGGTTTTTCAATTTATTAACCATTTAGCACCCTTAGCGCACTCTTCATGACGATTTCCCGCTTGCCATCGGCGCAATAAAAGAATAAAAATACAAAAATACCGTATAAATATGCAAAAGAGGTTTGTCGTGAAGGAACGTAGTACAGAGCTGGTGCAAGGATTCCGTCACTCAGTCCCCTATATCAATGCCCACCGCGGCAAGACGTTTGTCATCATGCTCGGTGGGGAAGCCATCGAACACGAGAATTTCTCCAACATCGTCAACGATATCGGGCTGCTGCATAGTCTGGGCATTCGCCTGGTGGTGGTTTACGGCGCACGGCCGCAGATCGACGCCAATCTGGCGCAGCACAACTATGAGCCGATCTACCACAAACACACCCGCGTGACCGACGCCCATACGCTCGAGCTGGTCAAGCAGGCCGCCGGTTTGTTGCAGCTCGATATCACCGCCCGGCTGTCGATGAGCCTCAACAACACGCCGCTGCAAGGTGCGCATATCAACGTGGTCAGCGGCAACTTCATCATCGCGCAGCCGCTGGGCGTCGATGACGGCATCGACTACTGTCACAGCGGCCGCATTCGCCGCATCGATGAAGACGCGATCCACCGCCAGCTCGACAGCAACGCCATCGTGCTGATCGGCCCGGTCGCGGTTTCGGTCACCGGCGAGAGCTTCAACCTGACTTCGGAAGAAGTAGCTACCCAATTGGCGATCAAGCTGAAAGCGGAAAAAATGATCGGTTTCTGCTCCTCGCAGGGCGTGACCGACGCGGAGGGGAACATCCTTTCCGAGCTGTTCCCCAACGACGCGCAAAAGCGCCTTGAAGAGCTCGAGGAAGGCGGCGACTACCATTCCGGCACCGTGCGCTTCCTGCGCGGCGCGGTAAAAGGCTGCCGCAGCGGCGTACGCCGCAGCCACCTGATCAGCTACCAGGAGGACGGCGCGCTGGTGCAGGAGCTGTTCTCGCGCGACGGCATCGGCACCCAAATCGTGATGGAGAGCGCCGAACAGGTGCGCCGGGCGACGATCAACGACATCGGCGGCATCCTGGAGCTGATTCGGCCGCTCGAGCAGCAGGGTATTCTGGTGCGCCGTTCGCGTGAACAGCTGGAGATGGAGATCGACAAGTTCACCATTATCGAACGCGACAACCTGACCATCGCCTGCGCGGCGCTGTACCCGTTCTTAGAGGAAAAAATCGGTGAGATGGCCTGTGTCGCGGTACATCCCGATTACCGCAGTTCTTCGCGCGGCGAGATGCTGCTGCAGCGGGTGGAAAACCAGGCGCGGCAGATGGGGCTGAAGAAGCTGTTCGTGCTGACCACCCGCAGCATTCATTGGTTCCAGGAGCGCGGATTCACCCCGGCGGAAGTCGACGTGCTGCCGATGCAAAAGCAGGCGCTGTATAACTACCAGCGTCGTTCCAAAATCCTGCTGGCCGATCTGTAATCCCCACGGCGCGGCCGTTGCCGCGCCCCTTCAACGCTTATTCCGTCGCCTGCAGCCGTTCAGCCAATCCGCTGCGACGCTGAGTCGGCATGCGAATGGCCCGCAGCAACACCGCCTCCGTGGCATACAGCGAGAGCTGCTTACGCGCGCGAGTGATCGCGGTATAGACCAGCTCACGCGTCAGCACCGGCAGGAAGTGATTCGGCAACACCAGGACCGTATGGTCAAACTCCGATCCCTGAGATTTGTGCACCGTCATGGCATAGGCGGTTTCATGCGCCGGCAAACGGCTCGGCTGCACCGACTTGATGCTGCCGTCCGGCAGTTGGAAATGCACGCGCAGATCGCCGTGCTCATCCGGCAGCGTGATGCCGATATCCCCATTGAACAGCCCCAGCGCGCTGTCGTTGCGGCCGATCATCACCGGCCGGCCCCGGTACCAGCGGCCGAGCACGCCCGGTTTGCGGTCGATCAGACCGGCACGCTGCAGCCCGAGCTCAATACGATCATTCAAGCCGGCGACGCCGAACGGCCCTTCACGCAGCGCGCACAGCACCTGAAAACGGCCAAAGGCCGCCAGCACCGCCGCCGCGTCCGCGCCTTCGGCGGTCAGCCGCAAATAGTCGCGATAGCCCGCCACGCAGGCATCCAACAGCGCCTGATACTCTTCGCTCGTCGCCAGCGCATAGCCCGTGACATCGCCGAAACTGCCGTTTAATGCCGCCAGCGCGCGATCCCCCGCACCGGCGTTGACCGCCAACGCCAACTGACCGATACCGGAACGGGCATCGAAACGGTAGCTCTTGCGCAGCAGACACAGGCTGTCGCGCACCGCCGCTTCCGCATCGGCCTGCTGCCCTGCGAGCGAACAGCCGGTCAGGCGGCTCAGCTCTGCGGCACGCGCGTCGCTGTATCCCTGCTCGGCAAAGCGGCAAATATCTCCCAGCACCGCGCCGGCCTCCACCGAGGCCAGCTGATCGCGGTCGCCGAGGAAAATCACCCGCGCCCGATCGGGCAACGCGGCAATCAGGCGTGCCATCATCGGCAGATCGACCATCGAGGCCTCATCCACCACCAGCACATCCAAATGCAGTCGGTTGCCACGGTGATAGCGCATGCGCTGACTGTTCGGTTGCGCCCCCAACAGACGGTGCAACGTCGCCGCCTCCGTCGGGAACAGCGCCTGCTGCGCCGGGGTCAGCGCCAGTTGACGGCTGGCGCTGCCAAGCGACTCCGTCAGGCGCGCCGCCGCCTTGCCGGTCGGTGCCGCCAGCTGAATGCGCAAGCGCGCGCCTTCATCCAGCTGCACCAGCGCCGCCAACAGCTTGGCGACGGTGGTGGTTTTACCGGTGCCAGGCCCGCCGGAAATGACCGCGATACGCCGCGTGGCGGCCACTGCGGCGGCGATCTTCTGCCAATCGGGCTCGTCACTCGCCGCGCCGAACAAGCGGTCGAGAATAATGCGCAGCTCAGCCTCCGGTACCGCCAACGACTCGCCTTCACCGCCGATAAACGCCGCCACTTCACCTTCGTTTTGCCACATGCGCTGCAGATACAGGCGCGGCCCGCGCAGCACCAGTGGCGTAGCGCTACTGCCGTCCCCGACCGCTGCGCTGGCCGCCAAACGCTGCTGCCAACGCGCGCTATCCGGTCGCCCGGCCGCCTCCCACACCGCCAGCGCCAACGCCGGCTGGCGCCCTTCAAACAGCGTGTCCGCCTGCAGCTGTTCCAGCATCAGACAGACGTGACCGGCCCCCGCCTCTGCGCTCAGGCAGGCGGCGGCCAGCAAAATATCGGGCTCGTCTTCGTTCGCCACCACGCGGGCGAACTGCACGTCCAGCGGGCGCAGCACGCCAAGCGCTACCGCCTGCTCCAGCAGTGCGATCATGATCCTTCCTCCGTCGCCGCAGCTTCGCCGCTGAACAAGCGATCCATCCCCTCCACCAACTCAAACTCGGGGAGACAGGTGAAAATGCCGTTGCCCGGGTGCGCCGCATCCACGCCGCGCAGGAACAGATAAATCACCCCGCCAAAATGGCGCCGATAATCGTAATCCGGCAACCGATGACGCAGATAACGATGCAGCGCCAGCGTATACAGCTGGTATTGCAGATCGTAACGATGCTCCGCCATCGCCTGCTCCATCGCCGGCCGGGTATAGGCGCTACTGTCTTCCCCCAGCCAGTTGGACTTGTAGTCCAGCAGGTAGTATTTGCCCTGCCAGCAGAACACCAGGTCGATAAAGCCTTTCAGCATGCCCTGCACCTGATGAAAATCCAGCGCCGGACAGCGGGCGGAAAGCGGATCGTAACGCTTCACCAGGGCATCTAGCTCCTTCGCCTGCAACAACCGGTTGATCGGCAAATAGAACTGCAGCTCGGCCTGCTTGTGCTGCGGCGTCAGCGCCGCCAGCGTCACACCGCTGTCGGCGAGCGGCGTGTTGAGCAATACCCGCATCCACGCCAGCAAAATCGGCTGCCAATGTTCGGCGAACCCGTGCTGTTGCAGCTGTGCCAGCAGCCACTGTTCGTCCAACGGCTGAGTGAAATCCAATGTTTCGAACAGGCTGTGCAAGAAGGTGCCGGGCGTTGCGCCGCGCGGGAAGGTATGCGGTGTGAGCGCTGGCTCACTTTCTTCCCCGCGCTCGCCCGCGGCGTCAACATCCAGACGCGGCAGCAGATCCTGCATCAGACTCGCGCCGTGCTGTTGCAAACCGGTATAGCTGGTCACCCGCCAAAAATCCTGGATCCGCCGGGTAAAGTTTTTCGCCGCCAGCGCTTCGGCCAGCGCCGCCTGGGGCTGCCAGGGCGCCTCGTCCGGCGGTTCCACCAGCGACAGCGCAATGCCGCCGCCCGCCAATTGCTGCAGCCGCTCCTGCAGATACGCCGCATCGCCGGCCTGCCCGCCCTGCACCAGATAACCCAATGCGCTGCGGTGCAGATCGGTCTCGCCCTGTTTCTTGCGCGTGCCCTGGAACAACGGCGCGATGCCGATGCTGCAGTGATACACCGAGCGGGTCAGCGCCACGTACAGCAGACGCAGGTCTTCCGCCAACCGCTCCTCCTCTGCCCAGGCCTGGCTCTCTTCATTGGCGTCGAGATCCAGCAATGCCTGGAAGCTATGGCGATCGTGATACAGCGCCTGTTGCTGCTGGCGGAAATTGCCGACGAACGGCAGCCACACCAGATCGAATTCCAGCCCCTTGGACTTGTGGATGGTGATCACCTGCACCAGATGCCGGTCGCTCTCCAGCCGCAGCTGTTGATTGTCGGACTGGCGATTAGGCTGGGCAATCTGCTGCGCCAACCAGCGAACCAGCGCATGCTCGCTGTCGAGCTGCGCCGCCGCCTCTTGCAACAGCTCCCCCAGGTGCAGCACGTCGGTCAAGCGACGCTCGCCGCCGGCGCTGGCCAGCAGGTTCTCCGCCAGCTGGCGCGCTTTCATCACCTCGCTCAGCATCGGCAACACGCCGCGGCGCAGCCAGAGCGTGCGGTAATCGTCGAATTCATTAACCAACGCGTCCCAGGCGCGCTCATCGCGGCTCAGGCCGTCCAGCGTCGGCGCGTCCAGCCCCATCAGCCCGGTGGCCATGGCGCTGCGCAGCGTGCGCTCCTGTTCCGGCGCCAACACCGCCTGCAACAACCACAGCAGGTCTTTGGCCTCCGGGGTGTCGAACACGCTGTCGCGGTTGGATAGATACACCGATGGAATGGACAGCGCGCTCAGCGCATCGCGCACCAACGCAGCCTCATTGCGGCTGCGCACCAGCACCGTGATATCGGAAGCTTGTACCGGCCTTGGCTCTTTGCCGCCCTGCAGCCACGCCTGGCCCTGCTGCCCGGCGCTGAGCCAGTCACGAATTTGCGTGGCGCACAGGCGCGCCATCAACTGTTGGTAATCACTTACACCGGCGCCTTCCCCCTGCTGCAGCCAGAACTGCATCGCCGGTTGCGGCTTGCCGTGCAGGTCAAACGCCAACCCTTGGTTCTTTTCTGCCGCGCTGACCTCGATAAAGGGGATTTGGCCGAACAGGAAAGGCTTTTCTACCTGAGAAAACAGGTAATTAACGCTGGCGACCATCGACGGCGACGAGCGCCAGTTAGTCTCCAGCGTATAGTGGGCGCTCACCTCTGAACGCGCCCGCATGTAGGTAAAAATGTCGGCGCCACGAAAGGCGTAAATCGCCTGCTTGGGATCGCCGATCAGCAGCAAGCCGCAATCGGGCCGGCCGACGTAAAGCTTTTGGAAAATACGGTATTGCTGCGGATCGGTATCCTGGAATTCATCGATCATCGCCACCGGGTAGCGCTGACGGATCGCCTGCGCCAGCTGTTCGCCGCCGCCGCTTTGCAGGGCGCCGTCCAGCCGGCTGAGCAGGTCGTCAAACCCCAGCTCGGCGCGCTGGCGCTTTTCCTGCTGAATGGAAGTGCGGATCTCGCTGAGCGCGCGCGCCATGATCAGGTCGCGCAGCGTCAAGGGTTCATCGAACAGTTCATCTATCGCCGTGAACAGCGCATGCCGCGGCGGCTCGCCTTTCTTGGTCTTCTCCAGCAGCACCGACTGGCGAAATTTATCCAGTTCCTTCGGCAGCTGGTAGTCCTGAGTCTCCTGCCCGCTCCATTCGCCGACCTTGTTCAGCCAGTTCGGCAGGTGCTTGCTGCTGTAACTGCGCTTATCGACGCCTGACTGGGCGATCAGCGCCTCCAGCTCGCCCGCCGCCGCCCGCCATTGCGCCTTGATGGCGTCGATGCGTGCGACGATCTGCTCGTGGCGCATCAGGACGGTTTCTTCCTCCTTCGGCGGCCGACGCAGCGCCGGCGCTTCACCGTGCAGATAACCGGAGAGATCGGCCAGCAACGCTTCCGGGCCGCTCCACTCCTGGCTGACCGCACGCGCCACGCCCAGCGGCAACGGATAGCAGTGGCGACGCCAGAAGTCGGCACAGGCCTGCCGCCGCAGCGGCAGCTCGTCCTGCACCAGCGTTTGTTCAAACAGCATGCCGGACTCGAAGGCGTTGTGCGTCAGCATTCGTTGGCAAAAGCCGTGAATGGTGTAGATCGCCGCTTCGTCCATCTGCCGCTCCGCCGCCAGCAGCTGCGAAGCGGCGTCGGTCAAATCGTCAATTTCAGCCATTAGCGCCGAAAACAGCGGGTTGGCGCTGACGCCCCGTACACAGGCAATGCGTAATCCGTGAATATTGTCGCGGATACGCCCGCGCAGCTCCTCGGTGGCGGCCTCGGTAAAGGTCACCACCAGGATTTCTTCTACCGTCAGCGGGCGAGGAAACGCCGCTTCACCGCCCAACCCCAGCAGCAGACGCAGATACAGCGCGCCGATGGTAAAGGTTTTGCCGGTGCCCGCCGACGCCTCGATCAGGCGTTCGCCGAACAGCGGCAGCGTCAGCGGCTCCAGCCTCTGCGGGGCAGTTTCCGTCATGGCGTCGCCACTTTGCGCGGCAGGATCTGCTGCAATGCAGACGCGTTCGGATAGGTGACCCAGTCCTTAGGCGCCGCGTAATCCGCCTTGTCTTGCCCGCTGCCACTCACCTGTGACAGCACCGCCAGCCCCTGTGGCTGGATCACCGCCTGGTGGAAATAATCCGCCAGTTTGGCCGGCGTCAGCTGTTGCACCTGCGCCATCAGCTTCTGACGGGTATCGAAGGCAAAATTGCCGCGATCGAAATCGTTGGCGAACCGACTGGCCTCTTCGCTCAGGGTTTGCGGCCGCTGCTTCAGCTCATTGATGAGCGCCTGTTTGTACTGCTCAAAGTCCGCCTCGCTCATGTCGCGCAAGCGCTTCTCGGTTTTTGGGTAGAAATCCTGATAGCGCTGGTACAGGTAGGCCGGCTGCTTGCTGTTGCTCTGCAACAGGAAGCCCACGCCCCACTGGCGCCCCACCGACATCGGGAAGGCAAAGACCGCATACCCCAATTGCTCCTGAGTGCGCAGTTGGCTATAGAACCACGGCTGAATAATCTGCCCCAGCAGCGAGCTGTAGGCCATGCCGGTCACTTCATCGTAGCCGGTCGGCACATAGACCGCCGCCAGCGCCGAGTCGGTGCTGCTGCCCACCTGTTGCAGGTTGGCCAGCTGATTCTTGTCCACCACCACATCTTCGCCGTGCCACCATTCAATGCCGGTACAACCCAGGCGATGCTTCAGCGTCGACGCCAGCGTGTCGACCTGCTGCTTGCTCATGTTGCCCACCACCAACAGCTCTGGCGTGGCCTCGGCCAGCAGGCTCTCGCGATAGGCCAGCACGTCTTTCAGCGTCAGCGTCTTCAGCACTTCGCGGCGCTCGCGGCGTTCGGAATACGGCACGCGGGAAACCATCTGCACCGGCTGAATGGCCAGCTCAAACGCCTTGCCCTTCTCGGCGGCGTCCAACTGTTCCAGATACCAGGATTTGGCCTGCGCCAGCTGATCTTCCGTCGGCGTGAAGCTGGAATAGCCCTCGATCAGCGCCGTCAGCAACTGCGGCAAACGCTGGGTAAAACCGTTGGCGTTAAACATCAGGCCGTTGTTCGGCGAGGTCGAGAAGCTCAGTCCGCCGACCGATGCCTGATAGCTCAGCTGATCCAGCGCGAGGCCGGCCAGATAATCCGTCAGCGAGAACAGCACCTGGTTACGCGCGGAATCCATGGTCTTGGCGTTGCGGAAAGCGACGGTGACGTCGGCCTTCGGCTCGTCGGCGAAGTAACGGCTCGGCATGTACAGCACGCGCAGGCCAGGTTTATCCACCACCATTTCCGGCTTTTTGAACTCGTGCGACGGCTTGGTCAGGGTAAAGTCATCCGGGATGTACGGGTTGAGCGCCGGCAACGACAGGGAAATGCCGCTGCCCAGCTGCTGCCACTGCGTAAAGCGCTGCGGCGTGATTTTGTCGACCTGGTAAGGCGCGTTGACGAAATAGGCCGTCTTGTTGTGCGGCTCATCCGGGCTGACGAACCAGATGCGCGCGTTTTGCGGCGTCATGGCATCCAGACGTTCGGCGATCGCCTTAGGATCATAACGATCGGCCAGGTAAGGCGCGTCCAGCGCATGCTCAACCGGCACGCGCAGCATCGTGTCCACCAGCCATTCGATGTAGTCCATGTCGCGCGTGATCGACGGATAACGGAAATCCAGGTTCAGAACATGCGAGATTTCATCGAAGTAGCTCTGCTTGATGCCTTCGCTGCGCAGCATTTTCAGGTAGTTGAAAATGGCGGCGACGACTTCGTCGCGCTGGGCCAGGCCTTTGTCGGTCAGGGAGACGCTGATGGCGAAGACGCCGCCGTTGCGATCGACCATCGGATCGGCGCCGGCATTGATGGCGTCCGCCAGCCCCTGCTTCTGCAACCAGTCAGACAGCGTGTTCTTGCTGCGGTTGCCGATCAGGTAGCTGATGTAGGTATCGGTTTTGCTGCGAAACGCGGCGCTGTTGTTATCGATGCGGAACTCGACCTTCAGCTGCTTGCGCGGCTGCGCCGGCACATAGTGAATGATGATGCCCTGCTGTTCCGGCGTCACGGCCGGCACGGTGATCGGCGGCACGCTGGCGTCGTGATTCGGCACGCGGCCAAAGGTTTTCGCCGCAATATCAGCCAGCTGCGGCAACGGCTGATTGCCGTACAAAACGCCCATCATCAGGTTGGCGGAGTAGTAGCGTTTATAGAAGCCGGTCAGCTCATCGTGCAATTTGCTGTCCGGCTTGTCTTTCAGCGTATCGAGATTACCGCCGGAGAAGCGCGCGCTCGGATGCGCCGGGTTAAGGGTTTCCGCGCCGACCTGCGCCATACGCATGCCGTCGCGCGAACGCGCCATCGTCAATTCGGCGTTCACCGCGTTGCGCTCGCGATCGGCATTGCCCGGATCCAGCAGCGGCTCGGCAATGGCGTCGGCCATGCGATCGACCGCATGCTCCAGCGCGTCATTTTCCACTTCCAGATAGAAGGCAGTGCGATAAGAGGCCGTGCTGGCGTTGTGGCTGCCGCCGTGCTTTTTCAGGAATTCGGACAGGTTCTCCGGCTCTGGGTAACGTTTGGAGCCCATCAGTACCATATGCTCCAGATAGTGCGCCAAGCCCAGTTGGCTGTTCGGATCTTCGAGTGACCCAACCGGCAATGCCAGCGCCGCCAGCGATTTCGGTGCCCGGGCATCGGACACCAGCAACACCGTCATGCCGTTAGCCAACTTGATCGCTTCATACTGACGTGGATCGTGTTCGCTCTTGTTGATCTTCTCCGCCAGCGGTTGCCATCCTTGCGCGGCCCAACTCAACGGTGCCCAACACATAGCCAATAATACCAGCCCGGCGATACGGGCCAACTGTCTGCGCATATCCAAAATAAACCCCTATTCTGACGTCGCTACGCCCACTCCCTGACGTTGGCGACGTGCATCAAAACCACATAACCAAATCGGTACTCGCCGGGTTCTTCGCCAATGTGGCGGCCCGAAACACGGCGGGTATATGCCTGTTCGTTATGTAAGACCGGGAATTACCCCAATGGTTGAATATAACCTTCGTTATTTTTACCACCTCCCGCCGCACAGCACCACCGGGGGATTGTTACCCCAGGTTATGCCGCGCCACCGGCAACAGATAACGCTCTGTTTCGGCCAGTATTTGCGCCAAGTATTCATTATCCAATTGGCGGAACACTCGCTGCACGTAGGGATCTTCCCCTTCTCCGGGAATGCGCTGATCGCCCTGCCAGGCCTGCAGCAGTTTGGCGCGTGCCTTAATTTGCGCTTCTTCCTCCCAGTCGATTTCCTGCGTTTCCGGCAGATAGCACTGACTTAGCCACGCCCAGCCGCTCTTGTTCAGCAACAGCAGCGGCTCACACAGGCCGCGCTGATAGCCCGCCAGCAGTTCCGCCAGCTGCGCCTGTGCCTCTTCTGGCGCCAGCGCGGCAAAGCGCCAGGCGGAATTCTTGCGGCCATACATGCGGCTCTCGCCGGTGCCGCCGGCGCAGCAGTACACCAGGTGCTCCAGCCACAGCAATATGCCGTCCACCGCCGACAGCGTAGCGGGCCGCCAGCGCAGCAGGCCGTCATCCTGCACCTGATGCAGCCAGCCGCTGAGACGTACGCCGGCAATATCGATATCCAGCTCCAGGCTATGGCTCCCTGCGCGTTCCGCACGCACCTGCTCGGCCAGTTCGCTCATCTCTTCCTGCTGCTTTTGCCAATAGATTTCGCCGAAGGCGCCATAAGGCAAGCCGCCGGCGGCGCGCACCCGCTGGAACAACCGTTCGGGATCGTCGCCGTCGATCAGCGTATTCAGCAGCTGGCTGTTGAACTGGTAGCGGCTGAGGTTATCCAGCGTGAAGGGTTCTTCGTCGGGCAGCTCGGTCTCTTCCAGGATAAAACTGACGCCCAGCCGCAGTTGGAAAAACGCGCGAATCGGATGGCGGTAAAATCGCAGCAGCTCATCCAACGATATTTGCTGCAGCGCTTCGGCTGGCAGCGGCTGGTTGAACGCCGGATGCGCCGCACCGCGACCATCAGCGGCGGGCAACCACTCGGCGGCATAGCTTTGCTCCGCCGAGCCCGGCAAGAAATTCTCGGCGGCGAACGGCATGCGCGCGTGCCACTTCAGCAAGTGCTCACCAACCCGCCGGGCGCTGTCGTCTGCGCTGAGTTCCTCATCTCCCGGCCGGCAATAGCTTTGCTCCAGGTACTCCAGCAGCTCGGTGACCAGCACCGAAGGGTAGCGCGGGCTATTGTCCTGAATGGAACGGCCGATGAAACTGATATACAGCCGCTGCTGAGCGGACAAAATCGCTTCCAGGAACAGATAGCGGTCGTCATCGCGACGGCTACGGTCACCGCGTTTAACCTGCTGCGCCATCAGATCGAAGCCCAGCGGCGGCAGCGTGCGCGGATACACGCCGTCATTCATGCCCAGCAGGCACACCACCTTGAACGGAATGGAACGCATCGGCATCAGCGTACAGAAGTTGATTTGCCCGGCGAGGAAGCGCTGGCTGATGCGCTCCTGATCGAGACGCGCCGCCAGATCGTCGCGCAGAATGGTCAATGGCACCGCATCGGGATAGCGCGCCGCCAGGCCAAAATTGATGGCCTGCTGCCATTGCTGTTCGATCAGCGCCAGCACGACTTCGGTGTCGCTGTCCGCAGCGAAGAAGGCATCCAGCAGTTGCCGGCACAGCGGCAGCCACGCCTCGAGCGGGCGCGCTTCGCTCAAGATTTGCCGCCAGTGGCTGAGCTGCGCCAGCAGATCCGCCAACTGCCCCGCCAACTCGGCGACCAATCCGCTCGATTCGTCGTAAGGTAAAATGCCCTGCCAATCGCCGGCATTGCTGTCCATCGCGTAGCCGAGCAGCATACGCGTAATGCCGAAGCGCCAGGTATGCTGGCCGGTGGCGGGCAGATCCAGTTCGCGCACGTTATCGTCGTCCAGGCCCCAGCGCACGCCGGATTCACCGACCCAATGACGCAGCAGGCGCAGCCCCTCTTCGCCAATGGCGAAACGGGCGGCCAGGGCCGGCACCTCCAGCAGCGCCAGTACCTGTTCCGAGGTAAAGCGGCTTTGCGGCAGATCGAGCAGTGAAATGAACGCCTGCAGCGCCGGATGCGCCTGGCGCGCTTTACGGTCGGAAATGGCGAACGGCAGGTAGCGCTCGGCGGGGGCATTGCCGAACACCGCCTGAATATAAGGCGTGTAGCTGTCGATATCCGCCACCATCACGATGATATCGCGTGGCGTCAACGACGGATCCTGCGCCAGCATGCTCAGCAGTTGATCGTGCAAAACCTCCACTTCCCGCTGCGGGCTGTGGCAGGCATGCAGGCTGAGGGAGCGGTCGTTCTCATCAAGCGGACGTTTGCTGAAGCTACTTTCCAGCGTTTCCGCAGTAATACCGATTACCGCATGGTCTTCCAGCTCCAGCATATCGCGCTGAACGGCGTGCAGCATGGTATCGGCCGGGATATCGACAAAGGCGTCGACCTCTTGCACCCCTTCCATCTGCGACAGCAGATAGAGGTGATCGCGCCCCAGCTTGCCCCAGGAAGCCAGCAGCGGGTTGCTGAGCTGCTGCTGGCCTTCCGCGTCAAACAGGCGCGCCGCGTCATCCGGCTCGCGAAACAGCCCCTGCTCACGAGCCTGGTGGTAGTGACGGCGCTTGCGGCTCTGCAAGCGAGCCAGGAAAGCATAATCCTGAATGTCGCCCCAGTAATAACGACAGGGGTTGGTGAACATCAGGTGGATATCGATATGCCGCCCCAGCGCCTGCAGCGCCTCCAAATAGACCGGCGGCAGCGCCGAGATGCCGCAGATAAACACCCGCGGCGGCAAACCGGGCGGGCACGTTTTTGCCTGTTCCAGCGCGTGGATAAAGCGGCTGTACAGATTGGCGCGGTGCCATTCCGGCTGCCCCAGCTCTTGCGTGTACTCCACCAACCGCCCCCAGAGCGGCGCCTGCCATTGCTGAGCCTCCGCCAGACCGTCGATACGCTCACCGCGCTGCCAGCTCTCCAACCACTGCGGGCGATAAACCAAATACTGGTCGAACAGGTCGGCGACCCGGCCGGCCAACTGGTGAATCTTGCGCTTGTCGCCGTCATCGGTCAGATAGTGCTGCAGTGGCGCAAACGCCGACTGGGTCAACATCTCCGGCAGCAACCACATCAGCTTCCAGGTCATGGCGTCCTTGCTGAAGGCGCTCTCTTTCGGGATATCCGGCAACACCCGGGTGAACATGTCCCAAATAAAGGTCGCCGGCAGCGGAAACGCGACATTGGCGGCGATGCCGAACTGTTCCGCCAGCTGCATTTGCAGCCATTGCGCCATGCCGGGGCTTTGCACCAGCACCACTTCCGGTTGAAAAGGATCGGCCAACGGATCTCTGGCTATCAGCGCGCTGGTCAGCGTTTTCAACAAATCCAGCTGATTGGAATGATAAACCGTGAACATGAAGGCTCCTTTAAAACAAAAGACATACCGGCTTAAAAGCGGGTGCAATACCAGCGGCTCAGCGTTGCCCACTGCCGCTGCGGCGTTTGGATCCTGACCGTCAATCGGCGGCAATTACTCTCCGCATCATCAAGCACCGTCTCGCGTCGCCACCCTTCCGGCAGCGGTTCAGCCTCGAGCCGTCCGGTGACGGCAAACGCCTCCAGCTGCTGATGCGCCAGCGCCCAGGCTTGCCGGTAGTGCCACTGGCGCTGGAACGACTGCAACAGCACCTGATGATACTGTAACAAGCCAATCAGCGACACCGAGAACAGCAAGGCCGCCACCAACACTTCCGGCAAACTGAAGCCGTTGCGGGATATCCGCCCAGCCCGAGCGTTAACCGCCACAGTCGGCCAGCCTTTTCTCGGGGCAAAAATCCAGCCGACCGCCCGGCTGTGGTTGTACCCTGCCGGCCGCCTCTGCGCCGTCAAACGTGCCCCATTGATACAGCCAAAGCGGTTCACCGCCGCGCATCTCGCCAAGGCCGCGTACCGTCACAACGCCCTCTCTGGCAGACAGCCGAGCGCAGGCCGTCAGCTCCGCGCGCTGCCTACATGACCAGGCCGCCGCACTCAGCGCAGCGCGTGGCCAGCGCTGGCTCATGCCCCAACTCAGCGCCGAAGCGGCCTGATTGTAAGCCTGAAGGTAGCGCTGCTGATCGGAGGCCAGTAGCAGAGCGTTATCCAATTGCCGATGCTGAGCATTGAGCAACATCAGCCCCAGCGCCAACAACAGCATCACCGCCGCCAGGGTGCTACCGCCTTGCTGGGTTTGCCGGTTCATGGCAGCGCCGCCATTTCGACGCTCCCGCTCAGGCTGCGCCCGATACGCGCATCGCTGGCGGAGCGCCCCGCCAGCGTCAGGCGAGCCAAGGTCGCGCCGTGATTGCCCCGCTCTATCGCCACATGAAACCGCTCAATGCGCACTTCGTCATGGTCGAGTAGCCGCTCCCAGCCACCGCCATCACATTGGCTCACGCCGCGCTGCCCTTCCAAGCCGCCATTGCGCAGCCGGTAACCGAAATAGCCTGCATCCTCGCCCGAAGTCAGCCATTGCCCGCTGCGAGCGATGTCGTATGCGACGATAACGCAGCTGCCCGCCGCTTCTCCCGCAGCCTGACCGATAAACAACGGCCGGCCGGCGCACTGCCCGGCGCAAAAACCGGCGCGGCGCAGATCTTTCTCAATGCCGAACGCCAACTGCCGCAGCGTTGACTCCAGCCGAAAGTGCTGGCCGACGGCCACGCTTTGCAGGCGCAACAGCGGGTAAGTTTTCGCCGCGCCGAGCGCGATTACGCTGCCGAAGACCAACGCCAACATCACCTCTGGCAAGGTAAAACCGCGTTCTGGAGTCAACATAACGCCATGCCCCTGAGCCGCTGCCCTTCGCTGCACAAACGCAGCCGCCCACGGGCGGACAGCACCAGCCGCAGGCTGCCTGCGTCGTTGCTGAGAAGGATGTGCCCCGCCTGCGCGGTATTGCGCAAACCGTAAAACCCAATCTCTTTGCCGGTGTAGCCGCTCAGCGCAACGTCGCGATAAGACGGCGAGAAGACAGAGCCTTCGGCGGAAGCGCAATCCGGCGGCGGCACGCCACCGCCCAGACACCAGGGCGTGCCGTTCTTGAACCACAGTAACGTCGTGCGGTTACGCCAGTTGGCGTCCGCCTGCAAGCGCAGTAGAAACGCCAGCAGCTGTTGAGCCGTGTGTTCCAGCCGCAACGCTTGCTGATGATGGCGCCATTGCCCGACGCCCCAGCCGGTGAGCATGCCGGCGATCAGAATCGCCACCAACAGCTCAATCAACGTCATGCCACGCTGGCGATCATCGATGTTCGAGAGAGTATTGTCGTTCATGCCGCCAGTGTAAGGGCCGTAACAACGCGGTAAAGCCGCATGCGCAAGCGCTGCGGCAAGCTGCGCAATGTTTCCTCTACGACGGCAGGCGGCGACAAAAAAATGCGGCGCGGTGCGCAATGCGGATAAAAAAAGGGGCGCAGTTCATCGCTGCGCCCCTGATGTGATGCGGTTAAGGTCAGATCGCGACCGGCGCCTTGATGGCCGGATGCGGATCGTAACCTTCGATCTCGAAGTCTTCGAAACGGTAATCGAACAGCGAAGCCGGCTTGCGTTTGATCACCAGTTTCGGCAACGGACGCGGTTCACGCGTCAGCTGCAGCTGAGTCTGTTCCATGTGGTTGCTGTACAGGTGGGTATCGCCGCCGGTCCAGACGAAATCGCCCACTTCCAGATCGCACTGCTGCGCCATCATGTGCACCAACAGCGCGTAGCTGGCGATGTTGAACGGCAGGCCGAGGAAGACGTCGCAGGAACGCTGGTACAGCTGGCAAGAGAGCTTGCCGTCCGCTACGTAGAACTGGAAGAACGCGTGGCACGGCGCCAACGCCATCTGATCCAGCTCGCCGACGTTCCAGGCGGAAACGATGATGCGGCGCGAATCCGGATCCTGCTTCAGCTGTTGGAGCACGTTGCTCAGTTGATCGATCTGACGGCCGTCCGCTGCGCCCCAGGCGCGCCACTGTTTGCCGTACACCGGGCCGAGATCGCCGTTTTCATCGGCCCACTCGTCCCAAATGGTGACCTTGTTGTCACG
Source organism: Serratia sp. HMSC15F11 (assembly GCF_001808215.1). Taxonomy (NCBI): domain Bacteria; kingdom Pseudomonadati; phylum Pseudomonadota; class Gammaproteobacteria; order Enterobacterales; family Yersiniaceae; genus Serratia; species Serratia sp. HMSC15F11. Next base: position 80,155 of record NZ_KV792390.1, read on the forward strand.
CAGGTAGGCGATGTTGGTATCGCCGTTCAGGAACCATAACAGCTCATGAATGATCGAACGCAGATGACATTTCTTGGTGGTCACCAACGGGAAACCTTCCTGCAAGTTGAAACGCATCTGGTGGCCGAAAATCGACAACGTGCCAGTGCCGGTACGGTCGGCTTTAGGGGTGCCCTCGGCGAGCACCTTGTTCATCAAATCCAGATACTGTTTCATTTGTCCCTCACGACAGTTGTTGCTGCGGGCGACGACGGTACGCCCAAATCATCATAATAACACCGGCCACCACCATCGGGATGGACAGGATCTGCCCCATGCTGATCACGCCGTCGAACAGGCCAAGCTGGGCATCCGGCTGGCGGAACGCCTCAACGATGATGCGGAATGCGCCATAACCGATCAGGAACAGGCCCGATACGGCGCCCATCGGCCGCGGCTTGCGAATAAACAGGTTCAGAATGATAAACAGCACCACGCCTTCCAGCAGCAGTTCATACAGCTGCGACGGGTGGCGCGGCAGTACGCCGTACTGGTTCAGCAGCGGCAGCAGAGAAGGATCGGCGGCGGCGAGGGCCACGTCTTCGCTGCGCGAGCTTGGGAACAGCATCGCCCAAGGGGTATCGGTGGTCACGCGGCCCCACAGTTCACCGTTGATGAAGTTGCCGAGGCGGCCGGCCCCCAGGCCGAACGGGATCAGTGGCGCGATAAAATCGGAAACCTGGAAGAAGGTGCGTTTGGTGCGGCGAGCGAACCAGAACATCACCAGAATAACCCCCATCAAGCCGCCGTGGAACGACATGCCGCCATCCCAGACCTTGAACAGATAGAGCGGGTTATCCAGGAACAGCGGCAAGTTGTAGAACAGCACATAGCCTACGCGGCCGCCGACGAATACGCCCAGGAAACCAGCATAGAGCAGGTTTTCAACTTCGTCTTTGGTCCAGCCGCTGCCCGGCTTGTTGGCACGGCGCACCGCCAGCCACATGGCAAAAACGAAGCCGACCAGGTACATCAGGCCGTACCAATGCAAAGAAACCGGGCCAATGGAGAAAATGACCGGATCAAATTTAGGAAACGCCAGATAGCTATTGCTCATCTATCACCACAACATGTCTGTTATTTTTCCCCATGCGGGGGCGGCAGGTGCCAAGCGGCGACGAAGATTATCCCGCGCCTTGCAAACGGCAGCGTTAGCCGCTGTGGTGTGCAAGGCGACGAGCATGCGCCGCGCTGAGGTTGCGCATCATAACATAGGCTTAGCGCGGTCCGGTCCGGCAGGGCGGGAAAAGTTCTGTAAAAAAATCACACCGCGCGGCGGCTATCGGCCCCCGCGGATCAGCCCGCCCATGCCGCGCCGCTCCATAAACGCCGCCACCAGATGGCGCACTTCGGTGGTCATCTGGGTGTTCAACACCCGCTGCGCCAGCACTTCGGCGTCGGCCAGGTCGATATGCCGCAGCAGGTATTTGATGCGCGCCACGCTGCGGCCGTTCATGCTCAGATTACGATAGCCCATACCCACCAGCAACAGCGCGCCCATGGGATCGCCGGCCAGTTCACCGCAGAGGCTAAGCTGCAACCCGGCTGCTTTCCCCTGCTCGGCGATCAATCTCAGCACCTGCAACATCGCGGGGTGCAAACTGTCGTACAACGAGGCGACCCGGGTGTTGTTGCGATCCACTGCCAGCAGGTACTGCGTCAAGTCGTTAGTGCCGACCGAGATGAAATCAACGCGCCCGGCCAGATGCGGGATCAGGAAAATCATCGACGGCACTTCCAGCATCACGCCGATTTTCGGTTTCGGGATCGCGTAGCCGAGCACTTCTTCCACCTCGCGCCCGGCGCGGTCAATCAGGCGTTTAGCCTCGTCGACCTCTTCCAGGCTGGTGACCATCGGCAGCAGAATGCCCAGGTTGCCGGTGCCGGCGTTGGCACGCAGCATCGCGCGCACCTGAATCAAAAAGATCTCCGGCTGATCCAGGGTAATGCGGATGCCGCGCCAGCCCAGGCAAGGGTTCTCTTCGCTGATCGGCATATAGGGCAGCTGCTTGTCGGCGCCGATGTCCAGGGTGCGCAGCGTGACCGGCTTGCTCGGGTAAAGCTGCAGCATGCCCTGGTACTGTGCGACCTGCTCTTCTTCGGAAGGGAAGCCGCTTTGCAACATGAACGGGATTTCGGTGCGGTATAGCCCCACACCATCCACCCGGCCGCCCAACAGCTGTTCATGTTCCGGGCTGAGGCCAGCATTCAGCATCACCTGAATGCGCTCGCCGCTTTTCAACTGCGCCGGCTGCTCGACGTCGTCTTCCGCCAGCTTGCTCAGCTCCAGCTCTTCGCTGATCAGCCGTTGATATTCCTGCACCAGTACCGGCTCAGGATCGACCAGCAGTTCACCGCGATAGCCGTCGACGATCAGCAGCCGCTGGCTGAGCAGAGAAGGCTGGATGTCGGCGCCCATCACCGTCGGCACCCCCATCGCCCGCACCAAAATCGCCGCATGCGAGTTGGCGGCACCGTCGCGTACTACCACGCCGACCAGGCGATCCTGCGGCACTTCGGCCAGCAATGTCGCAGTCAGTTCATCCGCCACCAGCACAAAACGCGCCGGCCACTGGGTGGCGCCCTGGGTGGTGTCGTCGAGGTGGAACAGCAGGCGCTGGCCCAGCGCGCGCAGGTCGCTGCCGCGCTCGCGCATGTAGGTGTCCTGCAGTTTGGCGAACTGCTCGGCAAAGGTTTCTATCACCTGTTTCACCGCCCACTCCGCCACCGAACCGTTGTCGATTTCGGCGAACAGTTCACGCTTGAGACGGGCGTCGTTTAACAGGTGAGAATAAAGATCGAAGATCGCCGCGCTCTCTTTTTGCGAACTGGCGGCAAAACGCTTGCTGAAACGGCGAAACTCCGCGCCGGCCTCTTCCAGCGCCAGCGTCAGGCGCTCGCGCTCGCTGGCGGTGTCCAGCGTCGACGCGCGGTAAACCTGATCGAGCGAAGGCTGGCTGCTGTCCTGCCACCCTTCCGCCACCGCCACGCCGGGCGAAGCCGCCAGCGCGCGCACGCGCGTTTGGCGATACTGGCCGAAAATGGCGTTGAGCTGCGACTGTGACAGGATCCCGGCCATCTGCGTGGCCAGGGTGACCATGAAAGACTCTTCGCTTTCGTCGAACTGGCGCAGCTCGCGCTGCTGCACCACCAGCACGCCCAGCAGCTGGCGCCGATGAATGATCGGCACCCCGAGGAAGGATCGGAAGCGATCCTCTTTCACCTGCGGAACGTATTTGAAACTGGGGTGGCTTTGGGCATCGGCCAGGTTGATAGGCTCGGCCCGGCGGCCGACCAACCCGACGACGCCCTCGTCAAACGCCAATGCGATAGTGCGCCCGCGCGGCTTTTTCAGCCCGCGCGTGGCCATCAGGTAGTAACAGCGGCGATCGTTGTCCGCCAGGTAGATGGAACACACTTCGGTGTCCATCGCCAGACAGGTTTCATTGACCAGCAGATCCAGCGCATCCGTCAGACTGGCCGCCGCGGCCACCTTCTCTACAATTTCTCGCAAGCGCGTGAGCATAGTCGGCTTAACTTAACCTCTCTTTCGGCGATAAGCGGGGGCCTGCCGCGGTGCCGCCTGCTCTTGCATCGGCATCACGGTCACGGCGAATTCTTTCATCACCCGGCGGTAGACGTCGCGTTTGAACGACACCACCTGGCGCACCGGATACCAGAAGCTCACCCAGCGCCAACCGTCGAACTCCGGCGTGCTGCTGCGCTGCATATTGATATCAGCGTCATTGCACAGTAGCTGCAACAAAAACCATTTTTGCTTTTGGCCGATACAAACCGGCTTTGTGTCCCAACGCACCAAACGTTTCGGCAATTTATAGCGCAACCAGTTGCGGGTCGAAGCCAGGATGCGCACATCCTTTTTACTCAGCCCCACTTCTTCGAACAGCTCACGGTACATCGCCTGCTCCGCAGTTTCGCCAGGGTTAATCCCACCTTGGGGAAACTGCCAGGAGTGCTGACCGTAACGGCGGGCCCATAAGACCTGCCCCTGACGATTACAGATTACGATACCAACATTCGGGCGGTAGCCATCATCATCGATCACCGGACTACCTCGATAAGCTTAAATTCGCATAGATGTCCTGATTGTTTCACACAAGCTACAGGCGGTAAACCACTGCTTTACGGCGCTGCGGGCCGGATAACATTGGGATAACTCACAGATATAGGCAAAGTTATAAACATACCCCAGCCTATCTGGCCGGTTTTATTCACTTTTTCTGTGGATAGGTGTGTGCAGAACTCGAGGGATAAGCCGGTACAACTCTTAAACCCCAAAATCCCCCACTGCCCCCTAAAACACATATTTACTTTAAAAATATATATTTAATTAATGTCCCATCATTATGTACAGGGTAAAAATGTGATCTATGCACGGTAAGGATCTTACCCTGGCGAAAGATCCACCAACGCCGTTTTTATCCACAGATTATCCGAGCAAGTTACGCACAAAACGGACAAATTCGTAAAAAACTGCCCGAGTCAAGGCTGTAAATTGAACCAGTGATCGGTAAAAATTTGGGTTATCCCATAAATCTGTGGATAAATAGGTGTAAGATCCTGTTTATTGTCGGTGGCTTCAGGTGAACAAGCCCCGCCAGTGCATTGCCTACCCCGCAAGGAAATGAAAAAAGTCATGTAAAATCATGCTACTATTATTCTTTTCCCCAGGCGATGATGGTTATTGTTCGTCGTGCATAATTGCAGTACGTTTTTCAACCAAATTCGACAGGCTTGATTTATGGCGTTTTTATCCCCTTTGCCGCCCCCGCCGGAAAATGAACGGCAGCTGTTCGAGCGTGCTCAGGCGCTGGCCGGCGCCAGCTTTGGCGAGCTGGCCGCCCGCGCGCAGCTGCCGATCCCCAAGGATCTGAAGCGCGATAAGGGCTGGGTGGGCATGCTGCTGGAGCTGTACCTCGGCGCCATGGCCGGCAGCAAACCGGAGCAGGACTTTCCCGAACTGGGCATCGAGCTGAAAACCATTCCTGTCGACGCCGCCGGCAAACCGCTGGAAACCACTTTTGTCTGCGTCGCCCCGCTTACCGGTAACAGCGGCGTCACCTGGGCCAGCAGCCACGTTCGCCACAAGTTGGCGCGCGTCTTGTGGATACCGGTAGAAGGCGAACGGCAGATCCCGCTGGCCGAACGCCGCGTCGGCTCGCCGCTGCTGTGGAGCCCGAGCGCCGCAGAAGAAGAGAGTCTACGCCGCGATTGGGAAGAGTTGATGGATCTGATCGTACTCGGCCACGTAGAGCGCATCACCGCGCGCCACGGCGAAGTGTTGCAGCTGCGCCCCAAAGCCGCCAACAGCAAGGCGCTCACCGAAGCCATCGGCGAACAGGGGCAACCTATCATGACGCTGCCGCGCGGTTTCTACCTGAAAAAGAGTTTTACCGGCGCGCTGCTGGCAAGACATTTCTCAATCTAAGCAATTTCGTTTAACTCTGGTTTAGCTAACCCTGTCAGCGCCACGATAAACGCGTATAATTCACGTTTTGCATTTATTAAGTATTAAGGTGTGTCGGGCAATGTTCGAATGGATTATGGATCCCAATGCCTGGTTAGCGTTAGGTACGCTAACCATTCTTGAGATCGTACTGGGTATTGATAACATCATTTTTCTGTCGCTGGTGGTGGCCAAGCTGCCCAAAGCGCAACAGAACAAAGCTCGCCGGCTCGGTCTGGCCGCCGCCATGATTATGCGCCTGGCGCTGTTGGCCTCTATCGCCTGGGTGATCCGCTTGACGCACCCGCTGTTTACCGTGCTGGATCACGCCGTTTCCGCCCGCGATCTGATCCTGCTTCTGGGGGGGCTGTTCCTGATCTGGAAAGCCAGCAAAGAGATCCACGAAACCATCGAGGGCACGGAAGAAGAGCACCACACCAAGGTGCACAGCTTCTTCGGCGCGATCGTGCAGATCATGCTGCTCGATATTATCTTCAGTCTGGACTCGGTGATTACCGCCGTGGGCCTTTCCGACCATCTGTTCATCATGATGGCGGCAGTAGTGATCGCCGTCGGTGTGATGATGTTCGCCGCCCGGCCGATCGGTGAGTTCGTCAATCGCCATCCGTCGGTGAAAATGCTGGCGCTGGCGTTCCTGATCCTGGTGGGCTTCACGCTGATGCTGGAAAGTTTCCAGGTGCACGTGCCGAAAGGCTACATCTACTTCGCCATGTTCTTCTCGATGTCGGTAGAAGCGCTCAATCTGATGCGCAGCAAGAAAAACCGCTCGCCGGAATAACCCTACCCGGAAGCCGCCATCGGCGGCTTCCATCGCTTCGTTGACCTCTCATTTCACTTTTTCTTATCAGATAAAGACTTATCTGAGACGCCCTTCGCCGAGAGTTTGCTAATCTTGAAATAACAACCTTTTCTGCATAATTGAGGATCCGCAGGATGAAAAAGTGGGTAATGGCAGTGTCGGCGCTGGTGATGGTGGCCGGCCTGGCGGGATGTTCCAGCGACTACGTGATGGCGACCAAAGACGGCAACATGATCCTGACGCAAGGCAAGCCAGAGATCGACAAAGACACTGGCCTCATCAGCTATAAAGACGAGAAAGGCAACCACCGCCAGATTAACGGCGATCAGGTTTCCCAGGTTATCGAACGCTAATCACCACCCGCCGGCTATCGCCCGCGCGAGCACGGTAGCCCTCATTCGTGTCCGCACGGAATCCGCTTCCCCCATCTTCACCGCTTGGTTATAGTCAGGAAAGGCGACATCGCCGCCCGACGGACTTTGCGCCGTCTTCTGACATTGGGCTCCTGTTTCACCGGGCCGCGCGGCCCGTCAGCGCTAACAAGAAAGGAAGGCCGTTAATGCAATACCACCGTATTCCCCACAGTTCTTTAGAAGTGAGCGTGCTGGGACTGGGCACCATGACCTTTGGCGAACAGAACAGCGAAGCCGACGCCCATGCGCAACTGGACTATGCATTGGCCGCAGGCGTGAACCTGATAGACACCGCCGAACTGTACCCGGTGCCGCCCCGCCCGGAAACCCAGGGCCTGACCGAGAGCTATATCGGCAGCTGGCTCAAGGCGCGCGGCAATCGTGAAAAAATCGTCCTGGCCAGCAAAGTCTCGGGCCCGGTGCGCGGCACCGACAGCAGCATCCGCCCGCAGCAGGCGCTCGATCGCAAAAACATCCGCGCCGCTTTGGACGCCAGCCTCAAGCGGCTGAACACCGATTATCTCGATCTTTATCAATTGCACTGGCCGCAGCGCGCCACCAACTGCTTTGGCAAACTCAACTATCAATACACCGATGACAAAGCTACGGTTACGCTGTTGGAAACGCTGGAGGCGCTGACCGAGCAGGTGCGCGCCGGCAAGATTCGCTATATCGGTGTTTCCAATGAAACGCCCTGGGGCGTGATGCGCTACCTGCAGCTGGCGGAGAAACACGAGCTGCCGCGCATCGTGTCGATTCAAAACCCTTACAGCCTGCTGAACCGCAGCTTTGAGATTGGCCTGGCCGAGATCAGCCAGCACGAAGGGGTAGAACTGCTGGCCTATTCCAGCCTGGCGTTCGGTACTCTGAGCGGCAAATACCTCAACGGCGCTAAACCGGCCGGTGCGCGCAATACGCTGTTCACCCGCTTCAACCGTTATTCAGGGCAGCAAACCCAGCTGGCGATCGCCGAGTACGTGGCGCTGGCCAAAAAACACGGGCTGGATCCTTCGCAGATGGCCTTGGCCTTCGTGCGTCAGCAGCCGTTCGTCGCCAGCACCCTGCTGGGCGCCACTACGGTGGAGCAGTTGAAAATCAATATCGACAGCCTCGATGTGGTATTGGATGAGGACGTGCTGCAGGCGCTTGAAGAAATCCATACCCGGTTTACCATTCCGGCGCCTTAATACAGCCGGGGCGCAGCCAGGCTGCGCCCCGTTTTTTACCGCCGCTGCGACCACCACAGCACGCTAATCGCCAGCGCAAACACCACGCCAAACCCTACGCCGACCCCCACCACCGGCACGCCCAGCTTCACCACCAGCGAATACAGCGCCAGCATCAGCAACATGGCGGCGTTTTCACCCAGGTTTTGCACCGCGATCGCATTGCCGGCACCGACCGAATGCTTGCCCCGCTCCTGCAGCAACGCATTGAGCGGCACCACGAAGAAGCCCCCCAGCATGCCGATGATCGCCAACAAGACATAGGCATTGAGCATGGTGGTTTGCAGCGCGAACACCGCGACCGCGACGCCGATCAGGATCCCGGCCGGCATGCAGCGTTTTACCGTCTTCAGCGTGACGAAGCGCGCGGCAGCGCCGGCCCCCACCACGATACCGACGGCCACCATGGCGTTCAGCAGCGTCGGCGTGGCGTTATCGGCGATGCCGAGCGCCAGCGGCACCCACAGCACCAGCAGAAAACGCAACGTCACGCCGGCCCCCCAGAACAGGCTGGTGCCGATCAAGGAGAAACGCGTCTGCCCATCGCGCCATAACGTGACGCAGGCGGTAAAGAAGCTGTTCGTCATAGCCCGCGGGCGCCAGGAGGCCCCCGGGCGCGCCGCCGCCAGACGCGGAATATACAGGTTGGCGACCACCGCTCCCGCGTAAACCAAGGCGCAGGCCGCCAGCGCCGCGACCACATGCCAGTCCGCCAGAATACCGCCGGCCACCGACCCGGTCAGAATGGCGGCGATGGTCGAGGCCTCCATCAGGCCGTTAGCCTTGACCAGCTTCTCACCGCTGGTGATCTCGCCCAGAATGCCGTATTTGGCCGGCGAATACGCGGCGGCCCCCACGCCGACCAGGCTGTAACCGAGAAACGGGTTGAACCCAAAGCAGATCACCAACGCCCCCGCCAGCTTCAGGGCGTTGGCGAACATCATCACCCGCCCTTTGGCGAAGCTGTCGGCCACCTGGCCGACAAACGGCGCCAGAATGATGTAGGTGGCGACAAAGGCCATCTGCAGGATCGGCTGGCTCCAGTCCGGATACAGCTGCTGCTTGATCAACGCCAGCGTGGCGAACAGCAACGCATTGTCGCCGAACGCCGAGAGAAACTGCGCGCTGATGACGGCGATCATACCGCGTGACAACAAAGGGGATTCGGTCGAAGGATTCATCAGGCACTCTCCGGCTGTTCGGCCATATGACGCAGGGTGACGAAATCGGGTTTGCCGCTGCCGAGCACAGGCAGCGTTTTCAACAGGCGAATATCGCGCGGCACCGCCAGCTCCGGGCTGCCCAGCTCGCGCGCCACCCGCAGCAATGCCTCGCGGGTAATGGCGGGATCGGTGGTGAACAGCACCAGCGCCTCGCCTTTGCTGCTGTCGCTTTTGACGGTGGCGGCATGCAGTTTTTCCGGCGACAGCCGCTGCGCCAGCAATTCGACGCTCTCGAGCGACACCATCTCCCCCGCCAGCTTGGCGAAGCGCTTCACGCGGCCGCGAATGGTGCAGTAACCCTGCTCATCCAGGCTGACGATATCGCCGGTGTCGTACCAGCCCGGCTGCAGCACGCCGTTCGCATCTTCCGCCGCCGGCGGCTCCAGCTCGCCGGGGCGCTCAACCCGCAAATAGCCTTTCATGATATTCGGCCCCTTCAGCTGCAGGCGGCCGCCGTTATCGATGCCTGGCACCGCGATCAGGCGCGCCTCCATCTGCGGCATGATGCGGCCAACGGTGCCTACTTTCGTCGCCAGTGGCACGTTAATGGAGACCACCGGCGCACACTCGGTCACGCCATAGCCTTCCAGAATGCGAATGCCGTATTTATCCTGGTAGATCTGTTTGGTGCTGTCCGCCAGTTTCTCCGCGCCGGCCACCACATAGCGCAGGCGGGCGAAATCATACGGATGCGCGAAGCGCGCATAGTTGTTGAGGAAGGTCGCCGTGCCGAACAGCACCGTACAGTTGCGGTCATACACCAGCTCCGGCACCACGCGATAGTGCAGCGGGCTGGGGTAGAGGAAAATGCGGCTGCCGGTGATCAGCGGCGTGAGTAGCCCCACCGTCAGGCCGAACGAGTGGAACAGCGGCAGCGACGACATGAAGCGGTCGCGCGGCGTGAAGTCGGCGATGGTGCGAATTTGTTCTACGTTGGCCAGCAGGCTGGCGTGGGAATGCACCACGCCCTTGGGGTGGCCTTCGGAACCGGAAGTGAACAGGATCAGCGCCGCGTCTTCCGGGCGTTGCGGCAACGCCGCGCGCTGCGGCTGCAGCAAATGCCGCAAAATCCACAGCTTGTCCGCCAGCGTGACGGTATCCTTCAGATCTTCCAGATACACCCAGTTAGCCTGCGGCACCTGCTCCGGCAGGTGGGTCAGCTTGCCCTTTTCCAGAAACTGGCGCGAGGTGACGATGGTCTTGATGCCGGCGGCGAGCATCGCGCTGTTCAGGCCGTTGGCGCCGGCGGTGTAGTTGAGCATCGCCGGGATGCGGTTACGCAGCGAAGCGCCAAAGATCGCCGCCGCGGTGATGGTGGCGTTCGGCAACAGCAGCCCAACGTGTTCCCCTTCGGCGGTAAAGCGCTGCAGAATGCGGCTGACACCCAGCGATTTCTTGATCAACGTCTGATAACTGTCTTCTTTGAAAGCAATGTCTTCGATACAGGGCTTGCGGCGCCCGTAGCGGTGCTGCGCCGCCAGCAAAGCATGGAACAGCGTCTGCGGTTCACGCGTATCCATCCGCGCCAGCATCATGATCTGCATCAGCCGATCGCCCGCCAGCGCCCGGCGTTCACGCGCGCGCGGCGCTTCCGGCATCGGCAGCGTGGTCGGCGGCAAGATGCGGATGCTGATTCGCGGGAACCAGCGGATCTTGAATACCCCGGCCATGCGGCCGAACGGGCTGAATTCGGGGCCGTCGATCCGCACCGGCACTACCGTGGCACCCGATTTGGCGGCGATAAACGCCGCGCCGTCGTAGATTTTCATCAGCGCGCCGGTCACGGTGATGCGCCCTTCAGGGAACACCACGATCGGCCGCCCCTGCTCGACCATCCGCACCAGCTGTTTGATGGCCATCGGCTTGGTGGGATCGAGCGAAACGAAATCGATGTAGGGCCGCAGCCAGCGCATAAACCAGCTCTCGCCGATGCTGGCGTAAACCGCAAACACCGGTTTAATCGGCAGGAACAGCGCCAGCAGCACGCCGTCGAGGAAAGAGACGTGGTTCGGCGTAATCAGCAGTTTTTGCCGCTCGAAGTGCTGAACATCCCCTTCGACCCGAACCCGAAACAGCAGGCGAAACAGCGCGCGCAGCAGTGAAAAAATCATGCCCTTCTCCCTTGGCCATGGAGGTGTAAATCGTTGTAGGAAAAAGAATACTATATGGCAGGCAAAAAAAAACCTACGCATCCGCGTAGGTTGGTGCAATTGAAAATGGCTTCAACATACAGAGTATGCTGATTTCTCACCAATCAATACCTCTGGGATTACCTACTCTAGAGAGATGGCGAGCAGGAAACTACCGGCGAATCGCAAGAGTTCTGCTCCAAATGCAACCAGCTGTAAATTTCCCGCGATCTGCTGTAATAACTCAATGAAACTTAAACCTTCCCGCAGCGGCGAAAAAATAAATATAACAACGACGGCGAGCCGGTTATCCCGACGTGAAATCGTCATTCATCGCGCGCTGACCTCCACCAGACAGCTCATGGCGTTCGGCCCCTGCGTCAGCGGCGAGGTGCCGATATCCAGCGTCAGCACGTTCGGGTTGCCCGCCTGTTCGACCGGCCGGCGCTGCGCGTCGTAACCCGGCTCGAACCAGGCGCCGGTCGCCATCAACACCACGCCACGCGTCACGCCGTCAGTGAGGGTCGCCCCCGCCAGGCAGCTGCCGCGCGCATTGCTGACCAGCACTTCGCTACCCTCTGCCACGCCGCGCTGCGCCGCGTCTTCGGGATGCATATACAGGGTTTCGCGCCCGGCGGTCTTATTGCCCTGCGCCAGCGGCGCCGGATCCATCTGGCTGTGCAGACGATCGCTCGGTTGGATGGAGATCAGATGCAGCGGCCAGGTTTCGGTCTGCGGCGCGCCCAGCCACTCCACCGGCGGCCGCCACTGCGGATGCGGCGCGAAATCTTCGTAGCGATAACCGGCGATCCGCTCGCTGAACAGTTCGATCTTGCCGCTGGGCGTCTGCAGCGGATTAGCCTGCGGATCGGCGCGGAACGCGTCAAAAAAGACGAACTCCTTGGCCGGCGCGGGCAGCTCGACATAGCCCCGGCGCCAAAAATCCTCAAACTCGGGCCAGGCGACGCCGGCACGCTGCTGCGCCGCGCCGCATTGCCGATAAATCTCTTCGATCCAGGCCCGCTCGTCGCGGTTTTCGGTAAAGCGTTCGCGATAGCCCAGGCGCTCCGCCAGATCGGCGAAGATATCAAAATCGTTGCGCGCCTGATGCTGCGGCGCAATCGCCTGATGCATCGCCAGCACGTAGCGATCGCGCGAGGAGCCGCCGATGTCGTTGCGCTCCAGCGAACTGGTGACCGGCAACACGATATCCGCCATTTTGGCCGCCGCCGTCCACCAGATATCTTGTACGATCACCGTATCCGGCTTCTGCCAGCCTTCCACCAGCCGGTTCAGCTGCTGATGATGATGGAACGGGTTGCCGCCGGCCCAGTGCACCAGGTGAACATCCGGGTACTGGCGCGTCTCGCCGCAAAATTGATAGGCTTCGCCGGGATGCAGCAGCATGTCGCAGATGCGCGCCACCGGGATCGCCAGCCCGGCCGGGTTATCCCCTACCGGCATGGTCGGCGCGGGGGTGTCCACGCGCGGGTTGCCGACGCCGTTCATCGAGCCATGACCGAAGGAAAAGCCGCCGCCCGGCAGCCCCACCTGGCCCAGCATCGCCGACAGCGCGATCATCATCCAATACGGTTGCTCGCCGCGGTGCGCGCGCTGCACGGAGTAGGAACAGGTGATAAAACTGCGCACGCCGATCAGCTGCCGCGCCAGCCGCGCGATGCGCGCCGCGGGAATGCCGGTAATGGCGCTGGCCCAGGCCGGCGTTTTCGCCACGCCGTCGCTCACGCCGTTCAGGTAATCCGCCAGCTGTTGATAGCCTACGCAGTGGCTGTGCAGGAAGGCTTCATCCTGCGCGCCCAGCTGCTGGATTTCGTAAGCCAGCGCCAGCATCAGCGCCACGTCGGTATTCGGCCGGATCGGGATCCACTCCGCGTTGACGAACCCGGGGCAGTCGTCACGCATCGGGCTGATGTTGACAACCGGCGTGCCCTTCTGCGCCAGCTTTTGCAGCCAAGGCTTGAGCGCATGCTCCGCCGCGCCGCCGGAAGAGACCTGGGCGTTTTTCAGCGCCAGCCCGCCAAACGCCACAAACAGCTCGCAATGCTCCACCACGCTCGGCCAACTTGTGACGCGCCCGGTCAACGGCGAGAAAGTGCCGATCACATACGGCAGGAAAAACTGCGCCGCGCCCCAGCTGTAGTTGCCCTGCTGATCGACCCCGCCGCCGCCGCTGAAATAGAACCGTCGCACCAGCGAACGCGCATGATGCAAGCGCCCGGCCGATGACCAGCCATAAGAGCCGGTAAACAGCCCGGAGGCACCGTAGCGATCGCGCACCCGGCGGTTCTCCTGCGCCACCAAATCGAGCGCCAGCTCCCAGTCCACCTCGACGAAGTCTTCCCTGCCGCGCAGCGTACGGTCGCTGCCCTCGCGCTTTTGCAGCCACGAACGGCGCACCGCCGGCTTGCGGATACGTTTGTCGGAGTAAACCATCGGGACGATGGAATCGAGCAGCGGCGAAGGATCGGGATCGTCGGCGAAGGGTTCACAGTGGATAAGCCGGCCGTCTTCAACCACGGCGGTATAAGCGCCCCAATGGGCGAGCTGCGGATAGCGTTTAATGGACATGGCGTTCTCGGCGCAAATCGGAATGCACAGACGTTACCTCAGCCCGCCGCCAGAGCCAACGTACAAATTGCGCTATCGTTCGGCAGCCGACGGTTATGCGCGCAGACGCGAAGAGATTCTGCAACGGCCGCCACAAGTTGCGCACGAGACCGCTTGCAGCCCCGGTTTTTTTCCGCAAAACTGAGGGATGTAAGCGATTACCCAGGATGTGTTGACTGATATGGCTACGATAAAGGATGTTGCCAGGCTGGCGGGTGTTTCCGTGGCCACGGTATCCCGCGTGATAAATAATTCCCCCAAGGCCAGCGAAGGGTCGCGCACCGCGGTGCTGGCCGCCATGGAACAGCTGCAGTATCACCCTAACGCCAACGCTCGGGCGCTGGCGCAGCAATCCACCGAGACGCTGGGCCTGATCGTCTCCGACGTTTCCGATCCCTTCTTCGGCGCGATGGTCAAAGCGGTCGAGCAGGTGGCCTACGCCACCCACAATTTTCTGCTGATTGGCAACGGTTACCACGACGCCGAAAAAGAGCGTCAGGCGATTGAACAGCTGGTGCGGCACCGCTGCGAGGCGCTGGTGGTGCACGCCAAGAGACTGAGCGATCGGGAACTTTGCGGCTGGATGCAACAGATCCCGGGCATGGTGCTGATCAACCGCACGCTGCCGGGTTTTGAAACGCGCTGCGTGGCGCTCGACGATCGCTACGGCGCCTGGCTGGCGACCCGTCATCTGATCCAGCAAGGGCATCAGCGCATCGCCATCATCTGCTCCACCCACCAGATTTCCGACGCCACCGATCGCCTGCAGGGCTATCTCGACGCGCTGCAGGAGCACGGCATTGCCGTGGATGAAAAGCTGATCGCCTACGGCGAGCCGGACGAGATCGGCGGCGAACAGGCGATGACTGAATTGCTCGGCCGCGGCCGTTCGTTCTCCGCCGTTACCTGCTACAACGATCCGATGGCCGCCGGCGCACTTTCGGTGCTGAGCGACAACAGCGTCGACGTGCCGGGACACATTTCGCTGATCGGTTTCGACGACGTGCTGATTTCACGCTATCTGCGGCCGCGCCTGACCACCATTCGCTACCCGATCGTGGCGATGGCAACCCAGGCGGCGGAACTGGCCCTGGCCTTGGCCAATCGCCAACCGCTGCCGGAAATCACCAACATGTTCAGCCCGACGCTGGTGCGCCGCCACTCGGTCGCCACCCTCAACAACGCGCACGAACAGCCGTAATTCGCGCCGCCGCATGGGTGAGCCGTCACCCATGCGCTCAGATTGCGCAGCCCGCCGCATTTCCCACTTTTGGATTTTTTCCGCTCCCAGCGTTCGTGCATATTGTTGGCACAATAATCTTTACACTATATAGCACAAACGCTATATTCGGAGCGCATCATGTGGCAAGTGGTGACCGTCGAACGGTTCGACGACTGGTTTTTAGCGCTGAACAACGCCCAGCAAACAAGCATCCTGGCGGCGATCTTCAAATTACAGACGTTCGGCCCGCAATTGGCACGGCCGCATGCCGATACGCTGCATTTTTCCGACGCGGTCCGGCAGTTGAAGGAGCTGCGCATTCAACATCGCGGGCGCCCTTTCAGGGTATTTTTCGCCTTTGACCCACAGCGGCAAGCGGTATTGCTGTGCGGCGGCGATAAAACCGGCGACCAACGCTTTTACCAGCGCATGTTGCCCATCGCCGCCATGGAGTTTTCACATTATCTGGCAACCCGGAGGTAGTGCAGATGGCCAAACCTTTATCCCAACTGATCGACAAGCTCGATCCCGCCGTCGTTGCCACTGCCAGGCAAAAAGCGGACAAGGAAATTTTCGAGCTGCGGCTGGCGATGCTGAGGGAAGAGCTGGCGGTCTCTCAGGTTGAATTGGCGAAGCGGCTCGGCATCAGCCAACCCTCCGTCGCCAATTTGGAAAAGCGCGGCAGCGAAATCAAACTGTCATCGCTCAAACGCTATATCGAGGCGATGGGTGGCACGCTGTCGCTGGATGTGCAATTGCCCAATGGCCAGCACCGCCGCATGACGCTGTAAAGCGGGCGCAGCACGCCCGCCCGCTTATCAGATAATCTCCAGCGCGATCAGTTCTTCGATGGTTTGGCGGCGGCGGATCAGGCGCGGCTCACCGTTTTCGAACAGCACTTCAGGCAACAGCGGACGGCTGTTGTAGTTGGAGGACATCGATGCGCCGTAGGCGCCGGTGTCGTGGAACACCAGATAATCGCCGATCTGGGCCGGCGGCAGTTCGCGGGTTTCCACGCCGCCGCCCGCCTGCTGGGTGAACACGTCGCCGGATTCGCACAGTGGCCCGGCGATCACCGTTTCGCGCAGCGGTTGCCCCGAGGTATCGCGCCCATCGGCCGGCAACAGCGAAATATGGTGATAGCTGCCGTACATTGCCGGGCGCATCAGATCGTTAAAACCGGCGTCCACCAGCACGAAGTGACGGCTGCCCATGTCCTTTACCGCCCGCACCTCGGCCACCAAGACGCCCGCTTCCGCCATCAGGAAACGCCCCGGTTCGATCTCCAGCTGCACCGGATGCCCCAGATGCGCGGCGATGCGTTCACGCGCCCGGTTCCACAAACCGAAATAGTGTTCGGTATCGATCGCCTCTTCGCCGTACTGGTACGGGATAGACAGGCCGCCGCCGGCGGAAATGGCGCTGATGTCATGACCGAGATCGATCACCTGCTGCACCATCGCATCGCAGACCCGTTCCAGATGCTGGTAATCGACGCCGGAACCGATGTGCATGTGCACGCCGATCAACTTCAGGTCGTAGCGGCGGATCTTCTCCACCGCCTGCGGCAGGTCGGCATACCAGATACCGTGCTTGCTGTTCTCGCCGCCGGTGTTGGTTTTCTGGCTATGGCCGTGGCCAAATCCCGGGTTAATGCGCAGCCACACCGGGTGCCCTGCGGAAACCTGGCCGAGCTGATCCAGCATGTCGATGGAACCCGCGTTGACCGGGATCTTCAATTCGCTGACGCGCGCCAGCGTAGCGTGATCCAACACGTCCGCGGTAAACACGATCTCGCTCGGTTCGCCGCCCGGCTGAAAACCGGCCCGCAGCGCCCGCTCGATCTCGCCCAGCGACACCGAATCCACCTTCACGCCCTGCTCGCGCATCAAGCGCAAAATATGAATGTTCGAACAGGCCTTCTGTGCGAAACGGACAGTATCGAAATGGCGCAGCTGAGCGATGCGCTGGCTGATGATGTCCGCATCATAGGCCCAGACCGGGCAGCCGAAACGCTGCGGCAAGGCCAACAGGTTAGCGGCGTTCAACGCGGTGGAGGTGTCGTGCAACGGGCGTGGCATGGCGATATTCCCAATTCGAAAATGACGGCAGATAACGCCATAGTGCCGCACGCTGAATTGGGTGGAAAATATCTATTTAGCCGTAGTCTATTCATTTATGATATGGCTTTCCCCTTAACCGAGCGGCCTCGCCATGCACAGCATCTCTTTGCGGCAGATCGAAATCTTTCGGGCGGTAATGACCACCGGCAACCTGACCGAGGCGGCGGCCCTGCTGCAAACCTCGCAACCGACCGTCAGCCGCGAGCTGGCGCGCTTTGAGAAGCTGATCCGGCTGCAGCTGTTCGACCGGGTGCGCGGTCGCTTGTCCCCCACGGTGCAGGGCCTACGGTTGTTCGAAGAGGTGCAGCGCTCCTATTACGGCCTCGATCGCATCGTCAACGCCGCCGCCGGCATTCGCCAGTTTCAGCAGGCGCAGCTGTCGATCGTGTGCCTGCCGGTATTTTCCCAATCGCTGCTGCCGGCGGTGTGTCGGCCCTTTATCGAACGTTACCCGGAAGTCAGCTTCAGCGTCATCCCGCAAGAGTCGCCGCTGCTGGAAGAGTGGCTGTCTGCCCAGCGTCACGATCTCGGGCTGACGGAAACCACCCTGACGCCGGCGGGCACCGAGCGGGTGACGTTGATGACGTTGAACGAAGTCTGCGTGCTGCCGACGGGCCACCCGCTGCTGGTGAAAGATCGGCTGACGCCGCAGGACTTCGCCGGGCATAACTTTATCAGCCTGTCGAGCACCGACAGCTATCGCCACCTGCTGGATGCGTTGTTCGGCGAACAGCGCGTCGAGCGCCGCATGGTGATGGAAACGCACAGCGCAGCGTCGGTGTGTGCCATGGTGAGGGCGGGCGTGGGGGTGTCGATCGTCAACCCGCTGACGGCGCTCGACTATGCCGGTAACGGTGTGCACGTGCGGCCGTTCAGCGTCGACGTGCCGTTCACCGTCAGCCTGATCCGGCCGCTGCACCGCCCTTCATCGGCGCTGGTCACCGCCTTTATCGACCACCTTCATCAGCAGGCCGCCGCCTTTGCCGCCCGGCTGGCCGCCGCCGTCAGGCGCTGAAAGCGGCGCGGGAATATTGCCGAAGCATCAGCGCAGCGTGGCCTGCCACTGCGGATCGGTGGCGAACCACTCCACCAAAAAGTCCAGCATGGTGCGCAAGGTGGCGGGCATCTGGCGGCGTGAGGTATAGATGCCGTAGATGCCCATCGACTGCGGCCGGTAATCCGGCAACAGTTCGACCAGTTCGCCGCTGGCCAGCAGCGGCGCCGCCGAATAATAGGGCTGCATGGAAATGCCCGCCCCCTGCACCGTGCCGGCCATCAGCACCACCGACTCGTTGGCACTCAGGTTGCCGCTGACCGCTACCGCCGATTTCACGCCCTGAACATCGAAGTGCCACAGGCTTTTGCCGAAATAGGAGTAGGTCAGGCAGTTGTGCAACGCCAGATCCTGCGGTTGACGCGGGGTGCCGTGCGCCGCCAGATATGCCGGCGCAGCGCACACCACCGATGCGCAGGTGGACAGCGGGCGGGCGATCAGGTTGGGATCCAGCTCGTTGGTGATACGCAGCGCCAGATCGATGCGCTCTTCCACCAGGTTCACCGCCCGGTTGTTCATCTGCAGATCGACCGCCACCTGCGGGTGACGCTTCAGATACTGAGCGACGGCCCCCACCAGCGCCGTTTGCCCGAGCGACTGCGAACAGGTGATGCGCAGCAGGCCGCGCAGCTCATCGCTCTGCCCTTCCTCCACCAGGTCGATCTCCCCCGCCAGCGCCAGCATTTGCCGGCAGCGTTCCAGAGTACGCTCCCCGGCGTCGGTCAGACTAAGCTTACGGGTAGTGCGGTGCAGTAAACGCGCCCCGGCCCATTGCTCCATCTGCGCCAGGTAGCGCGTCACCATCGCGCGCGACATCTCCAGCGTTTCCGCGGCGGCGATCATGCTGCCGCGATCGACGATGGTGACAAAAACCTCAGCGGCGGTAATGCGATCCATGATTAGTCCGATTTATGCAACGAATAATTGCTTATTATCCGGTTTTTCTGTCGCTTTATGCAACCTAACATCATTACAACATTAACCGATACCTAAGGACCTCTGCCCATGTTTAAGAAATCACTGTTAACTCTGGCCTTCACCGGCGTCGCCACCCTCAGCACCTACGCCACCGCGGCCGATACCCTGACCATGGAAGTGTATAACCCGGGCGAGAAAAGCGTGTTCCCGGTGTCTTCCGAAATCATCAGCGGCAAACACGAAGTGGCGCTGATCGACGCTCAGTTCCAGCGTAACGATGCCGAAGCGCTGGTGAAAAAGATCAAGGCGACCGGCAAGAAACTGACCACCGTTTATATCAGCCACTCAGACCCGGATTTCTATTTCGGTCTGGACGTGATTAAAGCGGCCTTCCCGGAGGCGAAAATCATCGCTTCGCCAGGCACCATCAAGGACATCAACGCCACCAAAGACGGCAAAGTCGCCTATTGGGGCCCGATCCTGAAAGACAACGCGCCGAAAACCGTGATCGTGCCGCAGCCGCTGCAGGGCGACAGCTTCACCATCGACGGCCAGAAAGTGGAAGTGAAAGGCCTGAACGGCCCGACCCCCGATCGCACCTTCGTGTGGATCCCGGCGTTGAAGGCGGTCGTTGGCGGTGTCGCGGTCGCCGGTGACAACATCCATCCGTGGATCGCCGACAACCAGAGCGTGGAATCGCGCCAGCACTGGCAGCAGACGCTGAAAAACATCGAAGCGCTGAAGCCGCAGGTCGTCGTGCCGGGCCACTTCCTGCCGGGCGCAGCGCAAACGCTGGCATCGGTTCACTTTACCCAGAAATACCTGACCACGCTGGAAGCCGAACTGCCGAAAGCCAAGGATTCCGCCGCGCTGATTGAAGCGATGAAAAAGCACTACCCGACGCTGAAAGACGAGTCGAGCCTGGAACTGAGCGCGAAAGTGCTGAAAGGCGAGATGAAGTGGCCGCAATAAGCGCCCGTGCGTGATTGAACCAGCCCTGGCGCCGCGGTGAACTGCCGCGCGCCAGGCGAGGAGTAAAGATGACCGAAACCACTCTGCATTACATTTTCGATCCGCTGTGCGGTTGGTGCTACGGCGCCGCGCCGCTGGTGAAAGCGGCTCAGAGCCTCCCCGGGCTGAAGGTCGTGCCGCACGCCGGCGGCATGATGACCGGCAACAACCGCCGCCAAATCACCGACGAATGGCGCAACTACGTCATTCCGCACGACAAACGCATCGCCGAGATGACGGGCCAGCCTTTTGGCGAAGCCTATTTCAACGGCCTGCTGCGCGACACCACGGCGGTGATGGATTCCGAGCCGCCGATTACCGCTATCCTGGCGGCGGAAAAGCTGGCGGGACGCGGGCTGGACATGCTGCACCGCATTCAGCAGGCACACTATCAGGAAGGCCGGCGCATCGCCGACACGCCGGTGCTGGAAGCGTTGGCGAAAGAGCTGGGGTTGCCTTCGGCGGCGTTTATCGCCGAAATGCGTTTCAGCAGCGGCGCGCCGACCGCGCAACACATCGCGGAAAGCCGGGCGCTGCTGGCCAAAGTGCAAGGCCAGGGCTTCCCGACCTTTGCGCTACAGGACAGCGAAGGCCGCCTGCATCTGCTGCCGGCCGGCAACTATCTGGGTAACGTGGAAGCCTGGAAAAACCTGCTGGGCGCCGCCGCGCTGGCGTAACCAACCTCTCTCGCCCCGGCAGCCGGGGCGGGTCATTCGACCCGCACGAACCGCCCTTCCGCCCGCACGTTGTGACCGAACCCGCAATCCCCACGCGTGTGCATTTCCAACGCTTGCTCGCCAAACTCCAGCGTCACGTCGCAGACCTGCGCGCTTTCCGAGTCATGCTGATGATAAACAGCTTTGCCGTGCTCGATCGGCAGCTCGGCGGTGAAGTCGCCCATGTTCGGGCCGTAATACAGCCCCATCTGCGGCATGGCGTAGCCGGAGAAATCGATCAGCCAGCGCTCGCCCTGCGGCTTCACCACCACTTCGCTCCACACGCCGCGCCCGGCGTATTGCCAATACACGCCGCCCGGCCCCTGCGGCTGCGGCCGCTGTGCCAGCCGTTGGCGCAACAGGCTCATGTTGTGCTGCGATTTGTCATCGTGCGGCGCCAGCGCCAGATAGGCCTGCGCCTTGAGCAATTCGCCGGCGTGCATCAGCGACAACGCCACGTTGTTGTAGGCCGTGGCGACGGCCTGCTCGCTCAGGCCGCAAAACTCGCTCCAGGCCGCCTGATCGCGAAAGATGTCGGCAGCGTTGGCGTAATCCTGCCGCTGATAGGCCTTTTTTCCCAGCTCGGCGTAGCTCGCCACCTTTTGGCAGTCGGCGGCGATGTCCGGCTCGTCAATGTGCGCCCAGGCCCGGGCGCTGGCGAAGACGCCGCAGGTCAGCAACAGGGGAACCCAAGCCTTCATCGTTTATCCTTTCTGCAAAAATTCGGCGCCAGTATAACCGCCCGGCGGCGGAGTGTATGCCGCAATTGCGCCCATCTGCGCACCGCTGACGATTCAACCGCCTTATTTCAAACGGTTAGCGAGGTCAAAACTGCTTACAGTCGCGGTTTGTTTGTTACCGGCCCGCGGCCCATGCTGAACAAAATGCCGCAATTAACGAGTCGCTATGAACGCAACCCCCTTGCAGAAACACGCTGTTTGGCAGCTGATCAAACCCTTTTGGGTGTCGGAGGAGCGATGGCGCGCCTGGATGATGCTGATCGCCATCGTCGTCCTGTCGCTCGGTCTGGTCTATATCAGCGTGCAGATCAACCAATGGAACCAGGTGTTCTACGATGCGCTGCAGAACAAAAACTACCCGGTATTCAAGGCGCAGCTGTGGCGCTTTACCTATCTGGCGCTGATCTTCATCGTGCTGGCGGTCTACAAGATCTACCTGACTCAGGGGCTGCAGATGCGCTGGCGGCGCTGGATGACGGAAAAGTTCATGGAAAAATGGCTGGCGCACCAGGCGTATTACCACACCGAGCAGCAGCAGATCGTCGATAACCCCGATCAGCGTATTGCCGAAGATCTCAACGTATTGACCCAATATACCCTGTCGCTGTCGCTCGGGCTGCTCTCCAGCCTGGTGACGCTGTTTTCCTTTATCGACATCTTGTGGCACGTCAGCGGGCCGATGACCTTCGCGCTCGGCCAGCACGCCATCACGCTGCCCGGTTATATGGTGTGGTTCGCGCTGCTGTATGCGGTGCTGGGATCGCTGCTGATCTGGTGGGTCGGCAAACCGCTGGTCATGCTGGGCTTCAATCAGGAACGGTACGAGGCGAACTTCCGCTTCGGCCTGATCCGCATCCGCGAAAACAACGATGCCATCGCGCTGTACCACGGCGAACCGCGCGAGGCACAGCAGCTGGGCGATCGTTTCGACACCATTCGCAGCAACTGGTGGGCAATTATGCGCATCACCCGGCGGCTGAACATCGCCACCAACTTCTACGGCCAGTTCGCCATCGTGTTTCCCCTGCTGGTGGCAGCGCCGCGCTACTTCTCCGGTGCCATTCAGATGGGCGGCCTGATGCAGATCGCCTCGGCCTTCGGTCAGGTGCAGGGGGCGCTGTCATGGTTTATCGATGCGTTTAACGATTTGGCGACCTGGAAAGCCTGCGTCAACCGTTTGGCCGGCTTCAACGCCGCCGTCGATCAGGTGCATCATCAGCCGCGCGGCATTCAGCTGCGGGAAGAGACCGCCCATCCGTTAACGCTGGATAACCTCAGCCTGAACTTGCCCGACGGCCAGCCGCTGCTGGCCGGCGCCGAGATGACGCTGCAACGCGGCGATCGCCTGCTGATCATCGGCCCTTCCGGCTGCGGCAAGTCGACGCTGCTGCGGGCCATCGCCGGTATCTGGCCTTACGGCGCGGGGGCTATCGGGGTAGCGGCCAATGCCAACACGCTGTTCCTGCCGCAGCGCAGCTACATTCCGATCGGCACGCTGCGCGAAGCGTTGAGCTACCCGAGCCTGGCGTCGGAATACAGCGATCCGCAGCTGATGCGGGTGCTGGAAAACTGCCGCCTGAAGCACCTGCAGCGCTGGCTGGATACCTCCGCCAACTGGAGCCACCGCCTGTCGCCGGGCGAGCAACAGCGGCTGGCGTTCGCCCGCGCCCTGTTGATTCGCCCGAGCATCCTGTTCCTCGACGAGGCCACCAGCGCGCTGGACGACGAAACCGAACAGTTGATGTACTGCCTGCTGGTGGATGAACTGCCGGACGTGACGCTGATCAGCGTGGCGCACCGCAACAGCGTGGCGAAGTACCACCAGACCTGCTGGCGCTTCAGCCGCAGCGAAGATCAACCGGCGCGCCTGGCGCTGAGCCCGCTGCCGGTATAACCCGCAGACCGACGGCGTTCGTTCAGATGCCGTCGGTCTGCACGTCTTCGCATTTCACCCGGCGGCGCTCATGCCACAGGCTCGTCAGGCCGCGTTTGCCGCATGCCAGCGCCACCTCGCGAAACTCATCCAGGCTCAACCCGTCGCGCTCCAGCATCATTTCCGCCGCCAGCTGCATATTGACGCCGGTCAGCACTTCACAATCGCCCTGCGCATCCGCCAGTTCGCAGGCGCTGCGAAACGGCGAGCCGCCGAGCATGTCGGTGAGAAACACCACGCCGTCCGGCTGCGCCACCGCCGCCAGCGCCGAGCGCAAGGCGTCGTTGAGCTGCGCGGTGCTCATCTGTTCGGGGAAATCGACCGCCGCGCAGTGCGGCTGCGGCCCCACCACCTGCTCCACCGCCTGCAACAGCCCGGTGGCGAAGCCGCCGTGGCCGGTAATCACAATGCCTGGCATAGCCCACTCCTCACAAAATGCCGATAAATTTGCCCGCCACGCCGATCGCTACGGTGACGCCAATCAGCTTAACCGGCGAGAAACCGCGCTTCATCAGGAAGAAAATGAGCAGCGTGAAGCACAGCGGCAACAGGTTGGGCATCAGCTTGTCCAACACGTCTGTCTGCAGCGCCACGCTGGCCTTGCCGGCATGCATGACCAGCGGCGTGGACAGGTGCACATACGAGGCCACCAGTGCGCCGATCACCGTCATGCCGACGATCGACGCGGCGTGAGAAATGCGCCGGGTGTGGGTCTTCAACAGCGCCAGCGCGCTGGTGCCGGCCTGATAGCCGTAGTGCGCCAGCCCAAAGCGCAGGCCGAAGTGAAACAGGTTGAACAGCAGCAGGAAGACGATCGGCCCGAACAGGCTGCCCTCCAGCGCCAGCGAAGCGCCTATCCCGGCGCAAATCGGCAACAGCGTCAGCCAAAACAGCGCGTCGCCGATGCCGCCGAGCGGCCCCATCAGCGCCACTTTCACCGCGCGAATGGTGGAGATCTTCTCCTTGTTCTGTTCCATCGCCAGCACCAGGCCGGACAGGAAGGTGACGTCGAACGGGTGCACGTTGATAAATTCCATGTGCATCTTCATCGAGTTGGCCAGATCCTGTGGGTTGCGGTGGATCTTGCGCAGCCCGGGGATCAGCTGATACAGCCAGCCGCCGGCCTGCATACGTTCATAGTTGAACGACGCCTGCAGCAGCAGCGAACGCCAGGCCATGCGGTTGATGTCGCCGCGCGTCAGCGCGTCGGCGGGCTGGCTGTCCAGATAGTCGTCCTGCTCCACCTGACTGGTGGCCAGCGCCTGCGCCATGCGTTGCTCGGCCTTTTGCGCCAGCATATCGTCGGAATCGTTAAATGCCATCTTCGGCATCCTCCTGCGGAGCGGGCCGGGCCGTCGCCTCTGCCGCGCCACGTTGCGTGTTGAAGAAGTCGATCAGGGCGATCGCCAGGGCACCCAGCGCCACCGCCAGAATCGGCAGCTTGAGGAACGTGACCGAGATGAAGCCAAGGATAAAATAGGCCACGTAGGTTTTTTTCATCATCACCTTCATCAGCAGCGAGAAGCCGATCGCCGGCATCATGCCACCCGCCACCGCCAGACCGTCCAGCAGCCAGCCCGGCGCTTTCTGCACCATGGCGCTGGCCGCATCGGCGCCGAAGTAAATCGGCAGGAATGCCACCACGAAATAGAAGATGAACAGGATGCTGATGCCGAGATAGTTCACCCGTTCGATGCCGCGCCAGTTCAGCTCCTTCACCATGCGATCGCAGCGGTGCATCATCGGCGAGAACAGCGTAAACAGCAGCGTAATGCAGCCCTGCACCGCAATCGAGAACGGTACCGCCACGCCGATCGCCACTTTAGGGTCGGCCTTGGTCAGAATGGCGAATGCGGTGCCGATCACACCGCCGATCACCACGTTCGGCGGTTGGGCGCCCGCCAGCGGCACCATCCCCATCCACACCAGCTCCAGCGTGCCGCCCACCAGCAACCCGGTGTAGACGTCGCCCAAAATCAGCCCCACCAGCGGCCCCATCACCACCGGCCGGTGGAAGTGGGTCAGGCCGTCGAACAGGTCAACCCCCGCCAACCCGGCCAACAGCGCAATCAATAACGCATCCGTCAACATGCTTTCCCCCAGGCTCAAAAGAGCAGTTTGCCGATCGCCTCGCCCGCCTCATCCGGCACCCGGCGCACTTCGCACTCCACGCCCAGCGCCGCCAGCGCGCGAAACGCGGCCACGTCGCCGTCGTCCAGCGACACCGTTTTGTGCACCTGCCGCTTCCCCTCGGCGAAGTGCATGTTGCCGACGTTGACGAACCGGATCGGCACCCCGCCGCGCACCAGCGTCAACACGTCCTGCGGCGTTTTGCACACCAGAAAAATCTTCTGCCGATCCGCCGCCTTGTGGATCACGTCGATGGTTTTCTGCAGCGTGAAGTAGCGAGTCTGCACCCCTTCCGCCACCACCATGTCCATCAGGTTCTGCTGCACCGGATCGGCGGCCGCCTCGTCGTTGGCCACCACCACCAGGTTGGCGCCGAGGGGGTTGGTCCAGGTCACGCCCACCTGGCCGTGCACCAGGCGATTGTCGATACGGGTCATTAAAATGTTCGGCATGTCAGCGGCCCTCCGGGTAGCAGGCGACGTGATAATCGTCGAGCACCTGCGTCACTTTATGCAGCACCCACTCCTGCGGATCGGCGCTCAATTCGCCGGCGTTCAGCGCCCGCGCCTGATCCGGCAGGTACTGGCTGAGCAGCGCCAACGGCGCCGGGCTGCGGCGCAGGTTGTCCAGCAAACCGTCGACCGCCTGCTGCACCTGCGGCTGCGGCCAGTAGTAACGCACCCGATCGCTCAGGCTGTAGTGGCGATCGAGATACTGCTGGTGCGGCGTACCGTGGTAGTAGCGGCTCCACTGCTGCGGCTGCTCGCGCATCACCTGCTCCAGCGTGGCGCACAGCTGCGCCGACTGGCGTTCCCCCAGCCATTCACGCTCAATGCGATCGAGGGCGAACAGCGCTTCGCGCAGCGCGAAGGTCAGCGCCGGCCCCACCTTCAGGATGGCGAAGTGATCGCGCACCAGTTGGCGGTAGGCCTGCGGTGGTTGGTAGTCCGTAGAGTGCGCTTCATAGATCATGCCCGGCTGCCGTTCGATGAAATGGCTCAATGCGTCGGCGCGCTGCGGTTGGTAATGCTCAACGCTGTGGTGATCGAACTCGACGCCCGGCTGTACCACCAGCGCGATAGTTCGCTGCCAGGCATCGTTCAGCTCGGCTTTTTGCCAGGCGATGCGGTGCGTTTCCAGCGTTTGCGCCACCGCCTGCGGCGTGGTGACCTGCAGACCCGCCAGCGCCTCCTGCGCGCCGCCCGGCACCGGCACTTCGGTGCCGATCACATAAACCGGCGCTTCGCCGCCGCTCTGCGCCCAGGCCCGCTCCGCCACCGCGCACAGGCGCGCCGCACGCTCGGCGACCGTGGCATCCCCCAGGGGCGAGGGTTCGCCGGCGCACGACATGGAACAATCGAGGTGAATTTTGCGAAATCCGGCGCGAACGTAATCGTCGATCAAGGTTTCCGCCAGCGCCATCGCCTCCTGAGCCGGGCGATCTTGCCAGGCGTTGGGCCCCAGATGATCGCCGCCCAGCCACACTCTCTCGCGCGCCAGGCCAACCTCATCCGCCAGGCGCCACAGCGCATCGCGGAACTGGGCCGCCGTTTGGCCGGTATAGCCGCCGAACTGATTGCCCTGGTTGGACGTCGCCTCTACCAATACCGGCGTGCCGCGCGCTTTGGCCTGCCGCAGCGCGGCCTTCAGAACCCAGGGATGGGCGGAACAGACGGAAAAGATCCCGACCGGCATACCGGCCTTGTGCTGCTCGACAAGCTCTAACAACTGCTGCATGAAGCCCCCATGCAGGCGCCCTGCTACCGATCGGCGATGATGACCTCCACGCCCAGCTCGGTTAACGCCCGCTCGTATTCGTCCGGAAGACGGCTGTCGGTGATCAGCCGATGGATTTGTCCGGCTTCGCGAATCATGCAAAAGCTCTTGCGACCGAATTTGCTGGCATCCGCCACCGCGATAATCTCGCGCGCCACCTCGCACATTACGCGATTGAGGTGCGCCTCACCGGGGTGAGGCGTGGTGATGCCGGCGCTCAGATCGAACCCGTCGACGCCCAAAAACAGCTTGTCGAAACGGTACTGACGCAATTGCTGCTCGGCAGCCGGACCGTAGAGCGAGTAAGAGTTGCGGCGCACGCTGCCCCCCAGCACCATGACCTCCACCCCGTCGTTTCCCGAAAGCTCGTAGGCAATGTTCAGCGCATTGGTCATCACCACCAGATCGCGCCGCCCCTTCAGGAACGGCACGATCTGCGCGGTGGTGGAACCGGAATCGAGGATCAGCGCATCGCCGTCGCGCACATAGCCGGCCGCCGCGTTGGCGATCAGCGTTTTGACGTCGCGATTCAACCGCCCTTTGTCCCGCAGCGGCCGATCGAAAGCGAATTGCTGATTGAGCATCGCGCCGCCGTAAGCGCGCAGCGCACACCCTTTTCGTTCCAGAAATCGCAGATCGTTGCGGATCGTCACCGTGGATACCGCAAACTGTTTGCTGAGCTGCTCCACGCGCACGCTGCCGTGCTCGCATAACAGATCGATGATGTGTTCACGTCGCTTTGCGGTATTCACTGGCATGAGCTGCGGTCCTCAGGTTTCCGGCATCGCCGGGGAGAAGATGGCTTTCGCTCTACTGCGCTGGCATTACAGCAAAGCGAAAGCAATGAAATTGTGATCGGGCTTACAGCCCCGTTTTAGCAAAAAAATCGCCAAAAAACCTTTCGAATCGAAACGGATCGAAAACCCAAAAAGCGGGTGGGAGGAAAAGTGAAATGCCATGACGGGCGCAAGCGCCGGAAGGCCACGGTGCCGACGGCGAGGAAAGCGAAAGCGGCGCATAGCGCGCCCCACGCCATGACTTTTAGTTCGCTCAGTGACCAGGATCACATAATGGCAATTATCCTGCGACCGGCAGGGGTTAACCGCCATCATCCCGCCGGCCCGTCCCCTTGTCAGCGTGAGCCATCTTCCCTACACTTGCGATCGGATACCGCCAATTTGTCGGTACGTAAGCGTTAACGTCAATCAACGCATCACGCCATGCAGCACTGATTGACTGCATGCCCTGGTGCGAGGAACCCATGCCGCAACCCGCTTCATCCCCAGCGTCCACCGCGACCCCGCGTCGCCGTTTACACCGCCCTGTCCTGCTGATCGTCGGCATTATGCTGATCGCGGCCAACCTGCGCGCCGCCCTGACCAGCGTCGGCCCACTGTTGGAGCAGATCCAGCAACAGCTGGCACTGTCCGCCACCGCCGCCGGCCTGATCAACTCGTTGCCGCTGATCCTGTTCGCCGTTCTCTCACCGCTGACGCCAACGCTGGCGAAACGCATCGGCATCGAGCGCACCCTGGGCCTCGCCCTCGCGCTGCTGGTCTGCGGCATCGCGCTACGTTCCCTGCCGCAAGACGCCATGCTCTGGCTGGGCAGCATCCTGATCGGCGCCGCCATTGCCTTTGCCAACGTGGTGCTGCCGACGCTGGTGAAAAGAGATTTCCCGCATCGCGCCGCCGCGATGATCGCCGCTTATGCGGCGGTGATGTCACTGGTTGCCGCCATCGCCTCAGGTCTGGCGGTGCCGCTGGCTACCTTGGCCGACCTCGGCTGGCGGTTCTCCTTGCTGTGCTGGGCTTTGCCCGCGTTGCTGGCGCTGCTGGTGTGGCTGCCGCAGCTGCGGCGCTCGGCCACTCCCGCCACCAAAGAACCGCAGCCGACGGAGCCACAGCGCTATCGTTCTCCCTGGGGCAGCGCGCTGGGTTGGCAAGTGGCGATGTTCATGGGGCTGCAATCGATCGCCTTCTACACCATCATCGGCTGGTTCAGCGCCTTTGCCGCCAGCCACGGCACTTCCGCCCAGCAGGCCGGATTCGAGCTGTTCGTTTACCAGGTGGTCGCGATCGTCGCCAACTTTGTCATGGTGGTGATTTTGCCGCGGGCGCGCGATCAGCGGGCAATCGCGCTGGGCAGTTCCCTGCTGATCTTCATCGGCGTCGGAGGATTATTGGTGCAACCCGCCAGTTCACTGGTGTGGCTGACGTTTGCCGGGTTGGGGGCGGGGAGTTCGCTGGTGCTGGCGCTGTCGTTCTTTGGCTTACGCAGCCAGCATCATCATCAGGCCACGCTGCTGTCGGGTATGGCGCAATCGGTCGGCTATTTGTTGGCGGCGCTGGGGCCCACGTTGTTCGGCCTGCTGCACGATCTGACGGATGGCTGGCGTTTGCCGCTGATCGCCCTGCTGTGCCTGACCGTTTTGCAGATGCTGTTCGGCGCATTGGCCGGCCGCAGCCGCGTGATCAGCTAGCGCCGTTGGGCGATGGGCCGCACTGGCTCAGGCGCGTTATCCAGCCACAAGTCTTCAATAAAGGCGCGTTGCTCATCGCTCAACACCCACGAAGGCGGAATTTTGGACTGCGCACGACGCTGTGCGCCCTCACGGTTTTTAGCCTGCTTTTTGTTCACAAGTCGCCTTCCTGCTTAACTTACTTAATTCAGTAACCAATAAATCACGGCGGCGGTGAACAGCCAGAACAACCCGCTACCGATAAATACACACAGCCATGCTCTACGTTTGATATCTGATCCATCCTTGCTCACCACAGCGCCCTCAACCAATAGATTAAACCATTTAAATGGTGATTATTGATCTGTTTTAACGATCGATAAAGTCGTTTTTTCCTATGGAAATTAAAAAAACAGCTGCTAGCCATAGACCTGCATCACCGCCTCAGTAAGAACGGCACCGTGGATATCACTGTTATCGGCAGGCGATAACTTGTATTGATAGGCGAACGAACGTGCAGTGTGCCACACCTTGAGAGGTCAAAATTAAACCACTGGTAAATGATTCAGCAGTCAATTATTTGACTGGCCGTAAGCCAAATCGGCAACAGACCGCGCTGAAGGCGGGGGAGAAAATGAAGCGACGTACTGGGATCATACGGAGAGAAGCACCGGCCCGTTTGGTTTCGCTCGGGCCGGCGTGAATTAACCGATTCTGCTGACGGAATCCCGGCTGGCGTGTTCACGCTCGCTGCCGATCAGCTCACGCAGGTGACCTGAACGCATCTCCAGCAACCGATCGGCGTGTTCGAAGTA
This sequence comes from Serratia sp. HMSC15F11, assembly GCF_001808215.1. Taxonomy (NCBI): domain Bacteria; kingdom Pseudomonadati; phylum Pseudomonadota; class Gammaproteobacteria; order Enterobacterales; family Yersiniaceae; genus Serratia; species Serratia sp. HMSC15F11. Next base: position 110,999 of record NZ_KV792390.1, read on the forward strand.
GTGATCGTCATGGCTGATGGCAAACACCGTTTTGCCCAGCGCGCGCAATTCAGGCAACAGCTCGCGATAGAAAATCCGCCGGAACTGCGGATCCTGATCTGCGGCCCATTCATCCAACAGCAGGATATCGCGCTGCTCTGCCACCGCCAACAGCAGAGCCAGGCGTTTACGCTGCCCCTGCGACAGCTGCGGGTTGGTCACCCTGGTGCCGTCGAACTGCAGTTTGCTTTTCATATTCAACCGCTCGAGCCAGCCGGAGACCAATTTCGCATCGGGTTCACCGCCTTCCGGCCCTTGCAAGCGATCGAACTGATGAAAATCGGTGAAAATCGCCGAAAACAGCCGACGGTAGTCCGGCATATCCGCCGCGGTCTGTGCGACGCCATCCAGAACGATGTGCCCGCTCACCGGTTGGTACAACCCGGTCAACAACATCGCCAGCGTTGACTTGCCACTGCCGTTGCCGCCGATCAGAAAGACCAGCTCACCACGGCGCAGCGTCAGATTGAGCGGCCCGACGGCAAAACCGGGCTGCTGTTCGGTATCCGCATAGTGAAAAACCACGTCGCGTAGCTCCAGCGTCTGCCAGGAACGGCTGACGGCGGCAGGAAACGCCGCTTGATACTCGGCCAGGCGCAGCGTCTTCAGCTTGTTAAAGGCCACTTCGGCGCTGACCAGCGTCGGAAACGCCCCGACCGCCTGCAGCAATGGCGTGCGCAAGAACAGCAGCGTCAGTGAATAGGTAGCGGCCACCGCCGAGTCCGCCCATCCCAGACTGTTGGCCATAAAGAACACCAGCCCAATCGCGCCTAACATCATGATATTTGACCAGTTGAGCGCGCTCAAATGGAAGGTGTCGGCGCGAATGATATGGTAGCGATAAGCTTGCGCATCGGGCTGATAGGCCTGTTCGTACAGCGCCTGCGCCCGCTTGCGGTTCAACGTCAGCTCCTTGCGACCGTCAATCACCGACTCATAACGATGATAGAGACGCTCTTCAGACTCACGCAAACTGGCCATATGGCGATAGACCCGCGACACCAGACAGCCGCTGCCCACGACGGTCACCGCCACCCAGACTGCCGTGACCGCCAGCATTTTCGGCGATAGCCACCCCAGATAGGCCGCCGCCCCCAGGGTTAAAATCACCCCCTGCACCAGTTCAGGCAAGCGCACGAAGGCGACGGTGATATTGCGAATATCGCTCGACAGGCTGGCCAGCAACGAGGCGCTGCCCAACTGTTCGAGGCGTTCAATATCGGTATCCAAAATGCGCTTCACCAGTTGCCCGCGCAGGCGATAGACGAAGTAATGGCCCAATGTCGTCAGCGCCAATTGCGAGCCCAGCGTGACCGCTATCAACAATGCCAGCAGGGCGAGAAACACCGGCAGCACGGCCAATGCATCACCGCCGGCGTCCATCAGGTATTGATTGATAAATGCAATAATACCGATGCCTAAGCCGGCGCTGGCCAGGGTCAGCGCCATGACAGCCAGAAATGGCCAACGGTACTGGTGATAAACCACCCGTAGCAGTTCCATGAAAAAACCTCTGAAGTCGCGATCTGGCAGGCATTGTAAGCGGCGTGAGAATGAGATCAAGACGAATTCTCATTGTTCACGCGGCCTCCGATTGCGGCGCCAATGGCACTTTGATGATTGCTTATTGAAACGAGAGACTTACACTGACGCCTCTTTCCGCTGAAGGGAACAGCCGATTATGCTCGCCACTCACGAATACGCCAATGACCTGATTCTGTTCGCCCTGATTGTCGACTGCGGCTCGTTCAGCAAGGCCGCGGAGAGCGCCGGCATCACCAGCTCGGTGGTCAGTAAACGCATCGGGCGGCTGGAAAAATCGCTGGGCGCCCGGCTGCTGTACCGCACCACCCGCAGCCTGACGCTGACCGAGAGCGGCCAGGCGCTCTACCAGCAGGCCAAAGAGATCGGCGCCAAAGTGCAGGAGGCGCTGTACGCCGTCAGCGAAAAGAGCGAAGAGTTGACCGGCACCATTCGCATGTCGGTGCCGACCATTTCGGGCGAGCTGCTGCTGAGCGAGAGCGTGGCGGAATTTTGCGCTCTGCACCCCAGCCTGAAGGTCGAGATGCGGCTGGAAAACCGCTTTGTCGATCTGGTGGAAGAAGGTATCGATCTGGCGATCCGTACCGGCACCATGCCGGATTCGAGCCTGATTGCCCGGCCGATCTTCGATTCCCGCTGGGTGATCGTCTGCTCGCCGGAGTACCTGGAAAGCCACCCGGAACCGCGCAGCGCCGAAGACCTGCTTGGCCACAACTGCCTGACCTACACCTATCAGGAGAGCGGCACCGCCAATTGGCTGATGAAACGGCCGGGGCGCAACGAAATCTACGAGCTGCAGGTTAACGGCAATCTGTCGGCCAACAACGCGCGGGCGATCCGCAAAGCGGTGATCGGCGGCCACGGCATCGCCATGGTGCCGCGCTGCATGGTGTATGAGGATCTGCAGGACGGCAAACTGACGGAGATCCTGGCCGGCCACTGCGGCAAAGTATTGGGCATTTACGCCGTTTATCCTTACACCCGCAATCTGCCGTTAAAAACCCGTTTGCTGATCGAACATATCATCGGTTCCTACCAAAATATCAGCCATTATTTTTGAGTTCCCCCGCCCTGATTATTTCCCTGCGGCCGCAAAAAGCCGCGGGGATTACCGCATTTTTGGACATAATCTATTGAACATTACCGCTTAATTAATGTGAACCCGCGCATTCATCACACAAAATCCCTTCCTATCAAACTGATTTTAAAGCAGTTAATTTAACCCCTCCTGCCGGCTAGTTTCCCGCCGCCGGCGCCGTTCGCCGATGTTAAAAAATTACCGCATGGCATCGTCGTCAACGTTGTGATTAGAATGAAAATGTTGCGGTAATTAACCTTTCAGCTACATATCTCTGCCCATAAAAATAATAACCCTGAGGATCTTATGCCCCTGCTTTTCAGTATTGCGCCCATCGTCCTGCTGATTTGGATGATGACCAAAAGGAATGGTGTGCCCTCTTACCTCGCCCTGCCGCTGACGGCCGCCGTGGTGTATGCCGTGCAGCTCCTGTGGTTCGATGCCTCGCTGCGGCTGCTGCATGCCAATATCATCACCGCGCTGGTGTCGACGCTGACGCCGATCACCATCATCGCCGGCGCCATCCTGCTCAACAAACTGATGCAGGTAAGCGGCGCGGAAAACGCGGTGCGCCGCTGGCTGGAAACCATCAGCCCCAATCCCGTGGCCCAGCTGATGATTATCGGCTGGGCGTTCGCCTTTATGATTGAGGGCGCCAGCGGCTTCGGCACCCCGGCTGCCATCGCCGCGCCGATTCTGGTCGGGCTGGGCTTCAACCCGCTGCGCGTCGCCCTGCTGACGCTGGTGATGAACTCGGTACCGGTCTCCTTCGGCGCCGTGGGCACCCCCACCTGGTTCGGCTTTGCCAATCTCGGCCTGTCGGACACCAGCCTGCTGGAGATCGGCCGGCAAACCGCGCTGATCCACTTCGTCGCCGGCTTCGTCATTCCTCTGCTGGCGCTGCGCTTTATCGTTTCCTGGCAGGATATCCGCCGCAACCTGCCGTTTATCCTGCTCAGCGTGCTGAGCTGCACCGTGCCTTATCTGCTGCTGGCTCAGGTGAACTATGAATTCCCGGCGCTGGTCGGCGGCGCGATCGGCCTGGCGCTATCGGTGCTGTTGGCACGCTGCGGCATCGGCCTCGCCCGCAGCGACAAATCGCAGAGCGCCGGGCAGGCGGTGCCGTTCTTGCAGGTGGTCAAGGCCATGACCCCGACCCTGCTGCTGATTGCTATTCTGATAGTGACGCGCGTCCATCAGCTGGGCCTGAAGGCGCTGCTCAACAACACCGCGCTGCTGTGGCAGGAAAAGCTCGGCTGGCTCGGGGAGCTGCGCATCAGCCGGGCGCTGATCGTCGAACTGCAGCAGGTGCTGGGCACCTCCGCCGCCGCCGGCTACAAAACGCTGTATGTCCCGGCGCTGATCCCGTTCCTGCTGGTGGTGTTGCTGTGTATTCCGCTGTTCCGTCTGAATGGCGGCCAGGTGCGGCAAATGTTCAGCGAAACCGGCGGGCGCATTGCGCGGCCCTTTATTGCGCTGTTCGGCGCGCTGGTGATGGTCAACCTGATGATGCAGGGCGGCGACAACGCGCCGGTGATCCTGATCGGTAAAGCGCTGGCGGCGCTGACCGGCGAGAGCTGGCTGCTGTTCTCGTCGTTCCTCGGCGCGCTGGGCTCGTTCTTCTCCGGTTCCAATACCGTCTCGAACCTGACCTTCGGCGGCATTCAGCAGTCGATCGCCCAGAGCAGCGGCCTTGACGTCAATCTCACGCTGGCCTTGCAGTCCGTCGGCGGCGCCATGGGCAACATGGTGTGCCTGAACAACATTATCGCCGTCTGTTCGATCCTCGGGATCGGCAACGCCGAAGGCAAAATCATCAGAAAGACCGTGCTGCCGATGCTGGCGTACGGCGGGATCGCGGCCGGCATGGCAGCGATCCTCACGCTCTGACTGAACACTCGTTATCGCAAGCAAGACAAGAAGGTAAACACTATGATCATCTCCGCGTCAACCGACTACCGGGCCGCCGCCCAGGCTAAACTGCCGCCGTTTCTGTTTCACTATATCGACGGCGGGGCCTACGCGGAGCATACGCTGAAGCGCAATACCGACGATCTGGCCGATATTGCCTTGCGCCAGCGCGTGCTGCGCAATATGTCCGAACTCAGCCTGGAGACCACGCTGTTCGGCGAGCAGCTGGCGATGCCGGTGGCGCTGGGGCCGGTGGGGTTGACCGGCATGTACGCCCGCCGCGGCGAAGTGCAGGCCGCGCGTGCCGCGGCTAAAAAAGGCATTCCGTTCACGCTGTCCACCGTGTCGGTCTGTCCGATCGAAGAGGTGGCGCCGGCGATCGATCGGCCGATGTGGTTCCAGCTTTACGTGCTGAAAGATCGCGGCTTTATGCGCAATGCGCTGGAGCGCGCCAAGGTCGCCGGCGTGAAAACGCTGGTGTTTACCGTAGACATGCCGGTGCCCGGCGCCCGTTACCGCGACGCCCACTCAGGGATGAGCGGCCCTAACGCCGCGCTGCGCCGCGTGCTGCAGGCATTTGCCCATCCGCAGTGGGCCTGGGATGTCGGCCTGCTCGGCAAGCCGCACGATCTGGGCAACGTCTCGGCCTACCGCGGTAAACCCACCAGCCTGGAAGACTACATCGGCTGGCTGGGCGCCAACTTCGATCCGTCGATTTCCTGGAAAGATCTGGAGTGGATCCGCGAATTCTGGGACGGCCCGATGATCATCAAAGGCATTCTGGATCCGGAGGACGCCAAAGACGCGGTGCGCTTCGGCGCCGACGGCATCATCGTCTCCAACCACGGCGGCCGCCAGCTGGACGGCGTGCTGTCGACCGCGCGCGCCATGCCGGCGATCGCCGACGCGGTGAAAGGCGACATCACCCTGCTGGCCGACTCCGGCATCCGCAGCGGCCTGGACGTGGTGCGCATGATCGCCCTGGGGGCCGACAGCGTGCTGCTGGGGCGCGCCTTCGTCTATGCGCTGGCGGCGGCCGGCGAAGCCGGGGTGGCTAATTTATTGGATCTGATCGACAAGGAAATGCGCGTCGCCATGACGCTCACCGGCGCGAAAACCATTGCGGAGATCAACGCCGGATCGCTGGTCAGAAACGCCTGAATCAAAGCGGCTGCACGCCTTCCGGGTAGGCGTTGTAGCTCATCTTGCTGATGAAGGCCCCGGCCGGTGACACCAACACCCGGCCGACGGCATCCAGCCCGAGGAAGGTGCCGGTGCAGCGCCCGGAAATAAAGTCGAAGAAGAACACCGAGCACACCGGGATAATCTTTTCCCGGAAGGTGAACAGGAACATCTCGTCCTCAAACTTGTAGTAGGTGGCATAGTCCATATCGCCGTGGCCGAATTGCTCGCCGCGCAGGTTTTGCCAGGCATAGCGCTCGGTGTTGACATAGAAGTGTTCGTAATAGTGGTTGGGGCTGTAGACGTTCAGCGTACGATAGCCGATCAGCTCGCGGGTCAGATGCGGCGCAGCGCCACCCGGCATGACGCCGACAATCTGGCCGACGTGGAAACTTTGCTTGAGGCGCGAGCCCTTTTCCACCGTCTGTTCCGGCAACAGCGTGCTGCGCACCAGCAGCGCCCGGCCGCTGTCACGATTGAGTACCAGCGTCAGGCACTCGTTGCCCGGCGACTGCAGCGGAATATTGAAGAAATAGCGCGCGGCGGAGGTTTGCACTTCTTCGTAAGCGTCCTCACCGCTCTCCCCTCCCCAGGCCCACAGCACCCGTTGCCGATCGGCACTGAAACGCAGCGTGATTTCCCCGTCGTTGTCAAAGGCGATCTGCAGCGTTTTGCCCCGCCACTCCTGGGTGCCCGGCAGGCGGTTAGTGTCGATACCGCGCGCGAAATCGTCGTAATTCTTCCAGTCCGGCTCGGCATTTTGATTCAGTACGGATTGTTCTGCTGACATCTTCGTTCTCCTTGATCGAATGGGATGAAAACCGCCTCAAACGTCGGCGACGCTCGCCGGTTTCACCGCTCTGCGGCTCACCACCGCGGGGGCAGTTTCATCGAGAAAACAACTCAGTACGCCTGCGCACACGGCGCCGGCGGCCGCCAGCCACATCACGCTGACCAGCCCGTAGCGATCGGCGATCAGCCCGGCGATAAACGGCGCCAGACAGCCGCCAATCACCTCACCAATCCCCATCACCAGCCCCAACGCGGTCGCGATGCGGGCCGGCGATACCGTTTCCGACGGGATGGTGGCCATAAACAGCGTGAAGCAGCCAAGGCCGGTATAAGACAGGAACACCAGCACGCCCAGCAGCCACGGGTTATCGACGTAGCTCAGGAACAGCGGGCAGCACACCGCCAGCAGCGAAAAGAAGATCAGCGTCGGCTTGCGGCCGAGGCGATCGGAAATCGCCGGCACCGCCACACCCCAGAGCACCCAGGCGGCGCCGATGGCGCTCATGATGCCGCCCATCGTGCCTTCGCCGAAGCCGCGGTCGGTCACCAAAAAGTTGGGGGTGAAGGTAATGATGATCATGAACCAGGTGACGAACACGCAGGAAATCAGAATGCACAGCGCCACATTCTTGATTTTAAACAGCTCGCCGTAAGCGGCTTTGTTCGCCGCCTTGCCGGCCGCCGGCGCGGCGCTGAAAGCGGGATCCTTCTTGCCGTTCACATAGCGATAGATCAGCCACGCCAGAATGATGCCCGGCACGGCGGTCAGATGAAACGCCATACTCCAGCCCCATTTCTGCGCCAGATAGATGATCAACGGCGGCGCGATAATGCCGCCCAGCAGCCCCGGCGCCGCCCCCTGGATCAGCCCCATGTTGAAGCCACGGCGCTGCGGCTGCGATTTTTCCACCATCAGCGATTGCGCGATCGGCAGCACCGGCCCTTCGGCGATCCCCATCAGCGCGCGGAAGATCAATAACATGGCAAAGCCGCTGACTAGCCCCGACAGCGCGGAGAACAGCGAAAACACCAGGATCGACAGGATCAGCATCGGTTTACGGATATTAAAGCGATCGGCAATCGCCCCCAGCCCCGCCCCGGACAGCGCCCAGGTCAATGCCAGCACCGCCGACAGCGTGCCAAGATGCACGTTGCTCAGCTTCAAATCGGCGGCGATCATCGGAAACAGGAAAGAGATAGTCAGGCGATCGACGAACACGCAGCCGAACACGAAAAATAAAATAATCAGCAATCGGTTCTCTTCGCTCAATCGCGAGCGCTGCCCTGGCGAGTTATTCATAGCGTCATTGGTCCATAAGTTAACTTATGAATGGCTACTCGCCATGGCATAAGTCGATTAAGCGCGCGGCCAAGAGAAACATTGGCCATCGGTCACGGCAACAACTCATTAACATATTAACAATATAAACTTATCTCAAGTAACGGGCATGTCAAACGGCCGTTGAAAACGACGGCGGGGTGGCAAATCAGGTATTTTTCACAGAGCGCGAATGACATGAAAATAAATCAACATTATGTTTTTACTGATTTAAATAAAATTATCCTGCACTTTTTACTTTTATCGAAAAAACCAAAATGCCGTGATTTATAAACAGGTTAATAAATAAATCTTAACCTTCCCTTATAAATGGACGGTATTTCCCTTTTCATCGGCCGCATTGCCCCACCCGCTTTATTGTTTGAATCCGTTTGCTTTATCGCGGTTATGGCGCGCACGATTAACTCCATTGTGTTAATCAATAATCACGCTATGACATTATCAATGCTGAATAATAATAAAAGCGTAGGCCGTGACAGGAATCACAAACAGAACGCCCTTTAACGCCTGTGAGCGGGTTATTACCGGCGCGGCTAGCTTATGCCAACTCGATCCAACCCCGGATGGAAAAACGGCGGCATGATAAGCGGCAGGCAACCAGCAAGGAGATGAACATGACGACAGCACTGACAAAAGCCGGTTTCTGGCGCAAAACCGCCGACTCTTCATCGCTGCGTGAGCCACGCGTGCTGATTCGGGTCTACGTTGGCGAAGGCGAAATCGATCGCGCCATCGCGTTTTACGAGCAGCTGCACGGCGTAACGGCGGACATGCGCTTCGATTTTCCCGAGCATCGGCTGGTACTGGCGGCGGTGGGGCCATTTCTGATCCTGGAGGGAGCGGAAGAGCAGCTGCGCCCTTTCCGCAGCACCGTCGGCACGCTGCTGGTCGATGACATTTATCCCTATCACCAGCGGCTGCTGGCCGCCGGAGCAGAGATCTTCTTCGGCCCGGTGGAGGTGCCCACCAGCGCCTGTTTCAATGCGCGCCTGCCGGACGGCACGACCGTCGAGTATGTGCATCACCGGCCGCGTGCAGACGAATAAACCGCCTCAGGGTAGCACCGGCTTCATGGCGTAACGGCACAGATCCTTGCGCAGGCTGACCATGTAGAGCACGATCACCGCCGAGAACGGCAGGCCGCACAGCACCACCGCCGTCTGCATCGCGCTGAAACTGCCGGCATACAGCAGGCCTGCGCATACCAGCGTAGTCACCGCCGCCCAGAATACCCGCAGCCAGGCCGGCGCGTCATCATGGGCGGAGCCGCCCTGGCAGGAAAGGTTCGCTATCATCAACGTGCCGGAATCGACCGGCGTCAGGAACAGCACGAAGCTTATCACCACCACAAAGCCGGCGGTCAGCTGGGTATAGGGCAAGTATTCGAACAGTTTGAACACCGCCATCGGCGGATCGCTTTGCGCCACCTGCCCCAGGATCGCCTGCCCGCCTTCCAGCACCAGGCTGATGGCGGTATTGCCGAAGATGGACAGCCAGGCCAGCGTGAAGCCCAGCGGGATCAGCAGCACGCCGAAAATCAGTTCGCGAATGCTGCGCCCTTTGGAAATGCGCGCGATGAACAGCCCGACGAACGGCGCCCACGCCACCCACCAGGCCCAGTAGAACAGCGTCCAGGCGCCCTGCCACTGGCGCGCCTTGCCGTACAGATACATATCGAAGCTGCGGCTGACCAGCGAGGTCAGATAATCACCGAGGTTTTGCAACATGCCGTTCAGCAGATTCAGCGTCGGCCCGGCCAGAAACACGAACAGCAGCAGCAGGCACAGGAAGCCAACGTTGATGTTCGACAGCATGGCGATGCCCTTCTCGACGCCGGTGACCGCCGCCAGCGTGGCCACCACCATCATCACCACGATCAGGGCCAGCAGCACGCCGGTGCTTTGCGGAATATCGAACAGATAAAACAGCCCCGAGTTCACCAGCAGCGCGCCGATCCCCAGGTTGGTTACCATCGAGATCACCGTCACCAGAATGCCGAAACTGTCCACCAGATGACCGACGCCGCCGTGGATGCGTTCACCGAAGATCGGGTATAACGCAGAGCGCAGCGCCAGCGGCAGGCCGCGGCAATAGGCGAAATAGGCCAGCGCGGTGGCGATCAGCGCATACAGCGCCCAGCCGTGCAGCCCCCAGTGCAAAAAGGTCAGCGCCATCGCCTGTCGCGCCGCCTGCACGGTGCCGCCGCTGCCTTCCGGTGGCGACAGGAAGTGATCCAGCGGTTCATAAGCGCCGTAGTACACCAGCGCAATGCCGATGCCCGACGAGAACAGCATCGCCACCCACGAGGGATAGCTGAACTGCGGCGGTTCGTCATCCTGGCTGAGGCGAATATGGCCGAAGCGCGACAGCGCCAGCCAGAAGACGAATGCCATACAGGCGACCATCAACAGCATGTAGTACCAACCGAACACGTCGGCGACCCAGCTTTGCGCGGCGTTCAGCCACAGTTTGCTGGCGGCGGGAAACAGCACGACCAGCGATCCCAGCAGCAGGATCACCGCCGCCGAGCCGAAAAATACCGGAGCATTCAATCTGACAGGTTCTTCGTCAAGCGATGGAGGAGTTTTTGTTGTCATTGGCAGGCTTCCATGGTGCGAAAGACAGACGATTTCAATGCAACCTTCAGTTAACATTTTATCGTCATTTATTTGACATTTTTGCAGCATATAGAGTATTGATTGACCGTTCAATCAATCAAATTCAAAGTGTGATTGGCCTATCAGTTGGGGAAAATATGTACCGCAGAGATATTCCGGAGCAGCGTAAGGAGCAGCTGATTAACGCCGCCTTCGAGACCATTAACGTCGTCGGGCTGGCCGGCGTCACCCTGTCTCAGGTGGCGAAAGAAGCCGGGCTGTCGACCGGCATCGTCAGCCACTATTTTGGCGATAAAGAGGGGTTGCTGAGCGCCACCATGCGCAAAATCCTGCGCGATCTGCGCGACGCGGTGGCCGAATGCCGCGCGCAGGCGGCGAGCGACAGCCAGTCACAGCTGTTCGCCATTATCCAGGGCAACTTCCACCCCAGCCAAACCAACGCCGTGTCCATGCGCGCCTGGCTCGATTTCTGGGCCGCCAGCATGCACCAGCCGGTGCTGCGCCGCCTGCAGCGCGCCAACGATCGGCGACTCTATTCCAACATTTGCTGCCAGTTCCGCCGCGAGCTGCCGCTGCGGCAGGCGCGTGATGCCGCGCGCGGGCTGGCGGCAATGATCGATGGGCTCTGGCTGCGCGGCAGCCTGGCCGGCGACGAGACAGACCTGAAGCAGGACTGCCGCATCGCCTGCGACTACGTTGCACGGCGGCTCAATGCCGCGCAGCCGCTGGGGTAAGCGCCCTCGTCAGCGCGATTCCTGCTCTTCGCTGTACTGGGTTTGCCACATCGCGGCGTAGCGGCCGTTCGCGGCCAGCAGCGCCTCGTGCCCTCCACGCTCGACGATCTCCCCCGCCTCCAGCACGATGATCTCATCGGCCTCCACCACGGTGGAGAGCCGATGGGCGATCACCAGCGTGGTGTGGTTGCGGCTCACCTCGCGCAGGTGCCCCTGGATTTCGCGTTCGGTCTGGGTATCCAGCGCGCTGGTCGCCTCGTCGAACACCAGGATGGCCGGATTTTTCAGAATGGTGCGTGCGATCGCCACCCGCTGCTTTTCACCGCCCGACAGCTTCAGCCCGCGCTCGCCCACCCGGGTGTCGTAACCGTCGGGCAGACCGACGATAAAATCATGGATATGCGCCAGCCGCGCCGCCCGCTCGATTTCTTCATCGCTGGAGCCGGTTTTGCCGTAGCCGATGTTGTAGCGCAGCGTATCGTTGAACAGCACCGTATCCTGCGGCACGATGCCAATCGCCTGCCGCAGGCTGGCCTGGGTCAGTTGGCGAATGTCCTGGCCGTCGAGGGTAATGGCGCCGCTCTGCACATCGTAGAAGCGAAACAGCAGGCGCGACAGCGTGGACTTGCCCGCGCCGGAGGCGCCGACCACCGCCACCGTGTGGCCCGCCGGAATGGTAAAACTCACCTGTTTGAGGATCGGCCGGCGCGTGTCGTAACCGAAGCTGACCGCATCGAACCGCACTTCGCCGCGATCGAGGCGCAGCGGCTGGGCATCCGGGCTATCGACGATTTCACGCTTTTCCTGCAGCAGATCGAACATGTTCTCCATGTCGATCAGCGCCTGGCGCACCTCGGAATAAATAAAGCCGAAGAAGTTCAGCGGCTGATACAGCTGCAGCAGGTAGGCGTTGACCAGCACGAAGTCGCCGACCGTCATCGTCCCCTGCGTAATGCCCTGCGCCGCCATGGCCATCATCACGATCAGCCCGATCGAAATAATGGCGGTTTGCCCCAGGTTGATCGCCGTAAAGCTGAATTGGTTCTTGATGGCGGCGTATTCGTACAGCCGGCGCGACAGGTCGAAACGCTCGGCCTCGAACTCTTCATTGCCGAAGTACTTCACGGTCTCATAGTTCAGCAGGCTGTCGATGGATTTGCTGTTGGCGTCGGCGTTGGCCTTGTTGAGCTCGCGGCGAAAGCGGGTGCGCCAGCTGACCGCCAGCACGGTAAACAGGATGTAGCAGCCGACCGTCGTCAGGATCGCCAGCGCGAACCAGCCGTTCAGCATATGCCACATGATCGCCGTGACCAGCGTCAGCTCGAACAGGATCGGCACGATGGAGAACAGCAGCCGCGACAGCACCGTGGACACCGCCTGGGTGCCGCGCTCGATGGACAACGACAGCCCGCCGGTCTGGCGCTCCAGATGGAAGCGCAGGCTCAGCGCATGCAGCTGGCGAAACACCCGCACGCCCAGCAGGCGCGTGGCGTTCTGGCTGACGTGGATAAACATCACGTTGCGCAGCTCCTCAAACAGCGCGCCGCCCACCCGCGCCACGCCGTAGGCGACGATCAGCCCCAGCGGCACCGCCAGCATTTTCGCCGTCTCGCCGCTCAGCGCATCGACCATCGCTTTGTAGGCCAGCGGCACCAGCGTGGTGGTGACCTTGGCCGCCACCATGAACACAAAGGCCACCACCAGATACCCTCGCAGGCGCGGGTTGTCTTTCGGCCACAGGTAGGGCAGCAGGAATTTCAGCAAACGGGAACGATCCATCATGTAATATTCATCTTCTCGGTCGGGATCGCGGCACACGGCCGCGCGGGGGTTATGAGTTTAGCCTGGCCGGCGGCAAACGCCGCAGCCATCCCGTTGTCCTGCGGCGGCAACTCAGCATCATCCGTCAGGAGAAGCGGCGGCGGCTCGGGCAAAGTTCAGGCATGGAGGAGACAATCACATGACCCAGACGTATGCAAAGCGCTTTGCGCAGGTCTTTGACTATATCGACCGCCACCTGGACGAGGCACTCACCGTCGAAAAACTGAGCGAAGTGGCCCACTTTTCGCGCTTTCACTTTCAACGCCAGTTTAGCGCGTATTGCGGCATCTCGGTGTGGCGTTATATCCAGTGGATGAGGCTCAAACGCGCCTCGTACCGCCTGGCGTATAACCCGCTGGAGCCGGTGATTGACATCGCGCTGGACGCCGGTTTTCAAAACCCGGAGTCCTTCAGCCGCGCCTTCAAACAGGCGTTCAGCCAAACGCCAAGCCAGTTTCGCAAACGGCCGGCCTGGATCGATTGGCAGCAGCGCTTTCCCGAGCCGAAACACAAAAGGAAACAACCCATGAAGGTAGACATTGTCGACTTCCCGGCCACGCCGGTGGCGATGATCGAACATCGTGGCCCGTCCGCGCTGGTCAACGAAACCGCCGCGCGCTTTATCGAGTGGCGCAAAACCAGCGGCCTGTCGCCGGTCAGAAGCAGCCGTACTTTCGGCATCGCACCGCACGATCCGGCCACCACCGAAGCGCAGGACTTCCGCTTCTTCATTTGCGGCGAGGTTACTGCGCCGATCCCCGAGGACAACGCCTTCGGCGTGGTGAACAGCACGCTGCCGGCCGGGCGCTGCGCGCTGCTGCGCCATCACGGCTCACTGGATGGGCTCTCGGAAAGTGCCCATTATCTGTACCGCGAGTGGTTGCCGGCCAGCGGCGAGGAGCTGCGCGATTTTCCGCTCTATTTCCACTACCACAACTTCGTGCACGAAGTGGCGGAATATGAACTGGTGACCGATCTTTACCTGCCGCTGAAGTAACTGACATCTGGCTCCGCAAGGAGCCAGATTGACGTTAACAGGACGGCGACGAACCTTGCGGCGGCAGATAGCGCTGCGGATCGAGCGCGGTAGCGCGGTAGCGGATCTGGAAGTGCAGGAACACCGAATCGGTGCCGGTGCTGCCCATGGTGCCGATCTTCTGCCCCGCCTTCACATCCTGGCCGTTGCGCACCAGCGTGGTGTCGTTGTGCGCATAGGCGGTAATAAAGTCTTCGCCGTGCTTAATCATGATCAGGTTGCCGTAGCCGCGCAGCTGGTTGCCGACGTACACCACTTTGCCCTTGGCGGAAGCGTAGATCGGCTGGCCGCGTTTGCCGGCGATGTCGATGCCCTTGTTGCCACCATCTGAATTGGAGTAGGCCTGCACGATCCGGCCGCTGGTCGGCCAACGCCAACAGCGGGCAGCGCCCGGCGGCGGCGTTTGTTTGGCGATCGCGGCGGAAGAAGAAGAGGTTTTACGGCGCGTGGCGGCGGTTTTGGTCGGTGCGCTGCCGCTCAGCCGCAGTTTCTGCCCCACTTCCAGGCTATAAGGCGGGCGTATCTTGTTGATTCTGGCCAGATCGCTGACTTCGCTGTCGGTGATCCAGGCAATGTAGTACAGCGTATCGCCCCGTTTGACGGTGTAGGACTTGCCGGTGTAGCTGCCCTTCGGCAGTTTGTCGTAGTCGCGGTTGTAGGTGTTTTTACCCGAACATCCGGCCAACAACAGCCCCAATGTCAGACACACCGCGATGCGGCGCCACCCAGCCCATTTGCTTCCTGTGCTCAAGTCCAGTCCTCAGTCGTCGTTTCGGTTCTGATACGCGTCAGCCGCACAGTGTAACATTTGCGCCGGGTCAGTCAAAAACCCCCAGACGGTCTATGCTAAACAGGTAAGGATGACTGATTAATTACCCAACGACGATATGGAGTACTGTCATGTTGAACCTCGACCGCAATAATCTGCCCCTCCTGAGCGAAGAACTGCTCAAAAAGCAACGCACCACCCTGCTGATCATCGCCTTCCTGCTGCTGGCGGGCGGGATACTGTGCCTGGTCAATCCTTTCGCCTCCGGCGCAGCGCTGAGCATCGTGGTCGGCATCCTGCTGCTGTTGAGCGGCGCCGGGCTGATTATCGCCATGATCGCTAACCGGGCGCAGAATACCTGGCCGATGATCGGCGGCATTTTGCTGGGCGTGGCCTACCTGATTATCGGCTATGTGTTCATCACCAGCCCGCTGGCGGGCATTCTGGCGCTGGCGGTGTACCTCGCCGTGCTGTTCGCGCTCGGTGGCATCGCGCGCCTGGCGGCGGGCTACATGCGCCGCGGGCTGCCGGGCAACTGGCTGCAGTTCGTTATCGGCGTGCTCGATTTGATCATCGCCTGGATGCTGATCGGCTCAGGCCCGGCGGCATCGGTCACGCTGGTGACGGCCATCGTCGGCATCGAGATGCTGTTCAGCTCCTTTGCGCTGTTCCAGGCGGCGAATCTGTTTAAACGCGCCTGACGCTCCCGGCCCGCCACCGCGGGCCTCATCGCTTTCGTTGTTTCCAGACAAAACAAGGCGATACCCCCTCTGCTTGTCCGTGGTTATCTTCATCGGTAAGTGCCAATATAGGCGCAGACAAGGGAGCTGAAACCGATGACAATCCATTCCAACCCGTTGAACTCGCGGGAAGTCTGCCTGCAATTACGCCACTTCAATCAGGTAATCGGGCAACAATGCCGCAATATGGCGCGCCAAAAAACCACCTGCCCATGCTGCCTGACGGACATTGCCACCGGCTGCGACGCCGGTATCAAACTGTGCGGGCAACAGTTAGCCAAACCCAGCCCGCAAACCCCGTTATTCCAGCAGATTCGCAACTTGCTGCTCGATCTGCGCGCCGAAGCGAAAGGGGTTCGCCGAATCGAGACGCTTAATCGCACCAACAACGAAATATCCTGGCTGTTGCGCGAGCTGTATTTCGAGACGTTCTGAACATAAGGGCCGCGCGCCCATCGCTTAACGTCAATCGGCGCGGCTATCATCCGCGCCGAATCATGGCGACACCATTCTCATCTCCCCCTTATTCTCCCCCTTTTAGCGCGGGCGTTCATCCAGCTTTACGACCGCCGTCACACCTCGCCACCACCAAATTGCGTTGGTTATAGAGTCGTCTACAATTCAATCGAATTACCCCCTACAACATCAGAAATTATTATTATTAGAGGTGATTATGTTACAGAAACACGAAAACGTAATAAGTATGACTGTACTAAGCCCGCAAGCCACCCAACAACTGATGCCTTCGTTTTCCTCCTTGCCCCACACGCAACACGCCGACGGCAAATATCGCCTGCGCCGTTATTCGGTCGTCAAATACCTCAACCCCAACGTCGCCGAAGTGGGGCCGCGCACCTTCATGCAGTCCGATCAGATCAACCACTTCCAGGGCAACGTGGTGCGCCGCTTCGAGCCTATCGACAGCGCCGTGCTGCAGAGCGCCGGCATGGCGGAGATGTGCAACCTGTTTGCCGAAAATAACGAACTGCCGGAGGGTGCCGAGATAGAGATCCACCAAATGCGCGTGGTCGCCATCCAGAAAGATACGCTGGTGGCGCCGGAAGGCATTCACCAGGACGGTTTCGACCATATCGCCATGATCGCTATTCACCGGCACAATATCGTCGGCGGTGAAATCATGCTGTACGACGACAACCGCCACGATCCTTTCTTTAAAAAAGCGCTGGCGGACGGTGAAGCCGTGTTACTGGCGGACAGCAAACTGTGGCACAACGCCACGCCGATCAACGCCGTGAGCCCCGCAGAAGAAGGCCACTTAGATCTCTTCGTCCTCACCGCGCGGGGAGGGAAAGCATGATCTTTACGCCCGAACTCGCCCGACGCCAATTCAGCGCTCTGTCCCAGCACGTCGACGGCAAACCGGCGATCTTTTTCGACGGCCCCGGCGGCGCACAGGTTTCACGGGGCGTGCTGGAAAAAATGACGGACTACCTGGGGAAATACAACGCCAACCTGGGCGGCCACTACTTCTCCAGCCGGGTCACCGGCGAGGTGATGGGCCAGGCGCGAGAATCGGTGCGCGCCTTGTTAAATGCGCCGTCGCCCGACAATATCGTCTTCGGCATGAATATGACCACGCTGACTTTCCATCTCAGCCGCATCATCAGCCGCGACTGGCAGGCCGGCGATGAGGTCATCGTCACCGCGCTCGATCACTACGCCAACGTCTCCAGCTGGCAGCAAGCCGCCGCAGACCAAGGGGCCGTGGTGCATCAGATACCGCTGGAGGGCGCCGACTGCGCATTGGACGCCGCAAAGGTGTGTGAGCGCATCAACGCCAATACCCGCCTGGTGGCGGTCAGCTACGCTTCCAACGTCACCGGCAGCATCGTCGATATCAAAACCATCGTCGAAGCTGCGCATCGGGTCGGCGCGCAGGTGTATGTCGACGCCGTGCACTATGCACCGCACAACCTGATTGACGTGCAGGCGCTGGGCTGTGATTTCCTGGTGTGCTCCGCCTACAAGTTCTTTGGCCCGCACGTCGGCATGGCCTATATCGCGCCGCAGTGGCTGCAACGCCTACGGCCGTACAAAGTCGAGCCGGCCACCGATGTCGGCCCCGGCCGTTTCGAGACCGGCACGCAAAGCTTCGAGGCGCTGGCCGGCGTTGCGGCAGCGATCGACTATCTGGCGCAGTGGGGGACGCCGGGCGCGCCGTTAAGGCAGCGTTTGCAGGAGAGTTTCGCCGCCTACCACCGGCATGAAGAGGCGCTGTGCCGCCACTTTTTGCAACGGCTGCAGAAACTCGACGGCGTGCGGCTCTACGGCCATTCACAGGCGGACAGCACGCGCCGCACGCCAACCTTCGCCCTGACCTTCAGCGGCCAGACGCCTGACGCGATCGCCCGCCGCCTGGGGCAGCACAACATCTGCGCCGGCAGCGGGCATTTCTATGCGCTGGGCCTGATCCAGCAACTGGGGTTGCAGGACGGCGGCGTGCTGCGCATCGGCATGATGCACTACAATACCCTGGGCGAAATAGACACGCTGTTTAAGGTGATCGCCGAAGATATCCTCAGTTAACTCGCCACATCGGCCCGCTCACCTTATTGAGCGGGCCATCGCGGCACGCTGGGGGTAGAATCAAGGAGATTTTATTTTAGAAATGGATTTTTACTTTGCGAAAATATGCAGTTATCACCGCCGCATTGATGATGTCTTCCTGTGCCACGCCGGAGAAATGGGAAGCGCAAACGGCAACCCCAACGCCCCTTGAAGCGGCCAGAACCCACTGCCGGCAAGAAGCCGAACAGCGCTATCCCGTGAACCTGTCTTTGCACGCCAGCTCGCCGACCTTCTCCTCCATGACGATCAACGGCACGGAGATCCCCAACGCCGGTGGCGGCGCTTTCCCCTCGGACAGCAATGAAATGCGCAGAACAGAATTCGTTAATGCCTGCATGAAATTGGAAGGATGGGAAAATAAAAATAAGGTGACCGGACTATTGGCATTTTTATTTAACTAACGGCAACACGGAATAACTCGGAATTACCGCACTCAGGCAGCGGTAATTCCGCCCTATTGACCGGCACCGACAGCCTGACTATTTTGCTACGATATAACAGGTTACACCTCTCCTCCATTCAGGGCGATAATCAAACAAATGGAATAAATTAATTTATGAGTGAGAAAGACACCCCCCTAAAAAAGCCGCAAAGCCATATCAACAAAGCGGTATTCTTCACCTCTGCAGTCCTCATTTTTCTTCTGGTCGCGTTCGCCGCCTTTTTCCCCGACGTCGCTGACAAGAACTTCAAGCTTCTGCAGCAACAAATTTTCACCAACGCCAGCTGGTTTTATATTTTGGCCGTGGCGCTGATTTTGCTCAGCGTGACGTTTCTGGGGCTTTCCCGCTACGGCGACATCAAACTTGGCCCCGATCATGCGCAACCCGATTTTCGCTACCACTCATGGTTTGCCATGCTGTTTTCAGCGGGGATGGGCATCGGCCTGATGTTCTTCGGCGTGGCAGAACCGGTGATGCACTATCTCTCGCCACCGGTCGGCACGCCCGAGAGCGTCGAGGCGGCCAAACAGGCCATGCGCCTGACCTTTTTCCACTGGGGGCTGCACGCCTGGGCGATCTACGCCATCGTGGCGTTGATTCTGGCCTTCTTCAGCTATCGGCATGGCCTGCCGTTGACTCTGCGCTCTGCGCTTTATCCGATCATCGGCGAACGTATTTATGGCCCTATCGGCCACGCCGTCGATATCTTCGCCGTCATCGGCACCGTGTTCGGGGTCGCAACCTCGCTGGGTTATGGCGTGTTGCAGGTCAACGCCGGGCTTAACCACCTGTTTGGCGTGCCGATCAACGAAACCGTTCAGGTGATCTTGATCGTGGTAATTACCGGGCTGGCCACCATTTCGGTGGTTTCAGGGCTGGAGAAAGGCATACGCTTTCTGTCAGAGCTGAACCTCGGCCTGGCGCTGTTGCTCCTGGCCTTGGTCTTGCTGTTGGGGCCAACCGTCCTGCTGTTGAAATCCTTTGTGGAAAATACCGGCGGCTACCTGTCCGAGCTGGTCAGCAAGACGTTCAACCTGTATGCCTACGAGCCAAAATCCAGCAACTGGTTAGGCGGATGGACGCTGCTCTACTGGGGGTGGTGGCTCTCCTGGTCGCCTTTCGTCGGTATGTTCATCGCTCGGGTTTCCCGCGGCCGAACCATCCGCGAATTTGTCACGGGCGTGCTGTTCGTCCCGGCCGGCTTCACCCTCATGTGGATGACGGTGTTCGGCAACAGCGCCATTTACCTCATTATGGAACAGGGTGCGACAGACCTCGCCACTACGGTGCAGCAAGACGTGGCGTTGGCGTTGTTTAACTTCCTGGAGCATTTCCCGTTCTCCAGCGTGCTTTCGTTTATCGCCATGGCGATGGTTATCGTCTTTTTTGTCACGTCCGCCGATTCCGGCGCCATGGTCGTAGATACGCTGGCTTCGGGCGGCTCCAGCAACACGCCGGTTTGGCAACGCATTTTCTGGGCGTCGCTGATGGGCATCGTCGCCATCGCCTTGCTGATCGCCGGGGGGCTCAGCGCGCTGCAAACCGTCACCATCGCCAGCGCATTGCCGTTCTCGGCCATCTTGCTGATATCCATTTACGGCTTGCTTAAAGCGCTGCGCCGCGACCTGACGAAACGCGACAGCCAAAATATGGCCACCATCGCCCCCACCGCCGCCCGCAACCCCATTCCCTGGCAGCGCAGGCTGCGCAATATCGCCTATCTGCCAAAACGCTCGCTGGTTAAGCGCTTTATGGATGAGGTTATCCAACCGGCCATGACGCTGGTGCAGGAAGAGCTGAGTAAACAAAACACGCTCAGCAGCATCAACGCCACTGCGGAAGACCGCATTCGTTTCGAGGTCGATTTGGGCGATGAGCTTAACTTTATCTATGAAGTCAGACTGCGCGGCTACAGTTCGCCGACGTTCGCTCTGGCCGGGCTGGATAACGATGAACAGCAAGCCGAGCAGCACAAGTATTATCGCGCGGAGATCTACCTGAAAGAAGGCGGCCAGAACTACGATGTCATGGGCTGGAATCAGGAGCAGTTGATCAACGATATTCTCGACCAGTACGAAAAGCACCTGCATTTCTTGCATCTGGTGCGCTAAAGAGCGACATGCCGTCCCCAGGGGCGGCATTTTTTTGCCCCGCTTTCCTCACCACGGCGCTGATGATGCTGGTGGGATGGCGGTGAAGGGATTAGAACAAGCCAATCAATAACTTGAAAAACATAGAGTTTTCAAGTTATATCTTAACTTATACCCCCAAAGATACCCCCAAAGCACAGAGGCTTTGAATTCAAGTAATTACCTTTGTCGATAAATCAGCAGGAAGCGAGATGATAGCAAATGGCAGGCATACTCGAAAGCAGCGACACCGTTAGTATCAGACTAATTACGATTTAATAAACCCAGATCCCGGCGGGCCCTCATGATATCAATAATCGTGAGATATGGCGTTTGTTCTTGCCAGCTAAACCCTCTGCGATCGATACGAACCAGTTCGTACTTTTCCACTAGAAAGTTAATGGCATCAGCCAGCGTGATACCGGCATCGATATGTTCCTGTATAACACGTTCCTCACTGAATGGTGTGTCGTTGAGGGTGAGACCATAGTGCTGTTCCAGCAGACGTGTCAGTAACATTTGCCAGACATCCACGGGTGACAGGCAGGGCTTCGCCGCCCGCTGAGTTGTTGCAGGTTGAGATTTCATGTTTGCTCTCGTGGAAGTTATTAGCGCTGAGTGGGATAAATGGCGATATATACGTAGCCGCAACTGCCAAGGGTATCGGCTTCGCAGGTGAAACCGTTGCGGTACAGAGTGACGCAGTGGGTGTGGCGAGGATTCAGTTCACCGGTAGTCAGCATGGATTCCATCTGGCGGATAAAGTACGGAAATGCCACATCCAGCTTCCGGCATTCTGCGTCACTGAACTGGCCGGTGATGCTGGCCCGGTCAGCTAAATAATGCAGCCGGTTCCCCTCCTGTACCAGACGGGCTCCCAGGCGTGGCGTAATATCCCGCTGCAGGCCCCATGTGATGTTGCTCATTGATAACCTCCGTTATTGTCAGTTCAGGGTAATACTCATCAGGCAGGCATACGGCCCGTTGCGGTCCTGGCGACGTTCGGCGTATACCGCCAGGACACCTGAGATATCCGGCACGTCCCTGCCGGTGTAATGGCAGACGCTACCGTGCCACTGATATTTTCCACTGCAGTATCGAAAAATGCGTGAGGCCGGATGCTGGCGGTATATCGTCATTGCCCGGCGTTTACTGATAATTTTCATGTCATACCTCACAGCAGACCGTGTTCAGCGAACGAATAAATTTGCCTGCCGCCGACAATCAGGTGGTCAGGGACACGGATATCCACCAGCTGAAGTACCTGCACCAGCCGCTGCGTGAGGGTTTTGTCGGCTAGGCTGGGCGTCGTCTCGCCGGAAGGATGGTTATGCGCCAGTATCACCGCCGCCGCATTGAAGTGCAGTGCACGTTTGACTACTTCCCGGGGATGCACCTCGGTGCGGTTAATCGTGCCGGTAAAGAGCGTCTCATGGGCAATCAGTTGATTCTGGTTGTCCAGATACAATACCCGGAACTCTTCCCGCTCAAGCGCGGCCATATGCAGTCGCAGCCACTCCCGGACGGCGTGAGTGGAGGTGAAGGCCACCCCGGGCTCATGCAGATGCCGGTCAAGAATCCTCAGCGCCCGCTGAATGAGATGCCGGTCCTGTGGCGTCATCTCGCCGGGTAAAAAGGAAAGCTGTTTCATTCGTTGTTCCTCCGGTCAGTCAATGATGCGCAGAATGGCGTGGGCTTCTGGATGCTGCAGGGCGTAGTCCCGCAGGCGGTAATAGTGCGCGGTCATTGCGTCACACTCTGTACGGCAGGCATGGTGGCTGTATTCAATCAGGCAGACCGCGATACCGGCAGCGTCTGCACTCATATCTGCACCATTGCCGTTCATGCTGTTGAACAGATGCCATTTATCGTCACTGTCAGCATCAGGGGCCATAAACGCGCCGCCATTGCTGAGGGTGTAAAAGGACCAGATACCACCGCTGTAATCCGCACAGAAGCGGCCCATCCAGGCGAAAATATGCGGTTCCAGCGTTGTCCATTGTGGAATGGTGCCAAAGTGCTGCGGCCAGAAGCAGATACGCTGTTCGTCAGGTAGCTGCGTTACGGTCAGTTCAAATTCGGATTCGTTAGCAGATGCGAGGTTGTTTTGTGTCGCTGTAGTCATGGGTATATCTCCATTAATAAAAAATGCCAGCGACGATGGCTGGCGCATGGGGTAATAAAGTGGGTTCAGGAAGGTTAAATATTGGTGGTAAATGATTCGGGGTCAGCGGGTGAAAATGTCAGTGCGGATACCTGACCTGCGGATATAACGGTTAAGCCCTTCACCGGCATCCGGTTCAAAGTTCCATGCCCGCCAGACCATCCGGCCTTCGGCGTCGCGAACCACCAGGCGGAAGTGACTACCCTGGTCGTCTTCAATGCCGATGTTGCGATACCGGCGGGTAACTGCTTCGGCCTGCTGTCGGGTAAAAGGTCCCGGTGGCAGCATGTGAGATTCAGGCATTCGATGTACCTTAAAAACAAAAGCCCCTGACGCAGATGCGTCAGGGGCTGTGGGAGTGTGCATGTGTAGGGGGATTGTCAGTAACCGGTTTGCACCTTATACAGCCGTAAGGTTTTGCTGCCCCGGACAATCTTCACATACAGGGCATTATCTTTCGTGCCGCGCACAAACCCGGCCTGCACATCGCCCTTGCAGTCACCACCGTCGTAAGGAATGTTGACACCGGTCTGGTGCACCAGGTCGATAACCCCGAAGCTTAAGTCTTCACAGGCCGGGCCCGGCAGGTCCTGAATCAGGGCAAATTTATGGTCGTCGCTGACACCGGTCAGTGAGCACATGGAGGTGTTGATGTCGTTTCCCTGGCACCAGTACTCCTGGCCGGGATTGTCTTTATCCATCAGGTTTGCCGGAAGCTGAGCGGCACTGGCACTGAAGGTGGCGAGCAACAGAATGAGGGCGGATATGGCTGAAGTGATAATACTTAACATGGCATTCTTCCTGAATTAATGGGTGCCAGATGACACCCGATATATTTGCAGGGCATCTGGTGTGATTTAAAACGTCTTTAATCAGATGCTCAGCAGTTACCGGTACGGCGGCACAGTTCTTTTAGGCTTTGCTGAGAGGCCCACTGTTGCAGTTGGCGATCCTTTTCTGTCTGCCTGGCCTTAATGGCAGCCAGTTGTTGTTTATTTGTGCAGCTTTCAGGCAGCACCATCAATACACGGGGCTCCGCCTTTTTATTAACCATCTCAAGCTGCACCTGTGTATCGACGATACTGAAGTAACACCCTTTACCGTTATCCTCACCCTGGTACACCACATCAAGATCAGAAGCATATCCGCTAGCCGTTTTCAGGTTCAGGTAACGGACGGTTTTTGTTTTTTTGTCAGCTAGATACAGAGGGGTGTTATAGGCCTGGCGCAGCAAAAATGTATTCGTCCACGGATAATAACCAATGATGTCAGCCTTCAACCCAAGCGCATTGAGCATTTTCACATCATCATAGCCATTCGCAGAGGTCCAGCCGCTTTTCTTCATGTCGTACCAGTTGGTGAGACGACCGGTGACATCGTAGGCATGTGCGCTGGTCGTGAGCAGCAGGAGCCCTGTGACAGCCAGAGTAGTGAGTCTTTTTTTCATCGTGATATCCTTTTATTGCATCATATAGGCATGTTGTTGTCTGAGCAGGATTCAGGCCATAACGGCCAGAACCAGCATTGCCAGCCATACCCAGAAGTAAGCCGGTTTCTGACCGAGGGTTTTCGCCCGCCGCCACAGATAGAACGGTACCAGCCAGGCCAGTTTGCCGAACGTGGTGGTATCCACTCCGGCCTTACGCAGACGGCGTTCATCGAGATACCCTAGAGCGATATTGAGCAACAGCGTGATAAACCAGTACTGCCCACCCGAGACGGCCTCATACGCTTCCTCAAACGCCATCCCGTTCAGCCCTGCCGTCCAAAGCTCGAGCGCATAACCAATAAAAGGCGCAAATGCCAGCGTCCATACCACTCCGCCCGGAATGCGGCTCCCCGGCAGTGCTGGTGGTGTGGTGCTGTGGAGCAGCGCCGAAGCCAGCGGGGTGGCGGAGACCGGTTGCCAATCCGTCATACCCTGTCGCCACACCAGCGTGGTTGCCGTCAGTTCACCGCGCACAATCAGGCCAGTGATGTCGTCTTCGGTCACATTGTCGTGACGTATGCCATTTTTTTCGTAATGCCAGGTCATAGCTTTTCCTTCTTAACAGAGGTTATTAAAATGAAGTCCATCCCGATTCCCCGTTATCAGCAACCTGTGACAAAACTTCATGGATGAAACTGAAGTGCGGAAGAGCCCGGATAAAGCCCGCCTGTGTGGTTAGCTGGCTGAGACGTTTTTTCGGGATAAAAGTGGTATTGAGGACCGTTACTGCATGAATGGCCGTCAGAGGATGCACGGTGATATGCCCGTTAAGTTCACCGGTGAGGTACCAGCAGCCGTCGAGTGATATCAGGCGGTACGGGGCCAGTCCGTCACAGCGCTCTCCCTCAGCCAGCAACAGTACCCGCTGGCAGGCGGTAATGGCACTGACGAGACGGTAGAACACCAGTGAGATGGCGGGTGACACAGACTGTGGTGGCTGCCACACCAGACAGGGCATCCCTCCTGCTGTGAGCAGCATGCCCGCCAGACGCCGGTCCAGCCCCGGAAAGATATCGGCCAGTCCGGACCGGTGAGCAAAGGTCAGCGCATCCAGCTCGCCCTGTACGCCCCCGCCGGTGCTGCGCAGGCGACATTGCCCCCGTCGATACTCAAGGTCGAGGTACATGAGCCGTTCGCGAAAATCCCGTCGCAGGGTACGGACTGACACACCAAACTCTGCAGCCAGCCGCGCCATGTTCAGCGTTTCACCGGCAACCAGGCGGCTGATTATCAGTGACAGCCTGACAGCCAGCCGGTCATGACGGCGCTCTGCCTGTGTCATCTCGGATCTCCGTAATAATTAACTGACTGAATATGAAATGATTCTAAAGAGGGGGGCGGACAGGGTATGGACATGGAATGAACTATTTTTTATCTGCCACCGGAGGCAGGCCCGACGCGGTACTCCGTGGAATGCGGTGATAAAACACTCAATCCAATGGAGGTAAAACGGACAAGGAGTGTCCCTTCCTAACATATTGATAACAAGCTCAGGACTGAAACCCACTCAGCATCGCTTCCGCCATCACCCAGAGAGCCCGGTTGAGCTTCACATCACCGTCAATACCGCGCACCGCACGGGTATGCGTTCGTCCGCCTTTCGCACTCCGTCCACTGAGCCCGCCCTTAATCAGGTTCTCCTGAATACGCTGGTATGTGGTCCACAGATCATTGCTCTCATCCTGCCAGCGGCGTGGGGAGAGTATCTGAGGTGCTGTCACCGGCTGGTGGTCCTCACCGAAGCGGTACGTCAGTGCAGCCTGTGCCAGAGCCTGTTGTGCCGGCGGGGGCAGCATCAGCGACTGCATGGCATCACGTTTTTCTTCCACACGGTCAAAGATCCCCAGTACTTCATAAGCCCCCTCAATCACCTGACTCACCACATCTCCTTTGTGCGGCACCCGTACCTCGCCAAACGACTCACCGCAGACGAGGCCGTTCTGACATACCGCACGGAATAATCCCGGCAACATCTGATACGAGCTGGTGCCATCATGGGAGTTGAGCAGAATAATTTCCGGCACCTGTTTGCCGATAATTTGCCCCTCCCGACGCAGGCGCAGCATATGCTTTGTATGCTCACGACGCCCTGGGTCACGCACTCGGGTCTGGCAGGCAAAGAAGGGCTGAAAGCCTTCGCGCTGCAGACTGTCCAGCAGGGATATGGTGGGTATGTAGGTGTATTTTTCACTACGTGACTCGTGTTTGTCCTCACTGAACACACTGGGTACCACGCGATACAGCTCTTCACGGGTTAGCGGACGATCACGACGAATAAGGTTTGCTGCGCCAAAGCGCGAAGCCAGACGGGTCATAAGCAGACTCCTTGTTGATTCAGAAAACAGATAAAAGAAAGCCCTGTCGCACAGTGGCGACAGGGCTCTGGAAGTACTGGAACAGAAAAGGGTTAAACTCTCAGAAGAAGAAATCCCAGACGGCGCGAACCGTGCTCACTACCATATCGCGCACACTGAGAATAAGCGATTTCACCGGCTCCGGCACAAAAGGCAGCGAAGCAACTGCATCAACAACCTCACCTGCAGCTTCACCAAAACGGTCCCGGGCCTGCGACTTTACAGGCTCGCTGCGCAACTTATCATGCAGCTGAGCGCTAAGCGGGCTACTGGCACGGGCTGGCAGGCTGCGCATCATTGTTTCCACCAGTGACCCGAGCCCCCATCCCGTTCGTGCTGACACGGCGCGTAACGGATGTGATGGTGTAAATAACTGGCGGATATCACTGAGCTTGAGACTGAGATTGATTTTCTGGTGAGAGGATGGAGAGCCGCTGGTAGCATTCCATTGCTGGCAGGGCTCCAGCTTGTCGACCTGGTTTACCACAAACAATACCTTATGCCGGTGAGTGCCAATAACCTCGCGGTAAAAACGCTCATCCACCGACAACGCCCGGTCATCGGCTTTAATCACCCACAACACCAGGTCCAGTTGCGGCAACTGACGCCGGTACAGCGCCCGATATTCCCGGTCGCGGACCTCACTTTCACCGACACCCGGCAGGTCTATTAGCACCATGCTGTGCCGCCCGACTTGCAACCGGCAGCGCAGGGGCTCACGGGTACAGGCCGACACATCACTGACCGGGGACATTTCTCCGGCAAACAGCGCATTACACAACGATGATTTACCCGCTCCGGTTTTACCCATCACACCAATCACCGGCTCGTAATTTATCAGCTTGCTGATATGCGCCAGAATGTGTTTTCTGACTGTATCGGGTAGCGTAGCAACAGACTGCGTGACACCCTGCAGGCCATCGTGTTCATTCATGAAGTCACCTCTGACAGATAAAAGAAAACCCGCGAGGAACACAGCAATTCTCGTGGGTTTAGGGGGATGGTCATGCCGATAATATCTGTCTGAGATTATTTGGAATGAGAGGGCGTTATTTAGTTAAAATAAATACAACACCCATGAAACATGTGTGCATCTAAAATTTCAACCTTTATCACTCTTTATAATTTCAGAATATTTATGCTCAAGAAGATTCACCATAATTTCCGTTTCCGATACACCATAATGATTCGACAATTTGAAAAGCTGTTTTTTTGATTTAGTAGGTAATTTTAAAGCATCGACGCCAGTTTTAGATTTCTTCCTTCGAAGTTGCTGACCCCAGGCTTTTTCAAGCTCATCCATCAATACTGCTTTGTGTTTCTGGGGAGCAGTAGGTGACTCCGTTAACACAAGAAATTGCTGACTTACTTTTTTACGACTCCTCTTCAACTCTTCAAGCTGCGCATTCGTCCAGCCATTCCAGAAATCAAAAGTTGCGCAGATAAAATACCAACGCTGGTAATTATTAAGAGGATTAAGTGGGGGCGAAACACCTTTGTTTTTCATTGTTTCCCATACCCACACACATTGCTCCTCATTTTTAATGTCCATCCATGAAAAAACTTCTGGAAAATCTGCGTAAACTTTAGACCATGCATCATTTATTTTTGTTGTCAAACTGGCGATATTCTTTGCATCTAAATATAAAAATGTATTTGTAACGAATCTAATAATATTTTCGACACCCTTTACATGTGCAACAAAGTTTGGGAAGAAAACACCATTGGCGGGTTTATTTTTTAACGTAGAAGGTTGAAGTATCCTGATAAGTTCATCTAAATCACCCTCCAGAGTTTCTTGCTTATCGGAGGCTAACAACAACAAGCTGTTTTGTGGTTCTGATGTCTCTGCGTCTGGTTTATTTTCGGGAACATCAAGATTGAAGTCCGATGTCATCACTCCTAATGAGGCCACCCCATCCCCCTGATGGACTGATGGTTTTTCACTTATGGTCAGGTCAAATTTAACTGTACCGAGTGCCTCTGCTGAAAATGGATCAACAAAGCTTTTAGCTACCTTTTGAGCGCACTTATCTATGGTGTTTTCGCCATATAGAGCCAGATAAAAAAAATAAAAAAATGCTGCCCGGGGTTCTTTATTTAGCCATTTTAGCTTGTTTTTTAACCACGAGTGCTTTTCTGAAAATTGCTTATCTAGCCTGATGTACTCTTTTTCGACACGCTCTTTTTCCCATGCGCGGCTTTCTTCAGCGTAACCCTTCCTGTCTTCGTTCATTTTTTCACCAATTGCTGTGATTGATTTTGATTATCTTACGTATTAAAACCGTAAAAAAACAATAGAAATAATGACTAATAATTGATTTAAAGTTAAATAAAAAACAAAACAAAAACGTAGTAAAAACGTAGGGTAAATTCAGATGTTAAAAATAAAAAATCAATGAGTTACAAGCATGTCATGTGATAAACCAACAGGATAATACCATGTCAATGCAAGCATCTATTTTGTCAGGCAGAAGAAACATTACAAGTCATCATCTTTCTCAGGTAGCGCAGGCTACAGGTCACTGAATCTGACATTTAACGAAACGGCTTCATCAACTCGCAGGTAAAACACGAAGTCACAAATGATCGCCGCTGCTTTTTACAACTGCACCGGTACCTATGCAGAGTTGAGCAGCACCTCGTGGTCACTGGTCATCGCCGTGATACATCATGCTTTGCTTCGATTATTTAACGGTAGTCAACCACTGTACTTCTCTGTTGACAGAGAGGTGGGTATTTTCAGCTGACAGAGGTATACGTATACAGGGTAGTGACGTAACCACCATTGCCCGCCGTTTCACCGGAAACACTCGGCGTCACCTGTGGAATAACCTTCCGATATGGAGGCTCTGGTTAAATGGAGCCATCAGCGAATCGTGTTGGCGATGTTGATGTGGGAGCTCAAATATTGCTCTCGCTATAGTCTGGCAGGGACGTGCAAATTGAATGATGTAGAGCCAGAGTTCCGCCTTCAGCATGTGCTTGATTTGGTCGGTAAGCTGGATCATCAAACTGCTACCGTGGCACTTCACACTGCTTGCGGAATAACCCCCCTCGTCAATATGGTTCCCGGCATCCGCTTAACATAAGAGCACCAGTCATACTTTAACGAGCTAAGTCCCCTTTCTATAAAGTTAAATTCTTCGCATCCCGGTTATAAGTCGTAGCAGTCTTCTAGTTCTTAAACGTATTTTTGATAATTAAGGTTAATTGGTATTATAGGGAAGTAGATCTCAGCATATAACAACTATCCCACCAGAGGATAGCGCATTGCTGATAGTAATGAACTGGATCTGCCAGGTAGGTAACATCCCCGGTTACATTACAAAAAAACAGTTCCTGCTGTTCCTTTGAACTCACCCAAAGGAATAACACAATGAAAAGACATTACCCACACTTTAAAAAAATCACTCCCGATGATTTCCTCCTGAATATGATCAATCACCATCTTAATCAGATTCTGATGCGTCACTCTAAAATACTGGCGTTTAGAATGGATTTTGATTATCAGCGAGGTACCAACCGATTCATTCGTAATTCTTCATTTGAGATACAGGATGACCTCCGGGATTTAACCCTGGCTGTAATGCAAATGCCTCAACTCTGTGGTTGTTTCTGGGTGCTGGAATGGACATCAGAAGGGGCAGTTCATGCTCATGCGATTTTTTATCTTAATGGTCAGGAACATCAAAAGTCATTCCCGTTCATTTTACGGGCAGAAGAACTGTGGCTAGAGATTACCCATGGTGAAGGCAAATCTCAGCGATGCAAACCAAATGCATATCATCGGGACAACATTAACAACGTTGTGGAATATCACAATAACGATGCCATAAACAGCCTGAGACGTATAGCCAGCTATCTGGCAAAAGAAGACCAGAAATACGGATTACCAATCTGGGGATACAACGAAATTCCTTCGCCAGCCAGGCAGGGCAGACCGAGGAAGTTTAGTTAGTTTTTTACAGCAGCACCGGTTGCTATGCCGGAGCGGGCAGCAACGTTTAATCACCCGACTCCGGTACCCATTCAGCTACCGGAGAATCAAATCATGACCAGTAAACCTTCCCTGTCTGAAGACCAGTTCGTCGATATGGCTTTTATCACCCGCCTGCTGGGGGTCAGTGATAAATGGATTTACCGACTCATCAAGGATGGCCTCTTTCCAAAACCCATCAAACTGGGTCGAAGTTCACGCTGGTTGCAAAGCGAAGTCGAAGCCTGGCTGCAGGCCCGTATTGATGCATCCCGTCCTCAGCGCTAAACCCCTTCCCGTTCGTTAACCCAAAACCAGTGCGTCATCTCGTATCCGCCTCTTGCGGAGTTTTACGGCTGCATGTCAGTTACTCATTTAAGGAATATCAGAAATGAACAATTCACCCTTACTCAACCATTACCAGGCCTGGCTGGATGATTTTACCCGCGTCAGTCTGTTCCACGGTTTATGCCAGCAGCACATCTCGCAGTGGCACAGGCTGGCGATAACCGCCTGCCCGATGCCAGGCAGTAGCGTAACAGAAGTCGTCATTCCACAGTGTCTGCTGCCGGTCACCCGCACCGGCCGACTGGGATCATGTACTTCCGCCCCCGGTCTGACTAAACACACCGATTATGCCCTTCTGCCCGGTGTGCTGCTTAGCGAATGTTATCGACTGGGGAAAAGTCGGCTGGCAAACCAGTTACAGATGTTATTCCGGCTTAATGTACAGCCCGGTATGCGCCAGGCGCTGACCCTGCTGTGCTGGTGTGAGCTGGCAACAGGTAAGGATATGGAGGAATGGTATGCGCTGCATCTGCCACAGCCTGACACGCTGACGCAATGGTTGGCAGTAAAACAGCGGGCATACCGGGGACTGAAGACGCTGACTGACGGTTACATTCGTGCCACCCAGCCGATGTGAGGGACGGATAATGCTGATACCAAAATGCTATATCGCACAGCGTAAAACCGGTGAGATTTTCGCTGTCAGCCAACTGAATTCAGGCGATGACGAGTGGTTCTGCCATCACTGCCAGTGCCCGTTGATTTTCCATCCACCCACCATAACGTCACCGCCCTGGTTCGAACACGACATACTTCAGGGACAACCAGAAGCACTGCTGCAATGCCCCTATCTGGCCCCCGTCAATGGAAAGCCTTCAGCAGTGGCTAAGCTACAGCGCCTTCTGGCACAACTCCCACCGGTCATCACGACCACACAATGGCAATGTACCATGTGCGGCCTGTCGTATGGTGGTGAGAAACGCTGCCCTCAATGCAGAAAAGGGATATACAGTCGGGAGATACGAATTTAGTGATACGTACCAGGCAATCATGGGATTGATTGGTACACCAGAAAGCTATTATATGGGGGCATATAACTTCGGAGTAAAAATCAATCACTTTCCATCATCCGGCCCCTGGTGCTGGTGGATTCGTAATTCATAATCCATGACGGGTTGGTAATATTAATTAACCAACTGATATATAAACAATATCATCTCAATGCCACACCCGTATACGGCTACTCATACACGATAGCCTTAATGGCTGGTCTTACCCCCCTTTAAATCCTTAATCCCTTTAACTGCCTATTACGGGTAAGGCTTTGCCCTGCCCGTAATTCATTACCCAAGGAAATTATATGTTTGACAATATCTGTCTCGATAGACGACACGCACCATTCAACACCACTTACCTGCAACGTATTCTACGCGTTATCGATAACGCGACTGCAGAACACGCACGCACAATGGCGGTACGGGTAGACCTGCGTCTTCCTGACAATATGCTCATTAACCGACAGGGCCTGATATCTCGCTTCATTGAATCCCTCGATGCGAAGATTGCTGCACGCTACAGAAGTAAGTTGAAACAGGGCACACGAACATATCCATGCCACCTTCGCGATGCCTGGGTTCGGGAGGTGGGTGAGATTAATCAGAAATCGCATTACCACATGGTGTTGTTCGTGAATAACGATACGTTCAATGGACTGGGAAGTTACAAAGAAGGCGGGACGGGCCTGGCGTCTCTGATACGAGAGGCCTGGTTGAGTGCTTTGCAGCTTAGTCACCGCCCAGAGCACTGGACGCTAGCCCGCTTTCCCGATAACCCACTTTATTACCTGGATATTAACTCCCACGGTTACAGCGAGGTATATGATCAACTGACGTTTCGCTTGAGTTACTTCGCTAAAGAGAGAACCAAATCCTACAGCCGTCAAGAGCGTTCTTTTGGCTGTAGTCAGTGTTAATACCTCTTGAGGCATCTATGGAAGAGGGGAATTGCTTCGTAGGCAATTCCAGAAATTAATGAATGCCATTCATAATCCCTATCCTCCCCCCTGTGCTTACAAGTCCGCTTTGAGCTGTGAGTTCAACAGGTGGATGCAACACATTGGTTAAAACGCTCTGCGGGTGATTCATAGTCTAGCGTTTTTCTTGGCCTCTCGTTGAGCTGCCTGGCAACACTGTTTAGTCTTTGCTGGCTGTGAACTGATAAGTCAGTTCCTTTTGGAAAATACTGTCTGAGTAATCTGTTTGTATTTTCATTTGAGCCGCGTTGCCAGGGAGATTGAGGATCGCAGAAGTAAACCTGAATATCTGTGGCTACGGTCGTGGGGGCAGTCCAATGGGAAAAAAACGCTCCCGGACGGGAGCATAAGCCAGTGACTTCGGCGTCAAATGAGGGTCTAACAAGTGGAGCTGCGGGTTAATTCTGGGTGATCTGGCTGCGATGCTTTTCAGCCTGCTGCTGATGAATAACGGAAGACTGACCATTATTCGCCTTCTCATGCATAACAGCGGCTTTCTCATGCTCGTTCATTTCGGAAAATGATTTTGCTGTTTCGTTAGAAGCTGCTGGCTTGGATTTCATCATTTTTTTATGCATTTCAGCCATGTCCTGATGGGCAGCAGAATTGCCGTTTTGCATCATTTCATGGGACATTGCGGCCTGATCGTGACCGCTCATATCCATCATTTTCATGCTCTCCCCCTGAACTGCACTTTTTTCAGCGGATGATTGCATCTGATGGGCAGGCGCCTGGGCATTATTTACCTGGTCATGCATGTTCATTGTCTCTGCAGCCCAGGCAGATGAAGCGACAGCCATCATGGCAATAAAGGATACAAGGATCTTTTTCATGGTTGGGTCTCCGGTGTTTTCATACCCGAACAATCAATGCTTATAACAGAGAAAGCATTTGATCTCAGGGCTGGTTGATCATCACGCCAGGAACCGGGCGATTGAATTATCACGCTGTCCTGATTTATGGCTGATTATAAAAAACCGACTCTGTTTATCGCGTGACTGAACGATGACATTTTTGTCACCTTCCGGGTTTCTCCTGAATAACGGTATTAATCCATTAACAGACGCACACTGAACACAATTTCCCGCCCCTGCTGTTCTGCTGACAGCTCGCCGCCGTGAGCATGAATGATCGACCTTGTAATTGATAATCCCAGCCCCGCGCCTTCCGTGTTGTAGAACCTTGATGAGTCTGCGCGATAGAACCGGTCAAACAAACGTTCCAGATTAGCGGGAACCTGGCCGGACATCGTATTCGTAATCATCACGTTCACACAGTCACTGTCACGCTCAAGGTGTATCGCTGTACAGGTGTTATCGGGAGAATACTTGATTGCATTGGAAAGCAGGTTACTGAAAGCACGTCGGAGCATATCGCTGTCTCCGGTAACAACGCCCTCTCCTTCAACCGTGATTGTCTTTCCTGTTTCGTCTGCCAGGGGCTCGAACAACTCACGTAATTCATTCAGTTCGGCTGCCAGATCCACATCATGTTTATCCAGCCGCAGCAGACCATGCTCTGAACGTGCCAGAAAAAGCATGTCACTGGTCATTCGTGACAACCTTTTCAGTTCTTCCAGGTTAGCGAATAAAATTTCGCGGTAATGCGAAACATCCCTTTCCTTAGCCAGTGCAAACTGCGTCTGCATCATCAGATTACTGACTGGTGTGCGCAGCTCATGCGCGATGTCAGACGAGAAATCTGACAGTTTCCGGAATGCCCCCTCCAGGCGATCAAACATATTATTGAACTCCTGCATGGTCTCAGAGATTTCCGGCGGAGCCAGATCGGGATTTAGACGCTGATCCAGGCTGTGTACAGTCATGGAGGAAGCCAGACTGGTCATTTCCCGTAACGGTTTCAGACCAATACGTGTGGTCAGCCAGCCCAGAAAAACAGAAATAAAGACCAGACCGATATTGAACCAGAACAGCCAGGTACTGAGTTTGTCCATAAACAGGGTGTGATACCCAGTATCCGTGGCAACCGTAATGATGACATGTTTGCTTTTACCCTGTTCCGGCGTCACGGCAACCCGCCGCGAGATACTGCGGTACACGGTGTTATTTTCTTCCGTCTGGATCATATAGTCGAGAATATCACCCGACTTATTAAGCAGGACCGCTGGAACAACAGAATTTTTGGCATAGAGTTCAACAATTTTTTCATTTTCCATGTTTTTTATAGAAATGAATAAACCATTGTGCCCTACCATCGCATCGTTTATTTTTTCTGATAATGACTTAATATCCGTTTTGTTCCGGAACGTCTCTGTTTTAAGAAACTCTTCGGTGAGCTGAAGTTTACCTGTCAGAAAATCGCGGTCCTGATTATCGAAATAGCCATTAAGGGTGCTAATCAGGATAAAACTTGATAACCACCATACCGTAAGCATCACCGCAGAAAAAATCAGGCTCAGGCGTGTGGTCAGGGAAATTTTGAACCTCACTCTTCTCTGATCTCCAGGACATATCCGGCACCGCGAACGGTATGGATCAGTTTTGGCTCAAAGTCATCATCAATTTTACTTCTCAGACGTCTCACGGCGACATCAATCACATTCGTATCACTGTCAAAATTCATGTTCCAGACCAGGGACGAGATAAGACTCCTGGGTAACACTTCTCCGGTGCGTTGCAGCAGCAACTCAAGCAGAACGTATTCTTTACCGGTGAGATGGATCTTCTTCCCCGAACGGATCACGGTCCGGCGCACCATATCAACGGTCATATCGGCGATGGTGCAGACTGTTGCGGCCTGCGAGCGTGCCCGGCGCAGTAGGGTTCTTACACGTGCAACCAGCTCCGTAAAATCAAAGGGCTTAATCAGGTAGTCATCTGCGCCAAGCTCCAGTCCTTTCACTTTGTCCCGCACGTTGTCCTTTGCGGTTAAAAACAGGACCGGTTCTTCGTGCCCGGACTCCCTCAGTGCGCTGATGATTTGCCACCCGTCGAGGAAAGGCAGCATCACGTCCAGTATTATCAAATCATACTGTCCCTTCGACGCGGCCCCGAGACCATCGCGGCCATTATTAAAGAGATCGGCCTGATAGCCTTCCTCAACCAGTCCCTGCTGCAGGTAACGACCTGTTTTTTGTTCGTCTTCAACGATTAAAATACGCTGCATGGTCAACTCGCTGATATGAAAGTAAAAATCTCACGCATGAGCTTTGGCTGTCCCCTAGCTGACCTGAGACGGAGCAAGCATTCCGAGCCACGCTACGGCGCCCAGAATGATAATCGCAACAACGAATTCTGTCAGGATGCTGTTTCGCATCAGGGCAACGCTGCGACCATAATTCCCTTCCCTGACCATAACTTCAAGCCGGGGACCCAGGTGAAACCGGTTTGCTGCAGCCAGAAGAAGCATCAGAACAAACAGAGCCGTCTTGGCAAGCAATATCCTCCCCCAGGAACTGTTGAATAAGGGAGTTAAGTTACCCTCAGCAATATACAGATAGTTGACCAGCGCACTCAGGATCAGGGCTACAACAATCACCGTTCCTGCCGTGGCAAATTTTGCCAGGGAGTCAGATATCACAATGACGCTCTGTGCATTATGCTCGTTTCTGCGCATCAGCAGGATAGCAAATGCAACCAGAGCACCTGTCCAGGCACCTGCAGCGCCGAGATGGGTCAGATCGCTCAGTAAATGGAGATAGTAATGCAGACCGTCATGCATAACGGCGTGTCCTCCCCAGGCAAGTGTAGCCAGCGCCACGCCCCCACTCATCGTCATCAGCAGGCAGGACAATACTCTCTTATTAGTGTAAAGGAACAAAGCACCGAGTGTGGTAAACAGGGCACAGAGCCTGACAATCCAGCTAATACCCACATCAGTTTCTTCTATCACCATCTCGATAACATGGATGGATAATTCTCTGAGGTCAGTTACTCCACTCATGGCATTAGATACCAGGAGCATATTAATGCCAGTAAGAATGATGCCTGTAACAACAGCAAAGGTTATAAACGACCTGAAATTAGTCAGGTTATAGGTTTCATGTCTGACACCGCTTATTCCATATATCTGAAAAAATGGCAATCCAAATATTACCATCAAATCCAGATAAAGAAGAAAACGAATAACAATCATAATCAGGTCGTTCATAATATTACTTCACTGTAAAGGTGTAATTACCGGTAATAGGGTGCGTATCTGAAGAAACCGCGCGCCAGTCAACACGATAAGTGCCAGCGGGTAAAGGCTCTCGCGGAATAATGACCATCGATTTAGGGTCAGCGCCTGGCGCCACTTTTGCCGCGACCGGCATCGGAGAATGTGATGACATGCCTTTCATACCCGTCATCGTTAATTTTGCACCTGAGAATTTCACGGTCAGATTTTCCGAGAAATTAAGCTGAATCTTTTCCGGGGCCGCTACGGCTGAATCAGCCTGTGGCACAGAGCTTTTTAATTCCGGATGGGCCATAGCAGAGAAAGCAACGCCCATAACGAGGCCACCTGTAAGAATGGCTTTATTTAAAATCGACATTTTATTTACCTGTTTAGTTGAGTGTTTTATATCAGTGCGTTAAAACCAGATTCTGGCTCCCGCCAGGAATACTACCTGATGGTCTTTCTCACCTTCTCTTTTCGCCATATCGGATGTTTTTCCGTAAAGTTGATTCCAGGAAACGCCTATATAGGGTGCAAACTCACGGCGTATTTCATAGCGCAGCCGGAGCCCCAGCTCTGTGTCAGTCAGTCCCCTGCCGCGACCCCGCGATTCATCATCCTGACTGTAGAAATTCACCTCATAGGATGGCTGGAGTATGAGCCGGTTAGTCAGTAAAACGTCGTATTCTCCTCCCAGACGAAGGGCTGCTTTTCCGCCATTACTGACAAAACCCGTAATTTCAGACTCAAAATTATAGAGTGCCAGCCCCTGAAAACCGACAGCAGCCCAGGTCCGGGCAGAAGCAGGTCTGAAATCCTGCCTGACACCCGCAACCAAATCCCACCATGGGCCAACCGCATGTCCCCAGAGTAACTGCGCTTCAGCCGCCTCCGTTTCCCCATTGCTTCGTTCACCTTCACTCTTTAGCCAAATCCGATCTGTGTCGCCTCCAATCCAGCTGTTAACACTCCAGCTGAAATTGTTGGTGTTATCCGACCGTTGCCATTCCAGTTGATCCAGCAGAACCAGATAATTAATCGCACTGTCGTGAATCGCATGCCCCTGTAAATTGCCGAATGCAGCCTTCCGGTCGGCATCGGTAACAGGCGGAATTGGCGTTCTGCTCTCAGTTACAATGGGCTCCATTGACGTCATCTCAGTGAAATTCTCATCTGCTGGCATCTGCATGGCAGACATGTCGTGCCCGGCGTGGGGATCTGCAGAGACGGAGCCCGCCGCAATAGAAAGCTGTGAGGTAAACAAACCGGCGACCAGAACAGGTATGGCCTTCAAATTTCTCTTCATTCGCATCATTCCTCCACCCGGACTTCACGAAACATTCCCATTTCCATGTGATAGAGCAAATGGCAGTGATACGCCCAGCGGCCAAGCGCATCTGCTGTCACTCTGTAACTGCGTTTTGTACCAGGGGGAACATCTATTGTGTGTTTACGAACCATGAAATTACCGTTTTCATCTTCCAGATCGCTCCACATACCATGCAGGTGAATGGGGTGAGTCATCATGGTATCGTTGATCAGCGTGATCCTGAGCCGCTCACCGTATTTCAGCAGCACCGGTGCGGCATCTGAAAACTTGATTCCGTTAAATGACCAGGCAAACTTTTCCATGTGGCCGGTTAAATGCAGTTCTATGGTACGGCCAGGTTCACGTCCGTCAGGATCCTCAAAGCGGCTTTTCAAATCCGCGTACGTGAGAACCTTTCTTCCGTTATTTCGAAGACCAATACCCGGATCATTTAATTTCGGAGAGACGCTCATCGCCTGCATATCAACCAGTGGGTTATCCGTTTCTGACGCAGGATGACTTTGCATACCCGGCATTCCGGCCATCCGGGAATGATCCATACCGGCCATGCTGCTGTGATCCATGGGCGCGGAGGATGTCCCGCTATCCGGAAGGTCAGCACCGTCCATAGACATCATCTCTCCGCTGTTATCCATGCCTCCCATCTGGCTGTGGTCCATTCCTGCCATATCATGTCCCATTCCCCCCATACCCATATCTTCCATGGTCAACAGAGGACGGGGATCGAGGGGGGGAACGGCAGCACTTAACCCCTCTCTCGTGGCCAGTGTCCCTCGAGCGTAACCGGTCCTGTCCATGGATTGTGCGAAGATGGTATAGGCCTCACCCTGAGGCTCCACAATGACATCATAGGTTTCGGCAACGGCAATCCTGAATTCGTCAACGGTAACCGGGTTTACATACTGGCCATCTGCAGCCACGACCGTCATTTTCAGCCCGGGGATACGGATATCGAAATAGGTCATTGCCGATCCGTTGATAAACCGTAAGCGTATCTTTTCACCGGGACGGAACAGTCCGGTCCAGTTTTTCAGCGGGGCCTGCCCGTTCATGAGATAGGTGTAGGTGTAGCCACTGACATCCGCGAGGTCAGTCGGATTCATTTTCATTTCAGCCCACATTTTCCGATCGGCAATGGTGGCTGACAGCCCCCTGGTATTCACGTCGCGGAAAAAAGAGCCAACGGTTGGTTTATTGAAATTGTAGTAATCCGACTGTTTTTTTAATTTTTTCAGCAGGCTGTGAGGATTTTCATCGGTCCAGTCAGACAACATGACCACATGCTCACGATCGTAAGCAAACGGTTCTGGCTCCCTGGCATCGATGATAATGGCACCGTATACCCCCTCCTGTTCCTGCAGACCGGAATGGCTGTGGTACCAGTAAGTCCCGTTCTGCTTAACCTTAAAGGTGTAAACGTAGGTATCATCAGGCTCTATGCCCATAAAACTCAGCCCCGGAACACCATCCATATTGGCCGGAAGAATAATGCCGTGCCAGTGAATGGACGTCTGTTCATTAAGACGGTTTTTGACCTTCAGGGTAATGGTGTCACCTTCTTTCCAGCGAAGAACGGGCCCCGGCAGGCCTCCATTGATTGTTTTGGCCTGACGCTCACTGCCCGTGATATTGACGGCCGTTTCACCAATGGTCAGGTCAAACTGAGTACCCTGCAGGGATGCGGCAACTGGCAGGCTCAGACTGGAACGCGCATTGAAACTCCATACGCCAAGACTTCCGGCTACGCCAGAGAGGGTTAACCCCTTCAGGAAAGTTCGTCGAGACGTTTTCAACAGCATGCGCATTCCCTTATTTAAAGTATGGTTACTGACAGAATTCGAGAACCGATTTAAATTAAATTACTGGTTCATCCACTTACAATGAAATGAATCTAGCACACCTTAAGAAACAAATTCATTACAATCGTGTAATGTACATAGCTGTATTACATTTACGTCATCTTCCCCACAGGTTGATTATTTTTATATATGATCATAAGGACATCTTTTATGTACCTCAGAAGGTAATTACACATGAATATATTAATCACGACCACTGCGTTTACAGCTTTATTTTGTGGGGCAGCTTTTGCTCAGTCCAGTGATATTGCCCATGAAGCACATCGATTTGTTAATAATGCCTCAGCCGTCAGTCATGTGAATTACTCGACGCATGAAAACTTACCGGACAGGGTTAATAAAAACAACACGCCCTCATTCTCTGAAATGAATGAACATGAAAGGGCCATTGTTGCTCATTCATTTATGAACAACAGCGCGTCCTATGCGCATCAGAAAATGATTGAGGAACATAAAAAAATGCTGTCCGGCAGTGATGCAAATTCAAAGACCTCGTCTTCTTCTTTTAACGAACTGAATGCCGGAGAAAAAGCCGCTCTCGTGCATGAGCAGGTCAATAATGCCGGTGCGGAAGCACATCAGACGCAGGCAAGAAAGCTTCGCGGCCTGTATTCCTCCAGGTAACTGCAGGCGGGTTAGTGCTTAGCGTCAGGTGCGCAGCAGGGCTTTACTGACGGGTTACGTAGCAGGACATGAGCCCCATATTGGGGTCCGCTTGGAAAACGGAATCTATGGTC